>CP013703.1:956101-1274802 GCA_001563305.1 methanogenic archaeon mixed culture ISO4-G1
CAGCGGGGGTCAGGATGAGTCCGATACCGACGATGATGAGGGCGTAGAACAGAGTAGCCATTGCCACGGAAATGAGGACAATGGTACCGACCTTCTTGAGGGGCGCCTTAATCTCCTCAGCTGCCTGAGGGATGACATCGAATCCGATGAAGAAGAACGGCGACAGCATGGCGACGGTCAGGATACCGTTGAACGCGGTTCCCCAATCATCACCTATGAATGCCTGTGCCTCGAGGTTCGCCACATCTCCGGAGAACGCGGCACCGGCGATGATCAGGATTCCGATGATCGCCAGGATGGCGGTGAATATGGTCTGAACGATCGCAGCGACTTTCGTTCCGCGGATATTGATGTAAGTGATGAATATGGCAACTATGGCCGCTAGCAGAACCTGCGAAGCGTAGATGTCGTATCCAGCTATCGTGTACATGTAGTAAACCTGGAAGTCTGGCCACACATAGGTCACGATCATTGGCAGGGTACAAGACTCGAAACATACGACACTTGCATATCCCAGAATGATTGCCCATGTGCACACAAACGATGCGGCCGGACCCATCGCTTTCAGGCTGTATACGTGCTCTCCGCCACACTGCGGCATGGCCGAGATGAGTTCTGCATAGGTCCTTCCCACAAAGAACACCATGATTCCACCGACGAGGAATCCCAGTGCGGCACCTATTGCACCTCCACCTTCTATCCAACTTCCTGAAGAGACGACCCAGCCCCAACCGATCATCGCTCCGAATGCGATGACAGCACATCCCATGTGCCTAGGACCCTCTCGAACTTCGATTTTACCTTTCCCTCTTTCATAATTCCAACCCCTTGATAAGTCCGGGGTCTCTCCTGGAATCAAAACTAATAACGGTTTCAAACAAAACATCCATAGCGTCACCTAAGCCGACGCATCTAGACCTACGTTCGTGTTCGTAATCGAAAAGATTGTTTCCATTCAGCCCCATCTGGTGGTTGCGTAAACTGTTGACCATCGGTACAACACTAATCTTAAAGATTACAAGATAGTTTAAAAAAATAACCATTATACTTATATATCGATGGCTTCAAGGAGTGCCTGTAAACTCTGACCAATAAGTCGATTTTCTTTACCTATCGTCGATATTTAAAGGCTGTTCATAATTTTATATATTATTGATGTACTTAATTACGGATACTGGTTAAAACTTCCATCATCAATCTGACCCAAAGAATAAAGAATCAAATAGGTCAATTATGTTAATCAATAGAAACAGAGGTGCAATATTGGAATACAACGAGTACGATCTCAAACTGAAATCCACTCTCTGCAAAGCAATTCCCAAGGAAATGAATGACGTCAGTACGGAGATTCTTGCCGAATCATCGGACTATCCGAACGCACTGTACATCAAAGGATTGGCCGAGTGCATCTTAGGTCAGTTCAGGGAGTGCACCGAAACATGGTCTAGGATCGGCAACTGGGAGAACTCCATCTACAAGAGGGAGGATTTCGCAGAGGCCCTCACCAGGAAGTTCTCCAAGGATTTCTCATCATGCATCGACGGGACCGGCAGGGGCCTGTCCTTGTGCCTGGAGTTCGCAGTGAAGACGGCCGGCGACGATGTCGATGTATTCGATGCCGTTTTCAAATCCCTTGAGAACAGGATATACCCAACAGGAGAGAGGTATTTGACTATGGGGCGTTTAAGCACGGGAACAGGAAATACGCCAGCAGTTTGGTCGACATGATACTCTATTCCATGACATTCATGCCTTCCGTGAACGACCAGATCCGCATGCTGGAGATGGGATCGGAACACTTCAGGAAGGTCAACGAAGATGTCTGCATCAAACTGTTCAACATATTCGCCCAGTATCTGGATCAGATCAGGAACGAACTTGTCATCAGGAAATCTAAACTGTCCGATGACGAGCTGGCCAGGATCGAAGAGGCCAACTGCGGGAACACCGAGAATATAGAGAAACTTGTGAACGCAAGAGAGCTCATCTCCGACAGGATCCCCGTCTTCGATGCCCGCAAGCAGAGAGTCCCCAAATACGCCACCAAGTGCATCTGCACGTACATGGACAACTTCTTCGGCTGCAACTGAACCGCTTACCGGTTCGGCAAACCCCTTCCCTTTTATCATCCATAGTTATCAAGGACGGCTATCATCGCATGAGCCAGACAGCTTGATCTAAAAATCAGAAAAATAAAGGGTTTGGAGGCCGGGAACCCGGCCTCCGTATTGGTTAAAGGGATCACTCACTCTTGCCTTCGTAAGCGGCCATCTCGGCGTCTTCCCTCTCCGCGACCTTGTCGGTGGTGTCCTTGACACCGTCGTAGATGAACAGGCAGGCGGTGAAGACGATGACGATCACGACGAAGATCTTGATGGTTGCGAGAGGCAGGGAGAACAGACCGTAGGTCAGAGCGATCATAGCGACGATCGATCCGATCCATCCGCAAGCGTTGTAGGTGATTGCGATGTTACGGTCGTAGACCGGTACGGGTGAGTCGATGGACTCCCTGATGTACCTGATTCCTGCGACAGGGCACAGAACTCCACACATTCCAATCATGATAGGCCAGGAGACCGAGGGGTCCATTCCCATCAGTGAGACGACGGCCAGGGTGGGTGCGTAACATCCGATTCCGATGGTCATCAATGCTCCGAGTATGAAGGTGATGATGTTCAGGACGACGAGCTTCCATCCGTCGACTCCGATTGCGGTTCCACCGAAGTTGAGCAGTCCGAGGATTCCGAGGATCAGGACTGCGGCAACGACGAGCAGTGCGATACCGAGTGCGAACCTCATCTTCTTCAGGTTGAACTTCGCGAAGAATCCGGCTCCAAAGAATGCACCGATGGATGCGGTGATAACGCAAGTCAGTGCGGTGATCGGGTCGATATCGATAGCGGTCATACAGTAGATGGACTCCACCAGGGTCTGGGTGGTCATACAGACCAGCAGGGTTCCGGGGAACAGCACATCACGGCAGACGTGGAAGATCTTCCATACCGCATATGTAGGGGCGTAACATCCGATTCCGAATACATCGAGGATGGATAGGAAGAACGCCGATATTCCGATCTTCGCCTTCTTCTGCCACCCACCGGCGTGCCATGCAGCGATCGTGTCCTCTTTGTGCTTCTTCATATCCATGTACATGTATACGAGAGCGATCACAGAGAAGATTGTGAATGCTGCATCCAATCCGATAATAATTGGGTCAACCATTTTCTTACCTTCTTTCCTTCTTTATCAAGTGATTTTTCACTTCTTTTCAATCCTTACTAATTTCTTGTCTGCTTCCTTTATGAGGGCATCCAGTCTCTTGCGCACGTCGCTGTCGATGGGCATCGGCTCGTGGTTGGCGATGATGTCCTTGACCTTCTCGTGTGCGATATCCATGGTTCCCTTGGATCCCATTCCTCTCCACTCGTCGACCATGTGCCTGTCGAAGATCTCGGGATTGGAACGCTGATCGAGGTTGAACAGGGTACTCTCGGCCGCGATGTAGTCTCCCATCGGACCTACCTGCTCGACAACTTCCTCAAGGAGGGTCTCCTTGGTGACATCGATTCCTTCCCAGGTCTTCCTGATCATTCCTACGATATCGTTGTCGATGACCATCTGCTCGAATGAGTGCGACATTCCCATGTTGATCATTCCGCATCCCGTGAGGTTCCCTGCACCGACCAGTGTGGTCATGAGTGCGTTGAGTGTCCTCTCGTGGGCGGACTGCTGATCAGGGAGCTTTGAATCGGATACGCAACCTGCGACGATTCCGGGGATCTGATAGAAGTTGGCCATCTGTGCCATTCCACAGCTGATCAGGGTCGCCTCGGGTGATCCGAACGGTGATGAGTTGCAGTAGAAGTCGAATGCGTCGGTACAGCTTCCGTAAAGGTTAGGTGCTCCTTTCACGGTCAGCTGCGAGATGCACAGTCCGGCGAGGTTCTCTGCGTTGTTCTCCGCGATGGTCGCGGCCAGGTGGAATGGTGCCGATGTTCCAGCCATCCCCATGGTCATGATCATCATCGGTATTCCGTAGTTGGCGCTCGTGATCGCGAGATCACAGAGAGCGTAGTCCAACTGCAGAGGGCTCGTCGTGCAGCTGACGTTCATGAAGAAGGGCTTCTTCCTTGCCTCTTCCTCATCGTCGGAATACACGGCTGCTTCCATCTTGAAAGCATCCTCGTTGTATTTCCAGTTGGAGTCCCACATGAAAGGCTTGGACGTACCCCTCAGCATCGCATCCCACTCACGGACGTAGGGGTTGATCCCCTCCTGGGCCATGATGTCCAGTGCGGATACACCTTGGATCATATGACTGATGTTAGGACAGCAGTCGACGATCTTCGACATGTTGTAGATATCCTGCAGCTTGGCGGCCCTGGTGTTGAATCCCTTGGTCACGGGGTCGTAATCCGTGATGTTGGTCGCGATTCCCAACGGTGCGTACAGTGTCTTGGATCCGTCTCCGGAAAGCGTGACGCTCTTTCCTTCGTCACGTCCGTAGTACTTGTACCTGTTAGGTGATGATGACATGCATTCGTCGATGAGTCCGCGGGGGATCTTGACGATCTTCTTGGCCTCATCCACTTCGCATCCGTTCTTCTTGAACAGCTCGAGTGCCTTCGGGTGGTTTACGTAGATACCCGTCTTCTCGAGAATGTTCTTGCTGGTCTCGTCGATGTCTAGAATGTCTGCATGCGACAAAACTTCTAGCTTTAAGCTCTTCATATCCTTCCTCCATTTGTCAGACCTGATTCCGCACCTGCAGGCAGAGAAGCTCCTGCATGAGCATGACCTCCGTTGACGGCAGTGGCATTGTTGAAGGAGGTAGTGTGAGAACCACCGCGCCACTGGACGATTGGAATCAGGTCTGAGTATTCCATTGTTAAGAAGTTTTGAAAATCCTTAGCGATACGACAGCCATGGTTCAGACCAGCGTTGCGATCCGACGGTGCCGCCCCTTTGTTCGAGGCGACCGGTGTATGGCAAATGTCGTATGGCATCTGTATTCTCATCATTAGTTAAATTTTACTAATGAGTTTATAACTGTTACGAATTTGATGGATGCATGGCCTGATTTCAGGTATTAAACAATTGGTTTTTGACAAATAGTATGTAAATAATGACCATTTTTAATCCAAATTACGATTACTTTAAATACAATCACTCTAAAAATATTAAAGTTAGAATAATCAAATGATTAATTTAATTAAACTGGATGAATAGTTCAATCAGTCGTCGTATGTCTAATGGACGATAGATAGACATAGTATCTTTAACTATTATTTTGAAGAAATCTAGAAAGGATCTAGAAGGAATCGGACACAAAAAAAACCAAAGAAAAAACAAAACAGAGATATTATTGGGCCCCGAAGGGCCCTTTGATTATTCGATTAGGAGGATAATCAAATGTGGATGTAAATGTGCTGAATCTTTTCACGTCTCCTGTGATTGACCGACAAGGTTCCGTCGGCCGCACGTAAGGGGCCGGGGCTTCTCCGACCGGTGCGGCCGACATCAAGATGTCGGGTGCCTCGAGATCTCTCCCAAGGACCTCCGTTCAACCACGATTCCTCCACGATCCTTTCCTTAACCTTCAGGCTTACGCCTTGTGGTGGAATCTATCGTCGGCCTTCTTAATGACCGCATCGACCAGATCACGGTGCGCTATAGGAGTGCACTCGTGATTAGCCAGAATGTCCTGCACACGCTCATGTGCCATGATCGTGTCATCCTTGGATCCGTTACCGACCCAGGAATCATACATATCACGGTCGAAAGTGAGCGGGTGGGACGGCTTGTCGAAGTTGGCAATGGTGTCCGGGTATCCCAGGAAGTTGTTACCGATTCCGACATCCCTGATCGATTCGTATGCGATGGTCTCGGGGTTGACCTCGATACCTCTCTTCGCATATCTCATCATACCGATCATGTCGTCATCCATGACCAGCTGCTCCATGGAGAAGGACATTCCCAGTTCCAGCATACCGCATCCGTAGATGTTAGAGGCGCCGACCAGCTGCGGAAGGAATCCGGTGATGGTCTTCTCGTGTCCTCCCTGGGTAGAGGGGACCTTGGCGTCACACTAGACACCGGCGGTGGTGCTGGGGATGTTGTAATACTTCGCCAGCGAAGCTACTCCTGCACTGATCAGTCCCAGTTCGGGCGATCCTACAGGCGATGAGTTGTAGTAGAAGTCGAACGACGTGGTCGAACTTCCGTAGACGACAGGACATCCGGGGTGAGCAAGCTGGGCCAGAACCAGTCCCGCGATAACCTCTGCGTTGTGGGTAACCAGTGTTCCTGCCAGGTGGATCGGCGATGATGCCGCACCCATTGCCATGGACAGGACCATGACGGGCATACCGTAGTTGAACGAGTCGGTATAGATCTGTGCGGCTGCGTAGTCGATCTGCAATGGACTCGAGGGGCATCCGCAAGGCATCAGGAAGGGCTTCTTCCACGCCTCATCCTCGGATCCTCCGTAACATGCCACCATGTAATCGTAGTAAATGTCCATGTATTCCCATTCCGTGTCCTGCCAGAACGGCTTGACGGTGTTGCTCATGACGGCATCCACCTCGCGGATGGTACGGCAGCAGTCTGCAGTCGCGTAATCCAGAGCGGTAACAGGCTGGCAGATCTCGTCGACGTTGTCACAGGCATCGACGACCTTCGCGATGTTGCTGATATCCGATAGGGTACTCTTCCTGTTCTCGTACACACCGGGAGAAATGTAGTTGGTTGTCTTGACACCGATACCGAAGGTCGTGTAGTTGGTGACGGAACCGTCTCCCACCATCTTGACATCCTTCTTGCCGTCACGGCTGTACAGGGTGAAGTTCGAGGGACACTTCTTGAGGCATGCCTCAACGAGCTCCGGCGGGAACTTTACGACTTTGGTTGTCTCGTCGACATCACATCCAGCATCCTTGCAGAGTTTCCTTGCACCGGGGTGGTTTATCAGGATACCGGGGTTCTGCAATACTTTAAGAGTTGCTGCATGTATCTGATCCATTTCTTCCTTTGTTAAAACCTCTAAGACGGGTTTCTGCATTCTGTCTCCTCCTTTTGTCACCTCTTCTGGGTGACGATATATGTAAATTTCTTTAACCATTATTTAACCATTGTCTATGAAATGTATACCAGTGATTACCGTAGCGAAGCTGGTAATATGTCTTAAAAATGTACGTTTTAGTTCATTTTTTAACTATATTTTAAATACAAGATCTATCGATGGGCGAATTGAACCGCCGATAACAAATGATTAAAGAAGATTTAACTATCTCGTGAAACCGGAACTGGTAGACGTAATTTACCCGCTATTTTCAGATATCTATAAATATAACCTACTGAACAAGCCGTTTTTGAATCACTCGGACGACGAATCCGCCTTCTTTTTCATCCCTGAGACCACCGTGCAGATCATCACTACGGTCAGGATCGAGATGATCATGGCACAGAGCATCGTGAACGAATACCCGCTCATAAACTCAGCCGGAGTCAGAATCTCGAGGGACACTCCCGGAGCCCCGGACCCGAACGCCACCAGAGAAGCGAACAGTGCCGTACCGACAGCGCCGCCCGTGTAGTATATGAAATTGGTCAACGTGGAAGCGATATTGCGTTCCTCGGCAGGCGCCAGATCCACTATGAGACTGGTAAGCGACGCTCCGCAAATTCCCCACAGTACTCCCATGATGATCCCGATGGGAATCAGCGGGACCCAGCCCATCTCCGGAGTGATCAGATAGTATCCGACCGACATCATCGTCAGGAGGACCGTGGTCAGGATGGCCACCTTCGTCCTTCCGTGGACATCGCAATAGCGGCCCATGGGGAGACTGAGCAATACGGTTATAGCGTAAGGCATCAGCAGGATCAGACCGGCCATGGAATAGCTAATGCTGAGCTCCTTCATGATGTAGAAGGGTATCACGTACGAGATGCCCATGTAGGCCAGGTTCAGCAGCAGATAGCATGCCACCGAGATGTTGAACTTCCACCCCTTGAAGAGGGCCGGTCTGATGATCGGACTTCCTGAACGCTTCTCCACGATCACCAGAGCAATCATGGCCATCACCATCACCATACCCATGACCAGGCATATCATCCCCTGCCCGTCCCGGGAGAACATCTCGAGTACGTATATCCCTGAAACCACAGCCACGAATATGAGCACACTTCCCTTGTAGTCGATCCTCGAACTGTCGGTGACGCAATCCTTCGGGATCCCTTTGGATGCCAGGAAGATTGCCAGGAATCCCAGCGGGATGTTGATGTAGAACACCCAATGCCATGACAACGTGTCCAGGATCAGTCCGCCCACTCCCGGTCCGCATCCGAACCCCAGGGCGCCTGAGAGAATGAGCGCACTGAACGCCAAGCCCAGATTGCTGGGTGAAATGAACTTGACGCATATCATCGGCGCGACCGCCGCCAAGATCGCGGCGCCGACACCCTGCACGCAGCGTGCCGCGATGAGCAGCCCCAGGTCCTCGGACATTCCGCATACGACGGACGATGCGGTAAATATGGCGAATCCCGCCAGGTACATCTTCTTGATGTGTCCCGAGCTAGCTATCCTGCCGAAAGTCAGCATCAGTCCCGCGACCATCATGAAGTAGGTTATCGTCACCCAGGCGACGGTGTTGGTATCCGTATCGAAGTACTCCGCCAAAGACGGGAGCGCCAGACTCACGATGTTGGCATCTATGCCGTCCATGAATAGCGCGAAGGACATGGCCAGCAAGGCCATCAGCTCACTCTTGGTCAGTATCATGGATATAGCCGCCAACAGACTGGATCGTCCGCCTCATTCCGATTTGTCTGCTGTCACCATCCGCCTTCCTTCGCCGGCATGCGTGTCAGACCCTTGCGGAATGTGATCACTCCGGACATCAGGGCGATGAAGCATCCGATGAACCCGACGATGATCCCCGTTCCGAGTGCCATGGAATCCATGGAGATCATGTTGGCCGATATCACCAGAAGGGCCATTATGATGATCACGTAACCGAAGAACGTGGAGTGCATGTGATCTCTGCCCCTGATAGAACCGACGATGCTGAGTATGGCCTCCAGCACGATCCCCAGACCGAGTATGAAGACGAAATACAATGCGATCGAGAAGATGAAGTACAGGCTTCCCTCCAGGGACCTGATGTAATCGGAATAACCGAAACCGTTCATATCTCCGGCCCAGGGCAGGAAGAATGCAACGGCGATCACGACTCCGCCAAGGAGTGCCAGACAATCCACGATCTCGACCTTCATCTTATCACTCAACATCCGGATAGACGGACTTCCTTGACTGACTATATGACAGTTTAAGGATAAAACACACTACGTTAGTACTACCTTAGATGATCCGGACGTAAACTGCCCGATTCGTCGATGAACTAACATCAGTTTCATATTTTTACAGAATATTACCCGCATTATGTCGGTCAAAGATTCGCTGTTCGGCGAAGTCAGAACAATCAAGGGGAAGGTCGGAGCCGAGTCCAAGGATGTGACTGCGGCCCTGAAGGAAGATCAGAACTCGACATGCGTATTCGAGGACCTCAACGGGGGCCGCGCGGCAGGCAACATATTCTCCACCAGAGAGAAGATCGCCAAGGCCCTGAACGTCCCCAAGGAGGATATCGTCAACCATCTGCTGGAAGCGGTCACCTCTCCCAGACCCTGCGAGGTCACGGATTCGCCTGCGTTCAGGCAGTGCACGCTGGAGACCGACATAACGAAGCTCCCCATCCCGAAGTACTTCCCTGAGGATGGCGGCAGATACATCACATCCGGAGTCGTGGTGACCGAATACACCGGAAAGAGGAACGTATCATTCCACAGGATGATGGTCATGGACAGGAACCACCTTGCCATCAGACTCGTTCCGAGACACCTCTTCACGCTCTACAACATGGCCAAGGAGAAAGGGGAGGAACTGAGGATCTCCATCTGCATCGGGGCAAAGGCCGAGGTCCTGCTGGCTGCGGCCACATCCATGGACTTCGGAGCGGACGAACTGGAGGTCGCATCGGCCATGAACCTGAAAGGTCACGGTGCCCCGCTTGCAGTGGGTAGATGCGACAACGGCATCCTCGTACCGGCCGACACGGACTACGTCCTCGAGGGACGCATCACGCTCAGGGAGACCAAGGAGGGCCCGTTCGTGGATATCACGGGAACGTACGACTTCGAGAGACAGCAGCCCGTGATCGAGATCGACAAGGTCTGGTCATGCAAAGACCCCATATTCCACCTGCTTCTCCCCGGAGGATACGAGCACTTCATGCTAATGGGGCTCCCCAGGGAACCCATGATCCTCAAGACCGTCAGACAGGCCGTCCCCAGGGTCAAGAACGTCCGCCTCACCGAGGGAGGATGCTGCTGGCTCAACGGAGTGGTTTCGATAAGGAAGAACAAGGAGGGCGACGGCGTCAACGCCATAATGGCCGCGTTCACCGGCCACCCGTCCATGAAGAACGTCATCATAGTGGACGACGACATCGACATCTTCAACGACAGGGAGGTCGAATGGGCGGTGGCCACCAGGATGCAGGCCGACAGGATCCTGAAGATCCCCAACGCAGCAGGTTCCTCGCTCGATCCGAGCTCCCACGGGAAGACCACGTGGAAGGTCGGCTACGACGCGACGATACCTTTGGACGCGGACAAGGTCCTGTTTGCAAAGGCAAAGCTCTGATTCCAGTGGAAACTAGGTTTTTTAAAGCCTATTGAGCGGGTTATCTCTATAATAAATTCAATAGGCGTCTACTCCATGGACCGTGCCTTTCGGTCCATGGGTGATAAGAAATGAACAAGACTATGACCATGATAGCCGTGGTGCTCACCGTGCTCACGGCATTCTACGTGGCCAACTACGCAGAGAACGTGGACGGCGAGGTCCATACGACGTTCAACGGCGAGGACTATGTGGTCATATCCGATGCCGGGGACCGCTGCTACACCGACTCGGAGATGACGTACAGCAGGATCTACATCGATTCGGCGACTGTCACGGCCAACGCGTTCAGGGACTGCAGCACGTCCTTGCAGTACGTGGTGCTCGGGGAAAGCGTGCGTACGGTCGGGGACAGTGCATTCGAGGGATGCACGAGATTGGGATATGTGAGCGGCCAGCAGGTCATATCGCTCGGTGCGTATTCGTTCAAGGATACGGGGGTAACCAATGCGGAGTTCGGCCCCAGCCTTACCGCCGTAGGGCCTTACGCCTTCAGCGGCTGCAAGAATCTGATGGCCCCTGTACTGAGCGGAACAAACGTCTCCTCACTGGAGGACGGTGTGTTCGCGGGCAGCAGATTGAGGATCGAGGACATGAGGAACGTCACCAGGATCTCCGACACAGCCTTCCAGGGGGCCACCGTGGGCGGCCAGATCGTCAGCGAGGGACAGTCCGCGAGGATACCGGACATTCCGTCGATAACGTTCAGCGGATTCGAGCCCTCGTCCCTGTCGGTGCAAATCACCAGCGGCAGGACGTATCTGATGACGGGTGTCGGCAATTACACCACACTTGTCGCAACCGACTCCCTCGGATCCACTGAGACCAAGGCCAAACTGATCAATCCGGATCCGATCGTCTATGCCTGCAAGATACCTTTCAACAATGTGGATCTGCGCATCTCCCCTCGCGTGACCACCATCCATTTCCAGGATTTCCTCGGAATGGATGACGTCACCCACGTCAGCGGTACGGGGACGTACACCATGCCCGCACCGGCCAAGGGGGGTGAGTTGTTCAGGAACTGGACGGTAGAAGGCCTGACTGGGCCTGTCAGTACCATCCTCGAGAAGAACTTCCAGATGCTTCCGGACACGATAGAGCCGGTCGGTGAATTCGACAGTGCCACGGTGACGTTCGATCATTCCCGGATATCGGGTTCGGCCGACGTGTCCGCGCTTCCGGGATCCATGACTTTCTCGGTGGGCGACAGATACCCGGTACTAGACGACGTGGACGGCTACCTATTCTCCGGATGGGATGTGCGCGGAAGGTTCGTCGCGCCCGATGCGATGATTAACGTGTTCTCATCGCATACGGCCGTCAGCGTGTGGAACGCCGAGATGCACTCTGTGACCCTGAAGAATCCGGGCGGTTCCGTAATCCGTACGGAGGAACGTGCCAGCGGCAGCACCGTGGGGCCGTCTTCCATCGAAGTGGACGTCCCGGAGGGGAAGAGGCTGCTGGGGTGGGCGCTGACCGATGGCGGCGAAGCATTGATCGAGGACATCACCGTCACATCCGATATCGTCCTCTTCGCATTGTACCAGGATGTACCGCTCCACACCGTGAGGTTCATTGACGGCGACACCGTCCTATCATCATGTGAGTCGTACGAGGGGACGCGTTTCACGATCGATATGGAGAACCCAATTGCCGACGGCAAGACCTTCCAGAACTGGTCGGTGTACGGCACCGACCGTAAGCAGTACAGGAACGACATAATCACGATCGACGGCGATGTGGACCTGTGTGCGGTGTGGGATACTGTGAAGGTCACCCTGTACTATCACCTGTCCACGACGGTACGCGAGACCTACGACTGGGGCACCGAGGTCACATTGGGTAACAATGATGCGGTCAGGCCAGGCTATACCCTTTCAGGATGGTCCACGACCCTCGGCGGACCCGTGGCATATGATGACGGATCCTCCGTCACTCTGACTTCCAACCTCAACCTCTATCCGTGCTGGGCCCTAAGCGATGTCTGGACTATCACCTGCCATGATTACTCGGGCAACACCGCGACCAGATATCTGGCGGACGGGGAGACGTTCATGATACCGGACCATTCGGCCAGAAGCGGTAACGTGTTCCTCGGATGGTCCATCGGGGACACGGGATCCGTAGATTATGTGACGGGTGACAGCTTCAGCGCCAGAGGGGACGTGCATCTCTACGAGGTCTGGCTGTACGAGGATACGTTCACGGTCACCGTCCATGCGGATACGGACATCGTCAGGACCGGTTACGTCGGCCAGGAAGTGGATGTGACCCTCCCCTCCATGGAGCTGGGAGGATCCGTGCTTCAGGGATGGAGCACAGTCCAGGACTCTGACCGGGCCAGATACGATGCCGAGGATACCGTTTCGGTCTCTGCCGATACGGATTTCTATCCGGTTTGGCAGAGGGTCTGGTTCATGCTGACATACCATCTGGATGAAGGTGACATGACCAGGACGTACGATGCCGGCACACACGTCACATTGATGGTCCCGACGAAGGACGGATCGGCATTCTCCGGCTGGAGGGCCGCCGGTTCTGAAGAACCCATGGGCAAGAGCATCGTCATCGAAGAGGATCTGGACCTGTATCCGGTATGGGTCCCGAAGGATACATCCGAAGGCAGCGACAGGACACCCGGCGGACAGCAGGACGGGACCGTTTCGACGGTCAGGGACGGGTCTGACAACAGGCTGCTCCTGACGCTTTCGACGGGCGCCACCGTGGCGGCTATATTGTCGGTACTGGCGGTGTTCCAGATACGCAGGAACTAAACCCTATATATCGCCCGCACCCTAGGGGATGTGAGCATATGGCGGCTATCAGACTGGGAAAGAATCACCTCAGATGGTGTTACGAATGCAACCTACCGATTCTGGAGAAGGAACAGTGCCCGGTCTGCGGCTCGCCTACTGAGGAGGTCGTGCTCACACCCCCTGGAGATGCCCGCCCGGCATTCCAGCACGACATCGACCTTCTCAGGTCCGTCCTGGACCGCGACTACGGCGAGGGGACCGGCAGGACCGTCATACCGGACGGGCATGTGGTGATCCTCAGCAAGGCACCCTCCCTGGACAGGATGGACGAGGTCGTCATCGACGGTGCCGTCATAGCATCCTTCAGATACGATATGGGAACCGGTTGGAAGTTCGTAGCCAGGATGCAGGGTGCATACCGCATCGCCAAGCATTATTCAAAAGGGTACGTGGTCTGCCACCCTGATGCCATCCCGTTCGTCAGGGAGAGCAAGAACCTCATGGCCCCCGGGGTCATAGACGCCGATCCGGACATCAAGTTCGGGGACGAGATCATAATCGTGGACCCGGAGCGCAACGCCATCGCGACCGGAATGGCCAAGATGACCGGTCCGGAGATGGTAGAGTCCACCAAGGGCGTGGCCGTCAGGACCCGCTGGTACAGGCCCGAGGAGTTCCGCGACCTCACGGACAAGGAGAACTCATGGGACCTGACCGTGAAGGCCAACGAGGGCGTCCTCAGGAAGAGGATCAACGAGGCCACGGATTTCATCAAGAAGACGATAGAGAAGAACAACCTCCCCGCGGTGGTATCGTTCTCCGGAGGGAAGGACAGCCTCGCCTCGCTGCTCCTCACCATGGATGCCAGTCTGAAGCTCCCGGTCATGTTCGTCGACACTGGATTGGAGTTCGACGAGACCGTGCAGCACGTCCACGAGACCTGCGAGAGGCACGGGCTGCAGCTCATCGAGGAGAAGGCGCCCACGGACGCGTTCTTCGGGAACCTGGTCTATTTCGGTCCCCCGGCGAAGGACTACAGGTGGTGCTGCAAGACCAACAAGCTCGGTCCGACCGTCGGTGCCATCAACAAGCACTTCCCCGACGGGGTGCTGTCGTTCATCGGCCAGAGGAAATACGAATCGGAGCAGAGGAACTCCAAACCGAGGGTCTGGAGAAACCCCTGGACGCCCGGACAGGTAGGGGCATCCCCGATCCAGAACTGGTGCGCAATGCACGTCTGGCTTTACATATTCTACAAGAAGGAACCGTACAACGTATGGTACACGAGAGGGCTGGACAGGATCGGCTGCTTCCTGTGTCCCGCCTCGGATCTGGCCGAGTTCGACGTTGTCGCCGGCAACAGCCGCAGATGGGACGACTGGAACGCCTATCTGGACAGGTACATGGAGGAGCGCGGTCTCCCCAAGGAGTGGAAGGAGTTCGGCCTGTGGAGGTGGAAGAACGCCCCCAATTCGATCAGAGAAGAGGTCCAGAAGGTCTCCGGAAAGGAAGTTTCGGAACTCACCAGACAGACCAAGACCCCTGAGAAGGGCCCCATAACGATGAAGGTCCAGGAGGGATACTCACCGTGCGTCATCGGTTACAGCATCGAGGCGGCGCTCTCGAGGCCGGTGGACCTGGAGAAGGTCAGACCATTCTGCCATGCGATCACGTGGATCGTCCCGGACAAGGTCGAGGGCGACTATCTGGAGCTCGGCGGGGCCACACTCTACGCTGAAGGTTCGATAATTAGCAAGTCCGGCTCCGAGACAGACGCGAGAAGGACCATCGACCACATCTTCCAGCTCATTATGCGTGCGGAACAGTGCGTCGGATGCGGACTCTGCGCCGCGAGATGCAGACCCCATGCCCTGTACATGGAGGACGGAAAGGTCCACATCCACGAGGACGACTGCATATTCTGCAGGGAATGCTTCGGACCCTGTCCCTCGGTGAACTTCGCCAGGAACGAGGAGTTCGAGCAGTGACAACATGAAGCTCACAGCCATCAAGGCCGACCTGACCCACTCGGAACCCATCGTCATACTAAATTCCGATGACTGCCTCGAGATGGGTGTCAGCGAAAAGGACCACGTGCGTGTAACGGGAAAGACCAGCCTTACGACTGGGGTCGTCGTGGCGAAGACCGCCCTGCCTAAAGGGTTCGCCCTCATTCCGAACATCATCATGGACAGGTGCGGGATCGAAAACGCATCCATCATCGAGGTCACATACAGCCCGTCTCCGGAATCCATCATTTCCATCCGCAAGAAGATCAACGGTGAGAAGCTGACCAGGGAGGAGATCGATTCCATAATCGAGGACATCATGGACGGGGACCTATACGACAAGGAGATCATCGCCTTCGTGTCGTCGTTCAACATAGGCAATGCCGATTCCGACGAGATCGCGGAACTGGCCAAATCCATGGCGTCCACCGGCAAGAGTGTGGATTTCGGTGTGAGGCCGATATTCGACTTCCACAGTTTGGGCGGCGTCCCCGGTAACAAGATCACCCCGATCATCGTCTCCATAATAGCTTCAGAGGGGCTGACGATCCCTAAACTGTCGTCACGTGCGGTCAGCAGTGCCTGCGGAACGTCGGATTACGTTGATACGTTCTGCGACGTCGAGCTTGATTCGGAGACCATCTTAAGGGCCGTCCACAATGTGAAAGGTGTTTTCGCCTGCGGCAATGAGGATTACGCTCCGGTCGGGGACAAGATCATCAGGGCTGAACGCCCGATGGGCATCGACCCCCGTCCGATGATGATAGCGTCCATCATGAGCAAGAAGATATCCCTGGGGGTGACCGATCTGCTCGTGGACATCCCCGTTGGCAGAGGGACCAAGATCCAGGACATCGAGACCGCATACGACTTCGCCGAGGCGCTGATCGAGGTCGGCGACAGACTGGGTATCGTCACCGAGTGTGCCGTATCCTACGCCGATCAGCCCCTGGGCATGACGATAGGTCCCATCCTGGAGGCGAGGGAATGCATCAGGATACTGGAGGGCCCCAAGGATGACTGTGAGGTCCTGGACAAGGCCTGCCGCATGGCAGGGATAATCCTGGAGATGAACGGTTTCGACGACGGCACTGAACGTGCATTCAGCATCGTGAAGTCCGGGAAGGCCCACGAGAAGTTCCTGGAGATCGTCAAGGTGCAGAACGGAGACCCGGGCCTCCGTTCAGAGGACCTTGTCCCGGGACCGTTCGTAAAGGACGTGCATGCGAAGAACACGGGGATCGTCCAGTATGTGGATATACCGAGCATCGTAGCGGTGGCCAAGGGAGCCGGTGCACCCGGGGACGTCGGAGCAGGGATCGAACTGGTGCACAGGGCAGGCGATAACGTCTACAGAGGTGACGTGCTGTTCAGGATATATGCGGAGAGCCAAGGCAAGCTGGATCGTGCGATAGAGTCCGCAAGGTCCCGTCCGCCGATGTTCGTCTCCAACGGTGCGATATCTCCCAGGCCAGATTCCATGATAGTCCTGAGGATAAGTCCGGACGATGTCCTGAACCGATGTCTTCTGGGATGAGTATTTTAACTGCCATAATGATAGGGTCCTGATTCCGATGAAGGTAGACCCCGACGACCTGGCAGCAGCGATGGAGAAGGATCCCGCTCTCATAGACGAGGATGACGCCATCAAGTACCACACAGGCCTGCAGGCCGTCTCAATGTACAGGGAGAGCCACGAACTGTGGCTGAAGGGCGAGAAGAAGAAGGCCAGGGAGATCAACTACAAGGCCCACCAGCTCACCGGATGCGACATTCATCCCGGGGCCACCATCGGAAAGAGATTCTTCATAGACCACGCGACCGGTGTGGTCATCGGCGAGACCACCGAGATCGGCGACGACGTGTCGATATACCAGGGGGTGACCCTCGGCGGTGTCTCCACCAACAAGGGTAAGAGGCACCCCACGATCGGAAACCACGTGGTCGTCGGGTGCAACGCATCCGTCCTCGGCGCCATCAGGATAGGGAACAATGTCCGTATCGGTGCCGGATCCGTCGTCCTCAAGGATGTACCGGACGACTGTACCGTCGTCGGTGTCCCCGGAAGGATCGTCAGGAAGAAAGGAGTCAAGGTCAACGACGAGCTCATGCACGGCGACCTGCCCGATCCGGAAGAGGATGAGATGGCGGTGCTCCGCAAGGAGATCGAGGATCTCAAGAAGCAGATCGCAGAGCTGAAGAAGTGAACTTCCAGCAACATCCGCGTGCGCGACCACCAATTCTTATAATTATGATGGCGGATACGCAATCGATCAGATGTCGTTGATGATCCACAACACGCTCACGAACTCCAAGGAGGAGTTCAAGACCATCGAACCAGGAAAAGTAAAGATGTACGTATGCGGAGTCACCGTATACGACGACATCCACATGGGCCATGCCAGGTGCATGATAGTCTTCGATACGGTGGTCCGCTACCTCAGATACCTTGGATACCAGGTCACCCATGTCACCAACTTCACGGACGTGGACGACAAGATCATCAACAAGGCCGCGGCCGAGGGCATCGACCCCCTGGTCCTCTCAGCCAGATACATCGACAAATACTTCGAGGACTCAGCCAAGCTGGGGATCAACAAGGCGGACATCTATCCGAAGGCCAGCGAATGCATCGATGACATCATAAGGATGGTCCAGAAGATCATCGACAACGGATTCGGTTACGTCGCACCCGACGGAAGCGTGTACTTCTCCATCGACAAGGTCAAGAACTACGGCAGGCTCGTTAAATCCAAACTCGAGGACATGTCCTCATCAGGACGCGTCCAGATGGAGGAGGGGAAGAGGAACCCCATGGACTTCGCGGTCTGGAAGGCGGCCAAGCCCGGAGAGTGCTCTTGGGACTCGCCCTGGGGAAAGGGAAGGCCCGGCTGGCACATCGAATGCTCGGCCATGATAGACAAGTACCTCGGGGAGCAGATCGACATCCACGGAGGAGGGAACGACCTTATATTCCCCCACCACGAGAACGAGATCCTCCAGACGGAGGCCGTTACAGGAAAGCCCCTGGCGAACTTCTGGATGCACAACGGTATGCTCCAGGTCAAGGGCCACGGGATGTCCAAGGAGGAGAAGATGTCCAAATCCCTGGGCAACTTCTTCACGGTCAAGGATGTCGCGGCGAAATACGACACCCAGACCATCAGGTTCTACTTCCTCAACACCCACTACATGAGCCCGCTCCTCTACGGCGAGGACATGCTCGAGGAGGCCAAGGCCGCGGATGCGAGGATCATCAACTGCTACAAGGACCTCAGGTCCTACATCAAGACCGCTCCCGAAGGGGATGCGGAGGCTGACGACTGCTGCGACCTCATCGAGTCCTACAGGCAGTCCTTCAGGGATGCCATGGATGACGACTTCAACACCCGTCAGGCCATCGAGACCATCTTCCAGATGGTCAGGGCGGTCAACAAGGCGATGAACGAGAGGGGCCTCAGCAAGAAGGCGGCAGAGCGCCATCTGGCACTGTTCGACGAATTCAACGGGATCCTCAACATCATCCCGCCGGAGAACGACGGTGACGACGGCACCCTCGACGATGTCATGTCCATCCTCATCGACCTGCGCGCGGAGCTCAGGAAGAACAAGATGTACGACCTCGCTGACATGATCCGCGACAGGCTCAAGGATGCGGGTGTAGTGCTCGAGGACTCCAAGGACGGCGCCAAGTGGAAGAAGATCTGATCATAGATCCCTGAGCTTCTTCTGGGCATCGGCCAGCAGGTCGCATGATTTGCATCTTCTGCCAACGGTGGGTTCTCCGCATTTGCATAGATGCAGGTTCGATGTCGTGTACTCCTTGTATAGCATCGGACGCAGCGTGTCATAGGAAGAAACTATGCTGTGCCTGGAACCCGGCGACCTGTCCTCCAGTTCGTCGACGATGCTGCGGTACTGGTTCCTGAGCGCCTCCTGCCAGTAAGGACATTCCCCGTCCCAGAATTCTATATCGTTCACGATCGCGTAGAGGAGGTTCTCCTTCTCCGGAATCAGCCTGAGCGGGAGGAACCTCGGGATCAGTCCGGGCTGGACCCTCTCATGGGGGCCTAGCCTTGCCAGCCTCTCCACATCCCCTCTGACGAAGTTCATCATGATGGACTGGGCCATGTCGTCCAGGTTGTGGCCGGTCGCCAGATACTTCGCACCGATCTTCCTGGCCTCGTCGTTCATGAGCCTCCTGCGGAACACCCCGCAGTACGTGCATGGACTGCTGTCCCTCGACAGGGGCGCGATGGCATCCATCGTCACTCCGAGCTCCTCAAAGGAGCGCAGATGGAACGCTATACCGTTCTTATCGCAGAATCTCCTGACAATGTCCACGCTTGGAGGACGGTATCCAGCTATGCCCTCGTCGATGGTTATCGCGTGGACCTCCACTTTGTTGCGGGGACCGAACACGTCGGATACCAGCTTGAGGAGGACCATACTGTCCTTCCCTCCGGAGACCGCGACCGCGATCTTCTCTCCCGGATAGACCTTGATCTGTTTCCTTATGTCCCTCTTGACCCTCTTCTCGACGAATCTGGAGAAGTGCTCGGGACACAGGTGCATCCCGTTGTAACGGATGAACGTGACCGCCTCTGCGGAGCACTGGTCACACTTCATAGCTGCTCCCTGCCCCTTCGTCCAGCATTTCAGCGAGCTTCCTGGCCAGTTCCTTCGATGGTATGTCCGGCAGCGAGATTAGGGTGGACCTGCCCTTCCCATCGGACGAGACCTTGGTCTTGACCAGACCGATCTTCTCGAGGTCCTGGATGTAGCTCCAGAACTGAGTATGCTTCCTGGCTGGGACATCGTACTCCTCGCATGCGATCGCATAGGTCTTCTCCGCAGCGGATGTGGGTATGGTGACGTTCTGCTTCATGGCACGTGCCACAGCCAGAAGGACCAGCTTCCTGTTGATGTCCAGGTCGATCAGCTTGGATTCAGAAATGGTGCTGTAGATGGATGCCTTCGCGGCGCGGACGTTCTCGACCGTGACCTCTCCCTTAAAGTCCTGCTCCGCCAGCATGGCGGACCTCTCCAGGAGCTCGATGGCCATCCTGGCGTCGCCGAACTCCTCGGAACTCTCCGCTATCTGGTCCAGTGCGTCGTCGGAGATCTTCCCTGGCAGCAGCGCCTCTTCGGCCCTCTGCCTGACGATCTCTCTGAGCTCCTCCCCGGTGTACTTGTCGAATTTGACCGTGGTGGACCTGCGGAAGGTCGATGCGGAAGCATCGTCCATGAGCTTGAATACGGATTCCTGCGAGATCATTATCAGCGACACGGGGGCGGGCTTGTTCACGCTGTCCGATAGCCTCGTGATCTGGTAGATGAGGTCAACCGTGTTCTTCTTCAGGAGGACGTCTACCTCGTCGAGTATTATGACGAGAGCCTTCTTATTCTTCGTAAGATGTAATTTGAACGTACGTGCCAGATCCTCCGTGGAGAATCCCCTCTCCGGATGCCCCTGATCGAAATAGTGGATGAGATTCAGGAGCACGGCGGTCTCGGAGTTGTTGTTCCTGCAGTTGACGTAGAGGACCTCCAAGGGCTTGTTGATGCCCGCGCAGTACTCCTTCATGTCCTGACAGAACTTCTTGGCCGTGACCGTCTTCCCCGTACCGACCGAACCCATGAGGAATGCGTTGCAGGAACGGTCGAACTCCACCAGAGGGCGGAACAGGTTCTCCAGCTCCCCCATCTGCCCCTCCCTGTTGACCAGGTTCTTGGGGACGTAGTTGTAATCCAACTTGGAGGCATCCTTGATGATACTGGAGGACTTGTCAAACATCTTCGCACCTTTCGTGGTTTGTTGGTAGAGCGGTTCCCACGTGCTTGCCCGAGGCATGACTTAGAACTTTATAACCTTTGGACCGGCACCTCTGACATCCGCAGACGGGCCTGGGATGGCAAATATCATTTATTACGGAGAGGATACCTGAGTGATTCCGATGAATGAGATTTGGACGGAGAAGTACAGGCCCAAGACGCTGGACGATGTCGTTGGTCAGAAGCACGTGACCGAGAGGCTCAAGTCCTATGTGGCATCCAGGAACATGCCCCACCTTCTTTTCACGGGCCCTGCGGGAACCGGGAAGACCACATGCTCCCTCGCTCTGGCCAGATCCATGTTCGGCGACGAATGGAAGGGCAACTTCATCGAGCTCAATGCCTCCGACGAAAGGGGTATCGATGTGGTCCGCGGAAAAATCAAGGAGTTCGCACGCACGGCACCGCTGGGCGGAGCGGAGTTCAAGATCATCTTCATGGACGAGGCCGATGCTCTGACCGCGGACGCACAGGCCGCCCTGAGGAGGACCATGGAGAAGTTCTCCGGGATCTGCCGTTTCATCCTGTCATGCAACTACTCGTCGAAGATCATAGACCCCATCCAGTCCAGATGTGCGGTGTTCAGGTTCAAGCCCCTTTCCACCGAGGATGTCCAGGAGTTCCTAGAGACCATCGTGAAGAACGAGAACGTGGACATCGACGACGATGCCATGAGGGGACTCATCCGCGTCGCCAGGGGAGACATGAGACGTGCCGTCAACTCACTGCAGGTCGCGGCTTCACTTGGCAAGAAGATCGACCTGGACGTGATCTACCAGACCACCGGGATGGCGAACCCGGAAGCGGTCAAATCCATGATCGAGACTGCACTGGACGGCAACTTCCTCAAGGCCCGCGACATGCTGGACGACATCATGATAACGTTCGGACTCTCGGGTCAGGACATCATCAAACAGATCCACTCAACGTTCTTCGACCTCAGCATCACGGATGCCGAGAAGGTCAGATTCATGGACAAGACCGGTGAGATCGAGTTCCGTATCGTGGAAGGCGCCAACGAGAGGATCCAGCTCGAGGCCCTGCTGGCCTATCTGGTCATGCTTGGCGGAAAATCGAGATGAACTTCGGGAGCAGCTTCTCCTTGGCTTCCTGAAGGACCTCTTCCGAGGAGCACATAATCAGTATGCCGTGCTCGTCCGCCAGCTGCCTATCGTATACCGCTCCGGCCTTCCCTGCGATGTGCATACCGGGTTTGAAATCCCAGATCTTGTTGAGGAACCTGACGTGCACGTCGATCCTGCCTGCGGCGAGATATGTATAATCCACAGACGATGCTCCGAACACCTTGAATCTGGCTATGTCGGTATAACAGTCGTGGAAAATGACGGCCTGAGCGTCCCTGAACGTCTGCGACCTCCTGCTGAAATCACCGGTGGACATGAGGCACTGCTTCAGAGGTCTCGGACCGCATGTGTGGATCCCCTTCCCGTTGAGATAAGCGCCGTCATCGTCCGCGGTGAACATCTCGTCGAACACCGGCAGGTATATGGCGGAGGCCTTGGCCTCACCGTCGATCATGAAGCATCCCTGGATGCCGAAGAACGGGATGCCCCTGGTGTAGTTCATGGTCCCGTCTATAGGGTCGATGGTCCAGCATCTCTCGGCGACCTTCTCGTCGGGATTCGTCTCCTCCGAGATTATTGTGTCGTCGGGGAACTCCCTGCGGATGTCCTCTATGATGGACTTCTCGGCGAGGACGTCGGAACCGGTCACGACATCATACATGCCGATGGCGGTCGCCTTCTCCTTGGCGGAACGGTCGCCGTTCATGACTATGTCCGCCGCCTTGCGAAGGGCGGATTCCAAAAGTGCCAGTTCCTTTGACATGTTCAATAGCGGTTGTCGAAGATCCTGTTGGTCTTCTTCTCGCTCCTCGGCAGATATCCTATATCGACGGCCTTGGGCACGACGGTCACGTTGAGCTTCGATTTTATCTTCTCGACCAGCTCCTGCTCGGCCGCCTCGCGCTTCTCGCCCTGTGCGGGCGTCTCGAAGTAGACCGTGATTATGTCCCTTCCCTCGAGATGGTCTATCATGATCTGGTATTCGCTGGTGGCGTCGCCCATCGTCGCCAGGACCTCTTCGAACTGGGCGGGGAACATGTTGACCCCTTTGACCTTGATCATGTCGTCGGTGCGTCCGACGATGATGTCTATGCGGGGGAACCTGGATCCGCAGGGACAGTCCCCCGGTATGATCCTGGTCAGATCGTGGGTCCTGTACCTTATGAGCGGTGCGCCCTCCTTCTTGAGCGTGGTGATGACCAGCTCCCCTATCTCCCCGTCTGGGAGGGTTTTGCCGGTCTTCGGATCGATGATCTCGAAATAGATGTAATCGTCCCACATGTGGATGCCGTTGCGGTAGTCGCAGCTGATCCCGATACCCGGACCGTAGATCTCGGTCAGTCCATAGATGTCGTAGAAATCCACACCGAGTTCGTTGGCGATGCTCTTGCGCATCTTGTCCCCCCAGCGCTCTGAGCCGATGATTCCCTTCTTCAGCTTCAGCTTGTCCCTGATGCCGCGCTTCTTGATCTCCTCCGAGAGGAGCAACGCATACGATGATGTGGCACATAGGACGGTGGAGCCCAGGTCCTCCATCATGCGGAGCTGTTTCTCGGTGTTGCCGGGGCCCATGGGAATCGCCATCGCACCGAGCCTCTCGCATCCGGCCTGGAACCCGATACCGGCCGTCCACAGACCGTATCCGGGAGTTATGTGGATGCGGTCCTTGTCGGTGACGCCGGCCATGGAGTAGCAGCGCTCGAAGATTATCGCCCAATCCTCGACGTCCTTCTTGGTGTAGGGGATGACGACGGGGGTCCCCGTCGTACCGGATGACGAATGTATCCTTACGATGTCCTTCTCGGGGACAGCTGCGAGACCCAAGGGGTACGCCTCACGGAGATCGCCCTTGTCGGTGAAGGGAAGCTTCTCGAAGTCCTCCTGCGTCCTGATGCTCTCCACATCCAGACCCTCGAACTTCTTGGCATAGAACGGACTGTGGGCCTTGATGGTCGACAGCTCGTTGAATATCATCTCCTTCTGATACTCGTTCATCCTCACTTCAATTCACCGCTGTTGATCTTCTGGAGCAGTATCGCGGCCTCTTCGGAACCACGATTGGCTGCCTTGGTTAACCATTTCTTGGCATTAGTTAAACTATGTGTCATTCCTTGACCGTTTATGTGCATTTTACCGAGTTCGCACATCGCATCCTCGGAACCCATCTCTGCGGCCTTGATCATGAACTTGGCAGCCTTGTCCAGGTTCTGAGGAACGCCCTTTCCGTCCAGATGCATCCTCCCGAGACGGTATCCCGCCTTGGGATACTCCGCCTCGAAGCATGTCGTGTACATCGCGATGGCCTTCTGGTAGTCCTGCGGGATCCCGCGTCCCTCCTCGTTCATGACGCCCATACGGTACAGCGCTATGACGTTCCCCGCATCCGCCGCCTTCGAATACCAATGGTAGGCCTTCTCCCAATCCTGCTGGATTCCCTCTACATCTGAATACATGAAACCAAGGTTGAACATCGCCCTGGCATCGCCCAGGTCCGCTGCCTTGTGATACAGCTCCATGGCCTTGTCCAGGTCCGCCCTCATACCGAGTCCGTGGGCGCGCATGTGGCCGAGGTTGCACATCGCCTCCGCGTTGCCCTGGTCGGCGGCGAGACCGAACCATCTGGCGGCCTCCCTCCTGTCCTGGACCACACCGTCCCCTCTGAAGAAGAGGTATCCCATGGCGACCTGCGCATCGGGATCCCCGCCCTGGGCTGCCCTTAGGACCTCCTCGTATCCCAGGGTCTCACCTTCTCTTGGACTTCATCATGTTCAGCAGAGCGGCCGCGTCGGGATCGCCCTGCTTGGCGGCCTGGTTGAGGTACTTTTTGGCGCGTATGTCGTTCTTCTTGACGTACTTGCCCTCGTAGTAGATCTTCCCGAGATAGAACTGGGCCTCGTAGTATCCGTTCTCGGCGGATTCCTCAAGCAGCCTTATGCCCTCCTCGACGTCCTGCTCCACTCCGGAACCGGTGACCTTGAACATCCCGAGGAACGCCATTGCCGCCGGGTGGCCCTTCTCTGCGGCCTCTGTGTACCACAATGCCGCTTCCTTCAGGTCCCTCTCGGTACCCCTGCCCTCGTAGTAGAAGCATCCGAGACAGTACTGGGAGTTCACCTCTCCCATCTCCGCGGCCTCCTTGAACCACTTCAGCGCCATCTCGTCGCTCTGATCATAATAGTATCCGTTGCCGTACATGCAGGCCAGCGCGTACTGCGCATAGCCGTTGCACCTGTTGGCGGCCTCGGTGAACCAGTGGGCCGCCTTCTGGTAGTCCTTGGGGATGACCTGTCCCTCGAAGCACATGTTGGCGAAGTCCACCATTCCCTGCTGGTATTCGTTCTCGCAGGACTTCTCCAGCCATTTCACCGCCTGTGAGACGTCCCTGGGGACGCCCTGGCCGTATGCATAGCACATCCCGATCTGATACTGCGCCTCGGCATGGCCCTGCTCCGCGGAGCTCTCGAACATCTTGGCGGCCTTCTTGACATCGGTGTACTTCTGTTTGGGCATCATGTACATGCATCCGCATGCGAACTGCGCATCCCTGTTGCCGGCATCCGCCGCCTTCTGGTACCACTCCAAGGACTTCTTCTCGTCCGGTTCGGTATCACATAATCCCTGGTCGTACATCTGACCGATGCGGTACATAGCGGTACCGTCACCGTTGTCGGCTGCCATGCCGAGCCATTTCATGGCGAGGCCCTTGTCCTTGGGGATGCCCTTGCCCATGAGGTACATGAAACCGATCTTGGCCTGGGCCTCCACATCACCCTGCTCGGCGCAAGCTGTGTAGAACCTGACGGCCTCCGCATGGGATTTCCTGACCTCCTTGTTACCCTTGTCGTACATGGCGAACAGTTCCTTCGATGCCTCCTTGTCCCTCTGCTCACCCCTGAACCTGAGGGCAACCAGCCTGTCCATCACATCCTTGGGGTTCGCTTCGAACTCCTTCGAGACGATGCCCGCCTCCTTGGAACCATCGGCCGCCGCCTCCTTGAACAGCGCCTTGGCCGAATCCTCATCCTTTGGGATCCCTCCCTCTCCGAGATACTGGAAAAGTGCCAGCAGGTACTTTGCATCCGCATCGGTAGCGGATCCCGCCTTGGCCGCCTCGGCTGCTTTGACGAGGTCGTAATCCCCTGAAGCGCTGTCCATCGACACGCGTGCCTTCGTGAACGGTTCGGAAGCCATGATTTCTTACCTGACATGGTTAGCGTGGCGCGATATTTGACGGTTGCTACTTCTCCTTCGATGACCATCCCTTTATAACGTCCTTAGAGTATGTCGGAGCATGATTTCCGATTCCGATGTTATGGAGCCTTTGGAGAAGGCGAAGTTCATCATCCGCAACAGGATAGAATCGGACTATCTGGATGCTTATAACACGCTTGTCAACGAATCCAAGAACGGGTGCACCGACGCCAACTACTATCTGGGCCTCATGTACGCCCGCGGACAAGGCGTCGACAAGAACTACGATTCGGCCCGCACCTGGTTCGAGAAGGGCTTCGAGGGAGGGCATCCCGGTTCAGCATACTACCTCGGCATGATCTATCTGAACGGACTCCATGTCGACAGGGATCCGCTGAAGGCCAAGGAGTACTTCCTGATGGCCGCCGGCAGGGGGGACGTACGTGCGGAATACGAGCTCGGTCTCCTCCACTTCAAGGATGAGGGCATACCCAGGGACCTTGAGGTCTCCGCCCATTGGATCAAGCAGGCCGCCGAGCACGGACATGTGGAGGCACAGTTCATCCTCGGTCAATACTACAAGACGGGAGTCGGCGTCAACAAGGACATAGCCAGATCCGTCAGGTGGCTCATGACCGCCGCCCTGAACAGGCACCAGGGGGCGCAGATCCTCCTCGGCAACATGTACCGCACCGGGGACGGGGTCCCTGCCGACGAGGAAGAAGCCGAACGCTGGTACGACATGGCCGACGGCGTGAAGAACGTCGACAGGAAATGAATTCTGAAAAAAAGGAAACGAGGGCCGTAGCCCTCTGTGTTTTCACTTGAGTCCGACGATCCTTCCGTCGTCCTTGAGGTCCATCCTCATGGCCGCGGGGACCTTGGGCAGTCCGGGCATCAGTGTGAGGGTACCGCACTCCGGAACGATGAAACCCGCTCCTGTTGAGATGTTGATCTCCCTGACATGAAGCATCCATCCCTTGGGGACTCCCTTCAGCGTGGACACGTCCGACAGCGATGCCTGGGTCTTTGCGATACAGATGGGCAGGTTGCCGAATCCGTCCCTTTCGAAGTACTTGATCCTGGTGTCCACGAGCGGCTCGTAGAATACGCCGTCCGCACCGTAGATCTTCTTGGCGATGATCTCGATCTTATCCTTGATGGGCAGATCCAGGTCGTAGAGGAACTTGAAGTCCGTCTTCTTCTGCTCGATGGTGTCGACGACGGTCTGTGCGAGAGCCGCTGCTCCCTCTCCGCCCTTCATGAATCCGTCGTTGAATGCCACGGGGATTCCCATCTCCTTGCAGTGGTCACGGATGACATCCATCTCCTCCTGCTTGTCCTGTGCGAAGTGGTTGATACCGACTACCACGGGCACACCGTACATGGACATGTTCTCGATGTGCTTGTCGAGGTTGCACATTCCCTTCTTCAGGGCATCGATGGTGAGCGTGGACTCGTCGTCGAGGTTTCCTCCTCCGTGGGTCATCAGCGCCTTCACCGTGGCGACAATGACCACGCATGACGGTCTGATGTCCGATTCCCTGCACACGATGTCCATGAACTTCTCCCCTCCGAGATCGGAAGCGAAACCGGACTCCGTGACGACGTAGTCCGCGAGTTTCAGGGCAGTCTTGGTGGCGATGATCGAGTTGCTGCCGTGTGCGATGTTCGCGAAGGGGAATCCGTGCACGAACACGGGCTGTCCCTCGAGGGTCTGCACGAGGTTGGGGTTGATGGCGTCCTTCAGCAGGACCATCATAGCTCCGACGCATCCGAGATCCTTGACTGTGATGGGCACGTCGTCGTAAGAGTACGCGACGACCATCCTCTCGAGCCTCTTCCTCAGGTCCGCACGGTCCTTGGCGAGACAGAGGATGGCCGCGATCTCCGATGCGGATGTGATGATGAATCCGGATTCGTGGGCGACTCCTCCCCTGATCTTGTCCCTTCCGATTCCCGTCACGATGTGCCTCAGCTCACGGACGTTCATGTCTACAGTCTTCTTGAACATGACATGGGCGGGGTCGATGTGGAGGGGGTTCTCCCTGACCAGCTCGTTGTCGAGGATGGCTGACAGGAGGTTGTGTGCGGCCGCGACCGCGTGGATGTCCCCTGTGAAGTGGAGATCGATGTCCCACATGGGGTAGACCTGTGCGTATCCTCCTCCGGTCGCACCTCCCTTGATACCGAACGTGGGTCCGAGCGAGGGCTCCCTAAGCGCTCCGATGACCTTCTTACCGAGATATCCGAGTCCCTCCATGAGACCGATGGATGTGACGGTCTTTCCCTCACCGGCAGGAGTAGGTGTGATGGCGGTGACCATGATGAGCTTTCCGTCCTTGTTGCCCTTGAACTTCTCGAGGTTCTCGATCGGGACCTTCGCGATGTACTTTCCGTAAGGGCTGATATCGTCTTCCGACAATCCGATTTTAGCTGCAATCTCCTTGATGGGGCGGGGTTTGGCCTCATAGGCGATGTCGATATCTGCTAACATAGAACTCCGTATTCAGTAAGAGCTAATAAGACCTCCTTGGGTACCGTCGGGAACTATTGATTAAAATTTAGTCATACCTAAAATTTATATATTTTTTAGTCATTCCTAAATTTGTGAATCCGCGATGCAAAACATCCTCGGAGAAGCCGAAGCGACAGGAGGAACCCGTGAATTCCCCTGCCGCCGGACAAACGCCTTACACACCGAAATCCGGGAATCGGGGGGTTCCCGGACCCATCGACATCGTCCCCTGCGTGGAAAGGATACGGACCTGCCATCAACCCAAGGAAGTAACCACCGATAATCAAATTCGTCCGATCCCGACCTAGCACGTAATTAGTAACCTCATACCGGAGGTACAGGGGAGCCTCCGGTAATTTTTCACCATTTTTAATGAAAACGTAACAAAATTAGCCAAAACTAAATCAGTTGGATTATTGGTCCAACAAATCTCATTAAATAGATAGTTTAGGTTCCCCTAATTATGACCATGGAGTCCCCCCGTTCCATAGATCGTGACTGTTCTGACGATTCTTCCGTCGGATCGTCCGTCCCCGTAGCCTTCCTCAAGAAGGGAGAGTACGGGAAGGTCGTCAATATCTCCGGCAAGAGGGAGATCAAGACCTACCTCGAAGGATTGGGATTCATAAGGGGCACGTCTGTCAGGATTATCAACAATGACAGCTCCGGGCACATTTTGGAAGTCAAGGGCTCCAGGATCGCGATAGATGACGGGATGGCCATGAAGATCATGGTATCCCTTTGAGGTTCTGATGACCACTCTCAACGATATCCCCGTGGGCGGTTCCGCCAAAGTCAAGAGGCTCTACGGAGAGGGGGCCGTCAGGAGGCACATCATGGACATGGGTATCACCAAGGGCGTTACCATCTATGTCTGCAAGATGGCACCTCTGGGTGACCCGATCGAGGTCACCGTCCGCGGATACCAGCTCACCCTCAGGAAAGCGGATGCGGAGCTCATCGAAGTCGAATGAACAGGAGATGAGCGATGACCTTCACCATAGCGCTGGCAGGAAACCCCAACTGCGGGAAGACCACACTGTTCAACGCACTGACAGGCTCATCCCAGCGCGTTGGCAACTGGCCCGGCGTCACCATAGACAAGAAGGTCGGGAAGATCCGGGGTGCCGATGCGGACCTTGTGGACCTTCCCGGGATCTATTCCTTATCACCGTATTCCCCCGAGGAGGTCGTCTCCAGGAACTTCATCGTGGAGGAGAGGCCGGATGCGATAATCAACATCGTGGACGCGACCAACCTCGAACGCAACCTGTATCTCACCATGCAGATAATCGACATGGGAATCCCTATGGTCCTGGCCATGAACATGATGGACGAGGTCAAGAGGGTCGGGGACAGGATCGATGTGGACATCATCTCCAAGGCACTCGGCATACCGGTCGTACCCATATCGGCGGCCAAGAAGGAGAACATCGAAGCCCTCGTCACAGCGGTGATGGATGTCGCCGAGAACAGGAGATGTCCCCCCGAGATCGTCTACGAGGACGGTCTCGAGAGCACCATTCAGGATGCCGTTCGCGTACTCTCGGGAAGGGTCCCGAAGGAGAACCTCAGGTTCTACGCGTTCAAGCTGGTGGAGGATGACCCTCTGGTCAACGAGGCCTTCCCTGGCGTCAGGGATTCCATTTCAGAGTCCATCAAAGCCCTTGAAGATGCACATGACGATTATGCGGATTCGATCATCGCCGACCTCAGATACACCAGGATCGTCGGGATCGTTCAGAAAGCGATAACTCGGGCTCCACGCAACGAGCGCGGCAGCAGGTCCGACCGCATCGACAGGGTTGTCACCCACAAGATCGTCGGCATCCCGATATTCATCTGCATCATAGCAGCGATCTATTTCATCGCGCTCTACGACGGTTCTCTCGGCACCTCGCCCGGGGCCTGGGCCACGGGATGGCTCAACGACTTCTTCGCACAGCTTGGTGCGGACCTGTCCGATTGGTGTGCAGAGAACGGTATCAGCGAGATCACCACAGGGCTCCTCGTGGACGGTATCATGGGCGGTGTCGGCGCGGTCCTGGGATTCCTCCCTCAGATCGCGATCATGTTCACCTGCCTGATCATCCTCGAGGAGGTCGGATACATGGCGCGTGTAGCGTTCGTGATGGACCGCATATTCAGGTTCTTCAACCTGTCGGGGAAGTCTTTCATCCCGCTCCTTGTGGGTACGGGATGCGGTGTACCGGGGGTCATGTCGTCCCGTACCATCGAGAGCGAATCTGACCGTCGCATCACCGCGATGACCGTCACGTTCATGCCCTGCAGTGCCAAGCTGCCCATCATCTCAGCCATCGCGGGAGCCTTGGCGGGGAACATGTGGGTGGCCGTCTACGCCTACTTCATGGGGATCGTGCTCGTCATAATGTCCGGTATCATACTGAAGAAGTTCCAAAAGCTGGCCGGCAACCCCGCTCCGTTCATCATGGAGCTCCCTCCGTACCATGTCCCCAAGATAGTCAGCGTGCTGAAGGGGATATTCGACAGATGCTGGGCATTCATCAGGAACGCCTTCACCATAGTCCTACTGGCATCGGTGGTCGTTTGGGTGCTTTCACACTTCGACTTCTCGCTGCAGTATCTGGACGCCTCAACGGATCTGGAGGATTCCATCCTTGCCAGCGTCGGAGAGGCCATCGCCGTCCTGTTCACCCCCATGGGATGGGAGAACAGCTGGGAGCTCGCGGCCTCCACCATAACCGGACTCATGGCAAAGGAGAACATCGTGGCGACACTGGGCGTTGTCCTTCTTGACGGCTCTGAGGTCACCATCTCGTCGGTATCCGAAGCCCTTGCCGAGCTCCTCGGCAACCAGGCGGCGATCCTGTCCTTCTTCAGCTTCAACATATTCTGCGCACCCTGCGTGGCGGCCATAGGTGCCATCCACAGGGAACTGGGCACATGGAAATCCACCGGACTGGCCGTGCTGTACCAGTGCATCATATCCTACTTCGTGGCCATAATAGTCTACGTGGTATACGGTACGATCCTGACGGTCGACATCGATTGGTATTCGTACGTGTTCGCAGCTGTCGATGCGATTATAATCGCGTACCTCCTAGTATCAAAGGATCCGTTCAGACAGAAGAAGGGGGCGGGAAACTGAATTTGGCCGAGATCGCGATCATTCTGGTTATCATCCTACTGATCTCCAATGCAATATTCTACCTTCTGAGGAACAGGCGCAAGGGGAAGAACGGATGTGGATGTGCCCGCTCCTGCAACCACTGCACCGGATGTGCCCAATATGTCGTCAGGCCCGACAAAGGCGATGACGAGAAGGAGTGATTTTCCATTTCTTATCCGCATGATATGCCCATCAGTCCTAAAAATTAAACTATTACTAATTAATTTTAGTCTATCCTAAAAAATAAATAGTGACGTGGATTACCCAAATCCATGAGTCTGTTCGAATGCTCTGCATCCCCCCGCACCGAAACGGTGACAGAGACAGCGTGCAAAGGTCCTTCCTACCCACTCTCGTTCATGCGCATCGGCGAACCTGGCACTATAGTCAGGATCTCCGGCAGGGATGAGGTGAAGAAGTACCTTGCCGGATTAGGCTTCATACCGGGCACTGAGATCACGGTGATCAACTCGATCAACGGGAACGTCATCATCGACATAAGGGGCTCCAGGGTCGCCATTGACTCTGGAATGGCCTCTAAGATCTCGTGCTGTCAAAAGAGCTGATAGTATGAGCACATTGAAAGAGACCGCCGTGGGGTCCACCGTCAAGGTGAAGAGACTCAACGGCGAGGGGGGCCTCAAGAGACACATCATGGACATGGGCATCACCAAAGGAGTCGAGATCTATGTCCGTAAGGTAGCCCCGCTGGGAGATCCTGTTGAGATCACCGTGCGCGGCTACGAACTGAGTCTCAGGAAGGAGTATGCGGAGCTGATCGAGGTCGAATGACCCGTTCCGCTCCGTACGCCATGCACAATGGCGTTCGGAAGGAGAGACAAACATGAGTTTTACAATAGCTTTGGCCGGTAATCCAAACTGCGGTAAGACAACCCTGTTCAACGCACTGACGGGTGCATCGCAGCGCGTGGGTAACTGGCCCGGAGTCACCATCGACAAGAAGGTCGGAAAGATCAAGGGAACGGATTCCGAATTGGTGGATCTGCCCGGTATCTACTCCCTCTCGCCCTATTCGCCCGAGGAGATCGTTTCCAGAAACTTCATCGTCGACGAACAGCCCGATGCGATTATCAACATCGTGGACGCTACGAACCTGGAGAGGAACATGTTCCTCACCCTTCAGCTGATCGACATGGGAAGGCCCATGGTCGTTGCGCTGAACATGATGGACCAGATAGAGGCGCTCGGGGACAGGATAGACATCGCACACATCTCCAACTGCCTGGGCGTACCGGTTGTACCGATATCCGCCACCAAGAAGGACAACATAGACGTCCTGATCGAGAAGGTCATGTCGGTCGCCGAGAACAAGACTGTGCCAGACATCATCGAGTATGACCATTCCATCGAGACAGTGGTCTCCCAGGCGAGGAGTGCGCTGTACGGCAAGGTGCCCGATGAGAGCAAGAGGTTCTACGCGTTCAAGCTCATCGAGGACGACCCCGCCGTCAACGAGATCGCCCCCGGTGCGAGGGAATCCATCTCGCAGTACATCGATGCGCTGGAGAAGGAGTACGACGACTCGGCGGATTCCATCATCGCCGACAGCAGGTACTCGAAGATCACAAGCATCGTGTCCAGGGCGTACACGAAGGCGCCCAGGGACGACAAGGGCACATTGTCCGACCGTATCGACAGGATAGTCACCAACAGGATCCTCGGACTTCCAATATTCGCCGCCATCATCACCTTAGTCTACTTCATCGCAATGTACGACGGCGATTGGGGAACGTCCCCCGGAGCATGGGCCACAGGATGGCTCAACGATTTCATCGGTGACGAGGTCATCCCCGCCGTTGCCGAATGGTGCGAGGCCAGCGGTGTCAGCGAGGTCCTCACCGGACTGCTTTGCGACGGAATACTGAACGGAGTGGGCGCCGTCATAGGCTTCCTCCCCCAGATGATCGTCCTGTTCATCTGTCTGGTCATCCTTGAGGAAGTCGGATACATGGCACGTGTCGCGTTCGTCATGGACCGTATCTTCAGGTACTTCAACCTCTCCGGAAAGTCCTTCATCCCGCTCCTGGTCGGAACCGGATGCGGAGTCCCCGGAGTCATGGCATGCCGTACCATCGAGAGCGAGGCGGACCGCCGTATCACCGCGATGACCGTCACGTTCATGCCCTGCGGAGCCAAGCTCCCCGTCATCGCCGCCATCACCGCGGCGCTCGCAGGAGCCTGGTGGGTCGGAGTTCTCGCCTACTTCGGCGGAATCGTCCTGGTGATCCTCTCCGGTATCATCCTGAAGAAGTTCAAGCACCTGGCCGGAAAGCCCGCACCGTTCATCATGGAGCTGCCTCCGTACCACGCGCCCGGATTCTACACATGTGCAAAATCCGTGTTCGACAGATCATGGGCATTCGTCAAGAAGGCGGGAACGATCATCCTGCTAACCATGGTACTGATCTGGACCCTCTCGCACTTCACTCTCGGATTCGAGTTCATCGACCCGGACGAGGACATGGGCGAATCGATCCTGGCGGCCATCGGAGGTGCACTGGCATACCTGTTCATGCCCCTCGGATGGGGAGACAGCTGGGAACTTGCGGCGTCATCGCTCACCGGACTCGTCGCGAAGGAGGACCTCATCGGTACCCTCGCCGTGGTGCTGGGAGCCGCTAGCGACGAGGCAGAGGATGTGGGAGAGATGCTGGCCATGCTGCTTTCCAACAGTGCCATACTCTCGTTCTTCGCATTCAACATGTACTGCGCACCTTGCTTCGCGGCAATCGGAGCCATCCACAGGGAGCTCGGCACCTGGAAGCACACGGGTATCGCGGTGGCATATCAGTGCCTGCTCGCATACTTCGTCGCGATCATCGTGTATGTCATTGCGGGAAGCATCTTCGGAGACCCGATAGACTGGTATTCCTATGTGTTCGCTGCCATTGATGCAATCATACTGGTCTATCTGCTGGTGTCCAAGGACCCGTTCAGACAGCTCGGCAAGGACTCCAAGGAGGCCGAATTCGCATGACCACAGGCGACCTGATCGTAGGAGGATTCATCGCGATTTGGGTCCTCACCGCCATATTGGTGCTGGTGAGGAACAGGCGCAAGGGCAAGAACAGCTGCGGCTGCAACTGTTCAGGATGCTCCTCCGCCAAGAGGGCGCCCAATGTGGTCATCGAAGAGGAATCCTGCTGCGAATGCTGCAAGAAGAACTGAAACACAGGGGGCACAGCCCCCTTCCTTTCACTTTCTCCGAAACAGACTACCCCATTGTTTTATTCAGGCCCTATGATACAGGTGCATGAAATACAGATGCCCTACATGCGGATACATCTACGACGAAGAAGAGGCCGGTGTCAAGTTCGCCGATCTCCCTGACGACTGGGAGTGCCCCATCTGCGGAGAACCGAAATCCGAATTCGTCGCAATGGACTGATCACAGTCCGTCTATCTTCACGAATTGGGTGTTCTGCTTACGGCGGATGTTGTCGAGGAACTCCTCGGCCATCTTGTTTCCCGCCCTGGCAGAGCGCCCGAACCTTTCCATCGCCTTCTCTACATCCTGCTGTACGCCAAGACCTTCGAAGTACATCCTCGCGGTCATGAACAGCGCATCCCCGTCCTCGCTCTGGGAGACCTCGTCGTAGAGTGCGAACGCCTTCCCGAAGTCCCTCTCCGTGCCCCTACCCTCGTAATACATCGTGGCAAGGTTGAACTTGGCGGGCCCGAATCCCTTCTCCGAGGCCGACGTGTACCACTTGAACGCCCCCGCGTCACCGCCCGGGATGATCCCGTCCTCGGTCATGCGGGCCATCCTGAACTCCGCCTCCGGGATGCCGGCCTCTGCCGCCTTGGAGAACCATCTGGCACTTTGTTTCTCATCCTTGGCGGTACCGACTCCTTCGGACAGCATGTAGCCTATCATGAACATGGCCTCTGGATTCCCTGCCTCCGCCGATTTGGAATAGTAATGGTATGCCTTCTTCGGATCCGGTTCGGTGCCGTAACCGTGGAGATATATCGCGGCGATCTCGGGATATGCGAGCTCGATCCCTCCGTCCGCCGCCTTCTCGAACCATTCCCTGCACTTCTGCTTGTCCTCGGGGAATCCGTACGAGCCTGTATAGATGGTCCCGAGCCTGAACATCGCCGGGGTGTTGCCGGCCTCTGCGGACCTCTCGTAGAGCTCCACGGCGCCCTCGATGTCCTTCTCCGTGCCCATTCCGTTCATCTTCATCTCGGCCAGACCGAAACAGCCCTCCGGCGAACCCAGGTCCGCTGCGCGGGAGAACAGGGCGACCGCCCTTGAGGGATTGGTCTGATAGCAGTTGACCGCCTGCATGCAGAGCTCGGAGACATCTTCCATGGTCGTGTAATGGGGATGCTCGATAAAACCGCATCGCATATATCCGTAAATCCATCCACCTCCCATGAACAACTCACTCAAACTGGCCGCGATAGTGCTCGCCGGTGCCCTGATGGTCATCTCGGCCTTCATCGTCCTGAACAGGGATGCGTTCCTCGAGGATCCGGGATTCTTCACGATCCTCTCAGGGGTCATCGCGCTGCTCGTATTCGGTGCCATGATAGTCATGTTTTACCTGTCCCGCAAGGGCAGATTCTGATGCCCTCCGGGGTCTCTACGATTTCCGTAAATCGGTCGTAAAGTCATAGTTGCGCGGTACAAAGTTAAGCCGTCACCTTTTATACGCTACGATATTCGTAGAACCGTTTCCTTTATATTATATACAGTGAAAAACATCACTTTTCCGATGGGATTATGAAGGTAGGTATAGACCTCGGAACAACATACTCTGCAGTAGCAAGATATGACACGAATACAAACAAGCCAGTGATGATAAACAACTCGTTCGGAAAGGAGATCACTCCCTCCGTCATCTGCTTCTTGGATGACGGCGACATCCTCGTCGGAGAGGATGCCAAGGATATGCAGTCCAACGGAACGGGTCTCAGCGCCGCCGCTTTCAAGCGCAACATGGGTGACGGATCCACCGTCGTCAGCTTCAACGGCAAGGACTACACCGCCGAGGACCTGTCCGCCATGCTCTTGAAGCACCTCATCGAGGATGCGGAGAAGACGACGGGCGAGAAGATCGAGGAGGCCGTCATTACCGTCCCCGCATACTTCGAGGACGCACAGAGGACCTCCACGAAGCGTGCGGGAGAATCCTGCGGCATCAAGGTCCCCAAGATCATCAACGAGCCCACGGCGGCGGCCATATCTTATGGATACAAGCACTCCGCGGACAAGACCCTCCTGGTCTACGACCTCGGAGGCGGAACGTTCGATGTCACGATCGTCAGGATCACTAAGGGCAACATCGAGGTTATCGGTACCAACGGAAACCACATCCTCGGAGGGAAGGACTGGGACGCGGCCATCGTCAAGTACGTCTGCGACAAGTTCAACAACGAGTTCGATGTGGACCCCAGGGACGACCTGTCCACCAAGAACGAACTCATCGTGGCCGCAGAGGGCTACAAGAAGACGCTCTCCATCGCCGAGAACGTCACCATCCCCGTGAACTACGAGGGATACTCCGAGAAGTACACACTTTCAAGGGAGGAGTTCGAGTCCATGACCGAGCACCTCATGAACGCGACCAAGGACGTCTGCGAGGAGCTCATCGAGTCCCTCAGCATGAAGTGGACCGACATCGACGAGATCCTCCTCTGCGGGGGTTCCACCAGGATGCCGGGCGTAGCGAAGTTCCTCAGGGACTTCACCGGACGCGAGGTCGTCAGCCACAGCGACACCGACCTTGCAGTCGCGAAGGGAGCGGCCATCACGGCTGAGCTCTACAGCAGCAGCGCCACCGGCCTCAGGGCCACCATGCAGATCTCCGATGTCACCGCCCACAGCCTGGGAGCGCTCTCCCTCAGCCAAGACGGGAAGAAGTACGTCAACGAGATCATGATCAAGCGCAACTCCAAGGTCCCCAGCACCTGCAGGAAGCAGTTCTCAATCAAGGCCGGCAACATGACCGACAAGATCGAGGTCTACACACTACAGGGAGAATCCAGGGTGCCCTTGGACTGCAACGTCCTCGCAAAGGTTGTGATCACAGGATTCTACAACGACGGTAAGGGAATCATCGTCGACATCGAGTACAACTACGACGAGAACGGAATCGTCAACATCAAGGCGTTCCAGGGCGAGGAGGCACTGGACGTCAAGTCTGAGCCCGTTCCCGACGACATCAGGTGGATGGGCGGAGACCCCGCGGACAGGCCCTCAGAGGACACCGTCGCAAAGAACATCGCCATCTGCGTCGACCTCTCCAGGAGCATGGAGGGTGAGCCCATACAGGCCGCCAAGGACTCCATACGCAACTTCGTCCGCACACTGGCAGACGACCGCACCAAGTTCTCTCTGATCGGATTCGGGGACAAGGTCAAGGTCGTCCAGGAGCTCACGGACGACACGGGCATCATATTCAGCTCCATCGAGGACCTGCAGGTCAAGATGCTCGGAAGGGGAACGGACGCCAGCCCGCTGTCCACAGCAAGGTCCGTACTGGCCTCATCTCCCGGAGTGGGGATCATCGTGGTCCTCACCGACGGAATCTGGGGAAAGAGGGACAGGGCCGTCGAGCAGGCACTGGACTGCAAGAACGACAACATAACGATCATCGCGATCGGACTCGGAGAGGCGGACACATCGTTCCTCAGGCAGATCGCCACGGTCGACGACGGTGCACTGTTCACCACCATCGACAAGCTGGGCGACACCTTCGGAACCATCGCGACCGCCATATCAACCGGAAACATGGGACTGGCAGTCCGCTGACGAGGTTACCATGGCTAGCAAGACAGACGATTACTGTCAGCTCCTGGGCCTGAATCCGTTCAATGAGTCGAAGTACACCATCGAAGCGATCAATAAGAAGATCGACAGCATGGAAGTGAAGTGGGCCAACGAGTTCCGCAACAAGCAGAACGACGGTGGCATGCGCTTCAAGTACCACAAGCTGATGGACCGCGCCCCCGACATGAGGAGGGTGATGGCCGATCCGCTCCTGAGGAAGACCGCCTTCGAAGAGGGAAGGAAGAACCTGGAGGGCATGTGCCAGAGACTGAGGATGGATTGCATCATCCTCTCCGACGGGACGTACATCCTCCAGCCCGGGTCCGCCGAGCCCTTCATAAAGAAACTCCGCTGGGACGGCATCGACAAGAAGCTCGTGCTGAAACTGGCGAACATATCCGACGGCACCGTGCCCAAGCCGGTCAGCGAGAAGGTACTCAACGCCTTCACAAACATCAGGACCGTGGATGCGTACACGCCCTCGGAGATGCTTAACGCGCTCATCAACAATCCCGACCTGGAGATCAGGTGCGAACCCCTCTCGGAGGCCAGTTCACTGTCGCAGATCAGGAACGCATTCGAACTGTGCGAGAAGAGGGTCAACAGCGTCAGGCAGGACATCCTCCTGGACCAGGACTCGTACATATCGGTGCTGAGGAGCCTCAAGCTCATCATCAACTCGGACGATGAGATGAACGACCTCATCAAGTACGGCAGGTGCAACAGAGCGCTGGAGCCCGTCATGGATATGATGGAGAGGGAGTACACCGGACACCAGCTGTCAAGGAAGTACATCGACGAGCTCCTCAACATCCACGTCAGGGGTCACGACCAGGACATGTGCATCTCGATCCTCCAGGCGTTCTGCTTCAAGAAGAAGATCGCCGCGAACTTCTCCCAGATGGACAGTTCGATGATCAGATGCCCCAGCTGTAACAACATGGTCCCCGGCGGGAGCAGCACCATGTTCTGCCCGTTCTGCGGGAACAACTTCAAGACAGTCTGCCCCCAGTGCGGGACGCCCCAGATGTCCAGCAACATCAACTGCGTGAAGTGCGGTTTCAACTTCAAGGAAGGGGAGGCCCTGGCCCAGAACCTGGCCCTCAGCTTCCGCATGGACATCCAGAAGGGCAACCTGAGCAAGGCCGAGAAGGACCTGACCCAGCTGAAGAGCACATATTCCACATACCAGGGCATAGAGGCCATGGACCTCCAGCTCCGCCAGGAGCTCGGGACCTTCGGCACCCTGAAGACAATGGTGGCCGAGAACCACAAGAGCAGCAGGTTCTACTCCGCGAAGAGCGCGGGTGACACCATCATGGAGAACTACCCCTCGGAGCTCCAGAACCACCCGGACATCAAGCAGAAGTACGAGGAATCCCTGGAGCGCGTTCAGCGTGCCGACCTAATGTGCCAGCAGGCCGAAGGTGTGGAGGACAAGAACGAGATGCTCTCGCTCTACGTGAGCGCGATCGAGGAGTGTCCCGATTACCCGTCCGCCAGGAACGTCCTCAAGCAGTATCCCCCCGCGGGACCCGTGGACCCCTACGGGAAGATCGAGAACCAGCGCCTCCTTATCAAGTTCGAGGCACCGCTGGACAACAAGGGCGTCACGTTCGTGGTGTACAGGGAGAAGAACTCCCTGCCCAACGTCACCGATGACACCAAGCCCCTTGCCGAGATCCCGGGAACAGAATATCTGGACAAGTCCCTGGAACCCGGTGTGGAATACTACTATTCAGTATACTCTAAGCGCTGGGGGATTCTCTCCAGGGAAGCGGCCCACTTCGGACCGGTCATGATCCTCGCTGAGGTCGAGAAGGTCAACATCGAGCAGATCGACGGCGGCCTTCGCATCATGTACGAGAAGCCCCAGGGAGCCGCCCGCGTGCGCATATGGCGTGCGGACGACAGCGGTGGGGCCAACATGGAGATCCCTGTCAATGGACAGACCGTCTACGACGACATAGGCCTGAAGGGCGGTCTGAAGTACCACTACCTGTTCGTCGCAGAATACGAGACCCGCAACAAGGTCGAGAGGTCCCAGGGAGTCATATTCTCCGAGGCACCCCTGGATGCGCCCAAGCCCGTCAGGGACATGGGCATATCCTGGAACAAGGCCGACGGCACATACACGGCCAGATGGTCCACCAACAAGCCCGTATCCCTCTTCTGTTCGGAGAAAAAGTACACGATACAGGGCAACATGGTCAAGATGGAGGACATCAGGGCCTGGATGAAGGAGATCAAACCCGTCCAGGAATACAACGACGGGGCCAGGTTCTTCCTGCCCGACGGAACGGTCCAGTTCATCTACCCCATCATCCAGATGGGCGCCATGGGAATCAAGGGTACCGAGGTCATGGTCGCCAACCTGAAGCCCTTCAGGGACGTGGAGAAGAACATCACCAACAAGGACTGCATCCTGACCATGAACTGGCCAGACAACGCGGTGTCCGCGAAGCTGGTGATCTCCACCACCGATGTCAAGGACTTCAACGATCCCACGGCCGAGATCATGACCATCAGCCGCGAGGAGTACGAGGAGGATAAGCTCATCAGGATCCCCATGGGCAAATCGCCCAAGAAGTGCATCAACATGTTCGCCGTCTACAAGATCGGCACTGAATCGGTGTACTCCAGAGGGATCGTGATCGACATCTACAACGCCGAGTGCAAGAAGGTCAGGTACAAGATGGAGGCCTCCAAGAAGGCCGCCTCGCTGGAACTGTCCACCGACGCGGAGGCGGGTTCGCTTCCGGCGATCTCCATAACCCGCGTCGAGACCGGCATCCCGCTGAAGAAGGAGGACGGGGAGATACTCTGGTCCTCCGACGGGGAGGTCGACCTCAAGGACGGCAAGTGCAAGCTCAGCATCGACCTCAGGGGACACACCGACATCCAGCACATGCGCGTGTTCTTCGTGAACGAGGAGGACTACAACCTCTTCAGATTCATACACCCGCTCTACGACAGGAGGCGCGATTGATATGGCCAAGAAGACTGAACCGGTCAAGAAGGACTACGTCTGCCCTTACTGCTTCACCAAGGTCGACATGAACAAGATCCATTACGTCTGCACGGGACAGACCTGTGCCAAGACGTTCGCGTCCCTGGCCGTCAGCACCAGGAACGAGAGGGCGCTGATGTACGTGTCGAAGGACGGACTGCACGAGATCGACAGGGAGAAGAGCCTGGTATACGGGAAGGACCCCTTCGGGCCCGATGCGATTTTCGCAAAGCAGCACATCATCAGGAACGCCAGCGGGTTCTGCGACATATGCAAGAGGCCCGTCTACGTCAGGGTGTGCCCAACATGCCACAACAAGATTCCAGCGGGAGTGGAGGAGGACGGCAACAAGATCTTCGTCATCCTCGGACCCAAGGGGGTCGGGAAGAGCCACTACATAGCGGTGCTGATCAACCAGCTGAAGAACGCCATCTCCACGGAGTTCAACGGCGTCCTGAACGCGGCGGATGACAATACCACCATCAAGTACAGGGACACCTACTACCACAGGCTGTTCGAGGAGAAGAGGAAGCTACAGCCCACCCTCTCCTTCGGCAGCTCGGACGACTCCAGGGAGCCGCTGATCTTCTACCTGAGGATACTCAACGGAGAGAAGCCGCTGGTCTACACCTTCGCGTTCTTCGACACCGCCGGCGAGGACCTCGTGTCCACCAACAGGATGATGTCACTGAACCTGAACGCCTTCATATCGATGGCAGCAGGCATAGTGTACCTGGTGGACCCGCTGCAGGTCAAGTACATCAACCAGAGGATCCACGTGGACAACAAACCCGAGATCGGGCCCAGCGCCACGGATGTCCTGAACAACATATGCCAGATCATCAGGAACAACAAGAAGATCAAGAACAAGGACAGCATCGACATACCCATCGCAGTCAGCCTGACCAAGAGCGACGTGCTGTTCAAGGCACCCGAGAATGAGGAGGAGAACAAGGTCCTGATCGGACTGAACTCCTCGCTCCACATCCCCCGCGAGTACGGGAAGTACGATGAGGAGAACTTCGAACAGATCAATGCGGAACTGGAGGAGTACGTGAAGAGAACGATCGGCCCCGAGTTCCTGCAGCTAGTGAGGAGCTTCAAGGACCATTCCATATTCGCGGTCTCCGCGCTGGGATGCAACCCGACCGGCAGCACCCTCCCCAGGGGCGTGTCGCCGATGAGGGTCGAGGACCCGTTCCTGTGGCTTCTCAACAAGGAGGGACTCAGATGAGCGACAACAAATTCATGAGCTTCCTGGGAGGACTGAAGTCCTCCGACAAACAGGAGGAACCTGCCGTCCAGGAAGAACCCACGGTGAGCATCGAGGTGCCTGACGAGAACGTGAACGTGACTGCCGATGAACCGGTTTCCGCCGTCTCCGACGAGATGGAGGACACCATACTGGCACTCAAGGCCCAGATCGAGGAGCTGAAGCTCACGATACAAGGACTCAGGGAGAACCCGCCCTTCCCGGACATGTCCGCTTTCGTGACATCCAGGGAGCAGATCAAGAGCCTCACCAACGCGATCGAGAGGCAGAACATAGAGATCACGAACAGGTCGCTCACATCGTGCATGGAGCAGATCGCCGTGATGAGGGAGGACTTCTTCAAGCTCTGCGAGGGCATGAGGAAGAAGATCGATTCAATGTCCGCGAAGGATGTGCTGTCATCCTTCGAAGCATACGAGGTGGACATGGAGAACATACTGTCGGACGGGGGCGTCTTCATCGGGCACTTCCCCTACGACAGCCTGAACACCATCCACCAGCGCATCGTCGAGGTGATACCCACCAACGACCAGAGCAAGAACGGTCTGATCGCCGAGAGGCTTTCCGACGGTTACAAGCTGGGCGACAGGGTGTTGCTGAAGGAGAAGGTCTCGGTATACAAGTACACCGAGGAAGCGCTGAAACCAGTTACCGAGGAGACCGAGGCCCCGGCCGAGGAGACCCCCGCCGTTGAGCCGGTACAAACGCATTCCAAGAAAAAGAAGAAAACAAAGAAATCTAAGAAATCGGAGGCAGAAGAATGACAGATTATTGCATCGGTATAGACCTCGGTACGACATACTCGTGCCTTTCGTACATCGATGAGGATGGGGACCCGGTAGTGGAGAAGAACTTCGAGCAGGAGGACACCACACCTTCCGTCATCCTCTTCAACGAGAACGGAGAGATCATCGTCGGATCCCCGGCGAAGGACATGTCCGTCATGTATCCCCCAGAGAGGGTCATCACATCCATCAAGAGGCAGATGGGTACAGACTACACCGTCGACATCGACGGAGAGGAGTACAACCCCATCATGCTGTCCGCGGTCATCCTCAGGAAGATCATCAACGACTTCAACGAGAACCACAACTGCGACATCAAGAAGGCCGTCATCACCTGCCCCGCATACTTCGGACAGAACGAGAGGGACGCCACCAAGACCGCCGGTATCATCGCTGGACTCGAGGACGTGACCGTCATCAACGAGCCCACGGCGGCCGCCATCTCCTTCGGGTTCGGGAACAACGACGGAGGCAAGAAGAGGGTCCTGGTGTACGACCTCGGAGGAGGAACGTTCGATGTGACCGTCCTCGAGATCGACGGCTCGTCCTTCACCGCAGTGGCGACCGACGGAGAGAGGTTCCTCGGAGGAAAGGACTGGGATGCGGCCATCGCCAACATCATCAAGTCCAAGATCTCGGAGGAGCTGGGGATCGACAAGGAATCCCTGGACGAGAACGAGGATGTCAAGCAGACCCTCATCAACGACTCCGAGACCATCAAGAAGAGGCTGTCCACCGCGGAATCCACAAAGGGAACTCTCACCGTCGACGGCCAGAAGGTCGTCTTCACCGTCACCAGGGAGGACTTCGAGAACGCCACCAGCGGACTCATCCAGACCACCGTCGACATCATCGACCGCGTGCTGGCCTCCAAGGACTTCACCATGGCCGACATCGACGAGGTCGTCCTCGTGGGAGGATCCTCCAGGATGCCCCAGGTCAAGAACAGCATCTCGGCCAAGTACCCTGACGCGAAGATCAACCTCTACGACCCCGACCAGTCCGTCGCGAAGGGAGCGGCGATCTTCGCCCACTCCAACATGGTCATGCCCGACGCAGAGAACACCGCTGAGGCAGGCGAGGAGGCACCCGTCGAGGGAGCGATCAACGTCCACAACGTCCTGAGCAAGACCTTCGGAATCAAGGCGGTCTACGAGGACGGCACCGAGAAGATCTCCAACATCATCTTCAGGAACGAGACCCTGCCCATCGAGGCGGTCAAGACATACTATCCCGTGGATGACGGTCAGAACACCATCATGGTCGAGATCTACGAGGATGCTGCGGTCAACGACGAGGACGGTAAGAAGACCGACATCATCGAGGGATCGCCCGTGGGCAACTTCATGATGGAGCTCCCCATGGATGTCACCAAGAACACCCCGATCACTGTCAAGTTCACGGCCACCAACGAGGGAATCCTCATCGCATCCGTGGACTGCATGGAGCAGCACTCCGAATACCAGATCGAGAACGAGATGACCATGTCCGAGGAGGACATCTCCAAGTCCCAGGGACTCATGGACAAGGTCACAAACGCCAACTGAAATCCTTTACAGAGGGGGCTCCCTTGCCCCCCTCATTCTTCTTCGTAGCCCGGACGGTACATGACCTCGGTCGGCTGTCCGCATCTGAACCTGGTTATGCCGTTCATCATGGCGTCCAGCACGTACCTGCAACCCGAGATCCCGACTATGGTCCTGTCCATGAGATCCATGTAACCGGACCTCGGGGGACGGATCTCCACATAACCCGTGGTGGAAACGGCCATGCTGCCCTTCAGTGCATCCATGCCGTCTGAGAACACCGCCTCAATCTCCCCTTCGCAGCCTTCCAGCGCCTGCTGGAATCCGTGCTCCGCGAGATAGTCCCTGATCTCCTGCCCGTATTCGTCGTCCAATGGGATGATGTGCCTCGGGACCATCCCGAAGGTCTCCATCATCCACCTCATCAGAGGATAGACTATCGAGGACTCCGCCTTGATGACGAAGCCCTTGGCATGCAGCGATACGGGGATCCTCTCGTAATTCATCAGATGCCTGTGGACCTCCTCCGCATCCTTGTCGACCATCGACAGTGCCAGCGTGGGATCCTTGCCGGTGGCTGAGGCCACCTCCCTGATGAACGACCTCACGGATTGGTAACCCACCGGGGCGCCCATCGATAATCTCAGATAATCCGTACCGAACCTCTCCTTGAGCATCTCCGCGGTCTGCCTGCAGAACTCCGGATGTATCATGATGTTGAGCGATGCCTTCCCGCAGGACAGGATCTCCTCCTTCTTCGGAAGGCATCCCATCATGCAGTTGACCCTGAGGCCCATGGATTCCAGGATCGAACGTAGCTGTTTCTCGCCTGCCTCCCAGCCGAAATCCATCAGCCCATATCCCAGAACATTGACGGAACCGTCATCCCCGTCTTCGATATCCACCGATGACAGTAAGGTCCTGACGGTGACATCGTATCCTTCCGCCATGCTCATCGCGGACAGATCGCCCTGGATCTGGATGGGGTCTGTTTCGGCATTGCCAGTGAGTCCGGAATAATCGGTGCACAGCAGGGATGCTCCCAGGGTATCGAGGAGCAATGCCCTTCTGCCGGTGATGCTGGCCACCGATTCGATCCCTCTGGACACCTTCTCCGCAGTTCCGAAGACGATGTCCTCGTTGTTCAGATAGGTGCAGGGCAGCCTGGATTGCTGGCTGAAGTACTTCGAACGGCAGCATGACTGGTTCTCCGGATAGTACGACGGTATGGCATCATGCATCACGATCTGCGACCTCGAGCGGCAGCCTCCCGCTCCGTTGATCATCGTATCCGTCAATCCTAGGGATTCGGAGGCCAGTATCGCCCCCAGCATCCCGTCTGCTTCAAGCCTCATAGCCCTTCCTCCCATGACGGGATTGGCGCCCTCAGATTGTCCACGAGCGTCTGTCCCCAGTATCTGACCCCTTCGAGCCCGTAATAGCGCGACATCATCCCTGAATAGCGGACGCCCAGACGCCCGACCCTGTCCGCGTCGTTGGTGACCACCATGTCGATGTCCTCCTCTTTCAGGATCTTCTTCAGATCGCACATCTTCATGTGCTCCATGACCTTCACGTCCCCGTACTCCGGCACACGGACGTTATGATTGATGATCAACCCGTCGTTGAACATCACCGCACGTAAGTCCGCACCCATGTCCTTGAGCGCATCGACATACCACTTCAGGTTCCTGACCATGACGCAGTAGATGACGACCTTCTTCCCTTCGACGTACGGCCTGAATCCGTCGATGATCCCTTTGTATTTCTCGTTCAGGGTCCTCTCCGCTTCCGGTAGACGGGGCGATAGCTTGGGATCGTATTCCGCCAGGCCCCTGACCCATTCGATGCACTCGCTGATCCCTATGGGTAGTTCCACTTCCATAGCTAAGCGACGTCCGGTCACTTCGGACAGCCGCTCGCATACGCGCCTGGTAAACTTCGAAAAACCTATCTGAATGTCATACTCGGCCGCACAGAAATCCTCTATCTGGGACAGTGTGCAAAAATCGGGGAAGCAAAACCTTACTCTCAGCCCGAGGGTCGATACGATCTCCTGTAAGGAATCGATCACCCTGTCCTTGCCCAGACCGAAGAAGCTCCTCGCTATCAGGTTGATGGTGCCTTCCTCGACATCCCTGGGTTTCATCCTCATTATGAGGGCATCCAGCAATCCGAAGGTACCCCCGAACTTACTGCTGAGGAACGTCTCGTCCGGCGATACCGGTATGACATCCACATCCAGCTTCTCCCTCATCCTGGCAGCGACCCTGATCGGGTCCGTGGCCATGATCTCGGCCGAACATGAGTTGACCAGGAACATGTGCCTGTAACCGTCGGCCTTGGCACGGAGGATCGCGTCCTCGATGATCTTGTCTGTGTCCTTGAAGGCACCTTCGGCATCCAGACCCGTACTGTACAATCCTGGCTCGGGAGGCATGCCTTCCCTCTCCGACACACCGTACAACGAACGGCGTAGGTATGCGAATTCCATCAGATACGCACAGTTCCTGGGGCCGTGGAGTATGACTGCCGCATCCCTCACCTTCATACCGGCATCGACGGCTCCGTGGGATGTGCAAGCTGGCATGACCATCTCTCCGGTGTATGTGAGATTCCTCTCCGAATCGTACCCGTCGAACTTCAGTTCCTTCTTCCGGCAGCATCCATTGAGATCCTCCTCCGTTATCGGCCTGCCCGCGGCAAGGGCCGACATGGCGGATTCCGGCAACGCCTTCGGACGGTACCTCCTCGGGACTGAGCGTATCATCTCTGCCAAAGCGGCGAGTCTTCTGGCCTCTTCCGAATCGGGCATTATGGAGCAGAGAACCTCGCCCTTGGCCTCGGCCTCCCTGAAGAGATCGGAACGAGGAATGTCGCATACGATCGGCAGTCCCACGGCATCCGCGAAACGCTGCACGATGGTCTCCTCTCCGGGATCGCCTCTCCTGTTGAACGCGAGACCGATGACGGATTCACCGGGGTTGATATTCTCCAATCCCCTGAGTATGTTGTTGGCAGCGAAGATCGACATGAACTCGCCCGAGGTCACTATGATGACCCCGTCCGAATTCCCCTTCCTCGCAGGAAGTGAGAAACCCCCACAGACCACATCACCGAGCACGTCGAAGACACGGAAGTCTGCCACTGTGCCAGCGATTTTCGAGAACAGCATCTCCATCCCCTTGCCGGCACAGCCCTTCCCGGGTTCTGCACCGCCGCATTCCACGCAGGAGATATCGTTGATCCCCGACACTATCGGATCTGCGGTCACATCGGAAGAGAACGTCCTAATGGGGATGCCGTGAGTGAGCAGCCTGGTGGAATCATGCTTGGGATCGCAGCCCACATGCAGGACCGAGCTGCCGTCCGAGGACAGGACATATGAGATGTTGGCCGATATCGTTGATTTCCCGATACCGCCCTTACCGTAAATCGCGAGACTGTACACGATAGGGGGCATCCTCATTGGATATATAATCCAATATCGGTCGGAACTATCGCAGCGGATACGATGGAGACCTCTCACTCCTCTTCAGGCGTGGGTACGATGATGACGGGGCACTTGCAGTTCTCCACAAGGTTCTGCGATACGCTTCCCATGACCATCCTGTCCAGACGGGACCTTTCCGGCCTTCCGACGACCACAGCTCCGCACTGGAAGTTCGTAGCGACCTCGAGGATCACGTCGTCGGGTTTTCCGACCTCGATGATCGTGTGGACATCCGCACCGGCGGCCATGGCCTTCTGTGACGCGGCGGCCATGTACTCCTGAACGGTAGGATCGATATCTTCGGGATCCATCTGCTCCTTGGAGACCACGTTAAGGATGTAGAGCGGCTCTTCCAGAGATACAGATAACTTGGTGGCGTATTCGAGTGCAGCCTCTGTCGCCTGTCTGCCGTCGTACGCGATCAATATGGACATATCAGTAACCATATTCCTGCCAAGGCTTTTATATCTGACCCTCGGAAAAGCATGTTTCAACCCTTTTAAGGAGCCTTGCCCGTATTGGAGTCACATTCCTCCTGGCCGTTCTCTTCTGGATCAGCAGCCGCGAAGATCGATGTTCCTGATGGTGGGTTCGAACGACCCGTCCGGACTGCATACGGCATAACGGTATCCGTCGGACAGGGTGTATTCCATGAATCTGTAATCTCTGCCGTCCACCTTCTGATCCACGGTTATCCTGTCACCCAGCTCGATGCGGAATGAGTCGAGGGGCAGTTCAAAACCCAGGCCTGTGGCTTTCATGAAACTCTCCTTGAGCGTCCAAAAACGGAAGAACAGGTCATACTTCCTTTCAAGGTCCTTCTCCGAACATATGGTCTCGTATTCCGAACCGAAGAAGTACCGACGGGCGATCCCCAGGTCTATGGTGTGAACCTTCTCGACATCGCACCCCACATCATCTTCCGAAACGGAGCACATGACCCTCTCCTCGGAATGAGAGAGGTTGAAGCACAGGCCGCATCCGTTGAAGTATGGTTTACCGTAACGTCCTGTTGAGATGTCCAGAGAGCGGTAATCGACCCCGTGATCCTCCAAAGCGCGGCGAAGAAGGATCTCCACACCCATCGACTGTATTCTGTCCTTATCGAAGGCTAAATAGTCGATCTTAGAACGTCTGTAATCGGGCATTTCCAGATAGAACCTGCCGTAAAGCTCTCTGTCGTTAAGGGGGGCCGTATCCGCACAGTACGTTACCGTCTTCACTGTCAGCGGCATCGGCCGATGATGATAAAAACAAACCGTCGCGGTCCGGCCTGATGATCCCCGATGAAATCATGCCCTTGATCTCCGATCGGGCCGCATCCGTACACGATACTGCAGCTATTGACCGTGGCCTTCGGGGGCCCGCGTTCTCCCTGGCCCGTCCGTTGCCGGCCGGAAAACATGCCCCCGTATACGTCTTGATCATGGTGTCATAGTTTCTAAGAGGCTCAATCAGACACATCTCATTTATAGAAAAAATAAGATTAACGGAGACATGCTGACAGCACAGGAAATCCTGAGGATGACTTACCGCAGGATGAGGGAGGAACCAACCCAAATCTGTGCGTATGAGACGGATGGGGACATATCCTATTCCAATTCGGAATTCCTCACTATGGTCGGCAAATGCACCAATTATCTCAAAAGAAACGGCATAGTTAGGAAAGATGTCATTGTCATCAATATCGGTCGCAGCGCGCTGCATTTTGCGTTGAGATACGCGTGCATGAATATCGGGGCCATCTATTTCAGCCTAGACCCTCTGGTTCCCGAGCAGCGTGCCGAGATGATGATTGCATCGAGCGGTGCGAAACTGGTAATCAAAAAGGACTTTTCCCTGCCTAACGATCTGGAATCGGATTTCGAACTGGAGGAAATATCTGACAACGAACCTGCATTCATCGTCTATACGTCTGGTTCCACCGGAACGCCCAAGGGGGTACTTCAGTCCAGGGAATGCATCTCGAATCTGGTCGAGTCGCAGCTCGGGACCATCCCGTTCAAAAGGACTGACAAAGTCGGAACGATCAGTAGCGTATCATTCATTGTTTCCAATGTGGACATGTATTCCACGCTCAACGGGGGCGCCTCCCTTTACATCATCGACGATTCCTTAAGGGGGGACATGCCCCGCATGCGCGCCTTTCTGGAGAAGGTTCACCTGGATTATATGATCCTCATCCCCAGATACTTCGATGCCTTGGGAAGACCCTCTTCGATCAGAAATGTGGTCTTCGGAGGGGACAAGGCTGGCATTCAATCCCGCGTCAACGGCGTAAGGCTGTACAATTCCTATGGAATGTCCGAAGGGATAATCTGCAACGGCGAGATAACGAATTATGAACTGGACCCTCCCCTCGGAGAACCACCGGCTGGCAATTCTATAACCGTGGAGGATGAGGACGGCAATCCGGCCGAAGTAGGTGAAATCGTCTGCCGTGGCAGAGGCCTTATGCTAGGATATCTCGATGACATGTCCGATGGATATCCGGATACACCCATACGTGTTCTGCATACCGGAGATATCGGTAAAAGGATGGAGGACGGGATACACATCCTGGGCAGGATTGGGGAACAGGTTAAAATCAACGGCCATAGGGTCGAACCAGCTGAGACCAGATATGCGATGTCCACCACAAAGGGTGTTGACGATGCCGTAGTCGCCGTCTTCCACAGACCTGATGGGAGCCCCTATCTGTGCGGATTCTACATTGGAAAGATAAAACCCGAGCAGCTCCGCAGCGAATTGATGGGCAAGGTCGATTCCTACTTTGTACCCAGACATCTGGTCAAAATGGATTCCTTCCCGAGGAATCCCAACGGCAAAGTGAACATGCGTGCACTTCCAGAGCCCGATGTATCGGCGCTTTTGACCGAGTATGTTGCTCCAAGCAATGATACGGAGAGGATGCTGTGCGAGGCATTCTCCGAGGTCTTCGGAATAGAGGGCATTGGTGTCGATGATGACTTCATCCGCCTGGGCGGGGACTCCCTCAGGGCGATCAAGCTGTCGTCCATATGCAGGGATCACGGACTGTCGGTTAATATTGCGGACATCCTTTCCAAACGCACGCCTGGGGCCTTGGCCGCATCCTCTGGAGGATTGGAGGAAACGTTGCTGTACACACTGGATACCGGATGTCCTCTCACAGGCGGTGCATTGGACGTCTACCTCGATATAGTGAGCGGCAGGTCGGACGCACCGTACATAGTCAGCCTTGAGCATCCTATCCCTCGGGGCGTGAATGACGATGATGCAAGAGCGGTGATCGGAAAGCTTCTGAAGGCGTATCCCATTCTGACGGCCAGTATCTCGGACGAGAGCGGAGAACCGAGATTCGTTTTCGGTTCCGTTCCGGAGATCACCGTATCGAAAGAAAGGATGCATGACATCAGAAGACCTTTCATCCTTTCCGATAATCTTGCGAGATTCAACATAGTGTCGGGCGAATGCATACAGGCGGCGTTCCACCACACGATCTCCGATGGTTTCAGCATAATGGTCCTGAATGAAGCATTGGATAACCTGTTCTCAGGTCTTTCCGTGGAAACAGACATCGGATTCCTCAGGGATGCATCCTCGTATGCGGATTTTGATATCAAGGGATCGTTGGAATTCTTCAGAGGATTACTGGATGATATCGACGACATCCCTGAACCAGTACCCGATCCCAACGGTGCCGGCGGACATGTGACCAAGGACCTCACATCAGGCGTAAAACAGGTGGCGGAACGCGCCCGTTTGTTGGGAACGACTCCCGCTAACCTTTTGACAGCGGCTTTCGGTTACACCCTATCAAGGTTCACGGGTTCATCGAAGGCCATATTCAGCATCATCGTGAACGGAAGGGATGTCACGAGTTCTCTTTCCTCTGTAGGTATGTTCGCCCGCACTTTGCCCTTGGTCGTGGATTGCCACGATCGTTCCGTGGCCGAATTCATAAGGGAGACGAACGATACGATCTTATCGGTGATCTCGAATCAGCGCTGTCCATTCCACGCCATCGCCAGTAAGTTCGGCATGAGTTTCAACGTGGTTTTCAACCACCTGTCCGGTCTGGAGACGGTGCGTCTCGAGGACAGGGAGATCGTCGCCGACCTATCATTCGATCTGTTCGCATCTGGGGGCGCTTATAAACTGTCCTGTACGCACTCGAAAAAGTACACGGACGACACCATCTGGAGGATGGCCGAAACGTTCGACAGAATCGTCGCAGGATTGATTGGATGCGGAAAACTGTCCGATATCAGATATACTTCGGAAGAAGAGCTCGGTATCTTGGATTCCATCAATGATACTGCTGTTCCGTTGAAGTTCAACGACATTACGGAAGCATTCAGACAATCAGTATCGGAACATGCCGACAGAACTCTGCTGACCTATCTGGATAATAGCTACACCTACTCCGAGGTCGATAGGATCTCGGACTCCATAGCATCCGCCCTCGCAGGGCAGGGTGTGAGTGGTGGAGACCGTGTGGCCATAATAGTCCCAAGGTCGGAATGGTATCTCCTCAGCGCCCTCGGTGTGCTGAAGACAGGTGCGGCATACGTCCCAATCGATACATCCTATCCGGACGAGCGTGTATCATTCATGCTCAGTGATTCGTCCACGAAAGCGGTTATATGCACCGCCGAGACCAGGGAACGCTGTAAGTCGCTTACAAATGCCCCTATCGTCGGCTGCGATGAGGTCTAGACGTCCCGTTTCGAGCACAAGTCAATAATCTCGCCGACCGATACTGCTGTCGTACTGTACACATCCGGAACCACGGGAGCGCCGAAGGGTTCCCTCATCACGCACCTTGCGGTCGAGAACTATTCGGAATTCTACAGTCGGGCAACATGCATATCTCCGGAACACAAAGTAGCACTTTATCACAGTTTCAGTTTCGACGTACATCTGGAGAGCATGTTCTCCCCCATACTTTCCGGTGCATCGGTCGAGATCATACCGGAGGATGTTAGGCTTGACATCGATATCCTGTACGATTACGTTACTAACCGTCACATAGACAATCTCCACCTACCTGCAGCCATCGGTAGAATGTTCATAGAAAAGCATCCCGAATGCGGACTTAGATATCTGGTGGTCGGAGGCGAGAAGTTCAGAGACGTGTCAGTCCTCCCTGCTTATCCTGTCATGGAAAAGTACGGCCCCACAGAGGCCACCGTCTCGGTCACCTATCAAGTTCTGGACGCAAGGACATACACCGAATCGGTTGGCGTTCCGATTCAGAATACAGCGGTCTATCTGCTGGACGCAGAACACCGCATGGCCCCTGTCGGAGCAGTAGCTGAGCTGTATCTGTCAGGATACCAGCTGTCATCAGGATATCTCAACAATCCCAAGAAAGAAGCTGAAGTGTTCTTCGACAATCTGTTCTGTAATAAGAAAGGGTACGAGAGAATGTACGCCACAGGGGACTTCTTCAGACTGCTCCCCGACGGCACTCTTGGCTTCATAGGCAGGAGGGACGGACAGGTTAAGATCAGAGGAAACCGTGTGGAGCTAGCAGAGGTCGAGACGTGCATCAGATCCATGGAAGGCATCGATAATGTCACCGTCCAGCCCATCGTTCAGGATGACGGTTCCAAGGAGCTATGCGCATACATCGTAACCTCCCTCTCTTCCGAGATAATCTCTGAACGGATCAGGACATTCGTTTCCGATCGCAAGCCCGATTATATGGTGCCTTCGTTCGTCATTGTCCTCGACAGCATTCCTCTGAATATCAACGGAAAGGTGGACAGACGCAGGCTACCCAAACCCGATGAATCTCTGCTCTTAAGGGAATATGTCGCTCCGAGTAACAACATCGAGAAGGCGTTATGCGATTCATTCTCAGCAGCACTGGGCATCGACCATATAGGTGTGTATGACGATTTCATCCGTCTGGGCGGAGATTCCCTGAAAGCGATAATAGCTGTCTCTGCATGCAGGTCGTCTGGGTTTGAGATCAAGGTTTCGGACATTATGGGAAGACGTACTCCCAAAAGCATCGCGTCATCCGTATCCCATGATCATACAAAATGCATCTACTCATTGGAAACCGGATGCCCGCTTACAGGCGGTTCTCTCGACATATATCTGGATGTGGAAAGCGGTAAATCGGATTCGGTCTACATCATCGATACGACATATCCCATACCTGAAGGCCTCTCCGACAATCAGGTTCTGGAGGCGATATCTGCTCTAATCGATGTCCATCCAGTTCTGAGAGCCAGGATCGTTATCCAGGATGGTGCACCCTGGTTCGTCCTCAACGCAAGACCGCAGATCACAGTCTCTGATTCCCCTGTGGAGGACATCCGCAGGCCATTCGAGTTGTCCGAATCCCTCAGCAGATTCCATATTGTCTCGGGAAAATATGTACAGGCCGCATTCCATCATACCGTCTCCGACGGTCTCACATCGAGCATCGTCGGCAAGTCCCTCGAATCCATATTCAACGGAACCGTTCCTGACCGGGACATCGGGTTCCTGAAGGATGCTTCCCTCTACGCATCGTCCGAACAGACGGGAGAGTTCTTCAGCAGGATGCTGTCCGACACCGACTTCGATCTTATGCAGGATCCCGATGGCGAAACTGGTTTCGGACGCATCGTCCTCTCGCAGCCTCGGGAAACAATAGCCGAGTCGGCCAGATCCCTCGGTACCACTCCGGCCAATCTCCTCTGTGCGGCATTCGGATACACCCTGTCAAGGTTCGCCGGAACGTCCGAGGCGGTGTTTACACACATCGTCAACGGAAGGGACCTCACAGGTTCTGAAAACTCCGCTGGGATGCTGGTCCGCACGCTCCCGCTGGCACTGGACTGCAGGGACCGTACGGTAAGGGAGTTCGTATCGGAGGCATCAGAGAGGATCATCGGCACGATATCGAACCAATTATGTCCGTTCCACCGTATAGTCAACCATCTGGACATAAGATTCGGGATCGTATTCAACCACCTCACCGGAGTCGAACAGCACGGCGATGACGTGAGTTCCGGAATGAAAGAGAGGGATGTCATCGGAGACCTTACATTCAACCTCATCCAATCAGATGAATCGTACATTCTGACGTACATTCATTCCTCCAGGTATTCGGAGAGAACGGTAAGGAGCATGGCATGTGCCTTCGATCACATCCTTTCGGGATTGCTGTCATGCACGCGTCTGTCAGAGATCGGATACACCTCGACGGAGGATCTGATCACACTGGATTCCCTGAACGATACTGCCCGTTCACTGAGATTCAAAGATATCCTGGAGGCATTCAGACATTCAGTATCGGAGCATCCTGAGCGCAAACTCCTCAGCTATCTCGACCACAGTTACACATACTCGGAAGTCGACAGGGTCACAGATTCCATAGCGGCTGCCCTAAAGGCATCCGAAGTGAACAAAAGGGATCATGTTGCGATCCTTGTCCCGAGGTCGGAATGGTATCTACTCTGCGCTATAGGTGTGTTGAAGACGGGGGCAGCATACGTCCCCATTGACACATCCTATTCAGACGAGCGCATATCGTTCATGATCGATGACTCATCCGCTAAAGCGATCCTCTGTACCGCGGAGACAATGGATCGTGTTTCCAGACTCTCGTCAGCTGCAGTGATATGCTGCTCCGAATGTGCTGATGCGGTATTCGATCCCGTAGCCGTCTCTCCCGAAAATGCGGCCATCGTTCTGTACACATCGGGAACCACCGGCCGGCCTAAGGGATCGGTCATCAGCCGCATGGCCTTGATCAACCTCTCGGAGTGGTACGTCTCATGCACGGATATGACATCGGATGACGTCTATTCGATGTACACGGCGTATACCTTTGATATGCATGCCCTGGCACTGTATCCAGTATTGGTCTGCGGGGCATCCTTGGACATCGTTCCCGAGGACATAAGGCTGGACATGCAGGCACTGAACGATCATTTCGTGAAGACCCATGCTACCCACACCTTCATGACCACGCATCTGGGCAGGATGTTTGCGGAATCGGACCTCGATTCGGACCTCAAGGTACTATTCGTCGCCGGGGAGAAACTCGGCGAATTCGGTATCAGAACCTCATACAAGGTCATGGATGGGTACGGTCCCACCGAATCGCTCGCATTGGTCACACAGATACCTGTCTGTGATAGAACGGATCCCTCTTCCATCGGAAGACTCCAGTCCAACATCAAAGGATACATACTCGATGCCGAGCACCGCAGGGTGCCTGCAGGGGCGGTAGGTCAGCTGTTCCTTTCAGGATATCAGCTTTCATCCGGATACCTGAATGCTCCTGAGAGGAATGCTGAGGCATTCTTCGTCAACCCCTTCTGTAAGGAGAAGGGATACGAGAGGATGTATGCCACCGGCGACTTCTTCAGACTGCTTCCGGACGGGACCCTCGGCATCGTAGGGAGGAGGGACGGGCAGGTCAAGATACGCGGAAACCGTGTCGAACTGACCGAGGTCGAAGCGTGCATCAGATCCATGGAAGGCATCGATGATGTCACCGTCCAGCCCATCGGCAGAGATGACGGCTCCAAAGAACTCTGCGCATACATTACAATCGCTCCGTCAGCACCGTCTGTTTCGACAGAACAGGTGAAGGCGTTCGTATCCGAACACAAGCCCGACTACATGGTGCCTTCATTCGTCATCGTCCTCGACAGTATACCTCTGAATGTCAACGGAAAGGTGGACAAGCGCGCATTACCAAAACCGGATATGTCCGAACTCAGGGCAGAGTACGTCGCGCCTGAGTACGATGCCGAGAGAGTACTGTGCGATGCTTTCTCAGCGGCTCTGGGTATCGACCGCATAGGTGTGGACGACGACTTCATCCGCCTGGGCGGAGATTCTCTGAAGTCGGTCAAAATAGTCTCGTTATGCAGATCATCTGGGATCGAGGTCCTTGTCTCGGACATCCTGAGCAAGCGCACTCCCAGAGCAATCGCTTCATCAACCCCCTCAGCACATACGGAATGCATCTACTCATTGGAAACCGGATGCCCGCTTACAGGCGGTTCTCTGGACATTTATCTGGACATCGAGAGCGGTAGGTCCGATTCGGTCTACATCATCGATGCGGAATACCCAATTCCCGAAGACACAACAGACAGTCAGGTATTGAAGGCGATATCGACTTTGTTGGATGTCCATCCTGTCCTGAGATCCAGAATATCGGTCGAGAAAGGGGAACCATGGTTCTCTGTCGATTCAGAACCTCAGATCACAGTCTCCGATTCCCCTGTGGATGACATCCGCAGGCCGTTCGAGCTGTCCGAATCCCTCAGCAGATTCCATGTCGTCTCGGGAAAATATGTACAGGCCGCATTCCATCATACCGTCTCCGACGGTCTCACATCGAGCATCGTCGGCAAGTCCCTCGAATCCATATTCAACGGGATCGTTCCTGACCGGGACATAGGATTCCTGAAAGATGCTTCCCTCTACGCATCATCCGAACAAACGGGAGAGTTCTTCAGCAGGATGCTGTCCGATACGGACTTCATCCTCACAGACGATCCGGACGGACATTTCGGTACGGGACGCATAACCCTCTCCGAACCTCTCGACAGGATAGTTTCATCGGCCAAATCCCTCGGTACCACTCCGGCCAATCTCCTCTGTGCGGCATTCGGATACACCCTGTCAAGGTTCGCCGGAACGTCCGAGGCGGTGTTTACACACATCGTCAACGGAAGGGACCTCACAGGTTCTGAAAACTCCGCGGGGATGCTGGTCCGCACTCTACCGCTGGCACTGGACTGCAGGGACCGTACGGTGAGGGAGTTCGTATCGGAGGCATCAGAGAGGATCATCGGCACGATATCGAACCAGCTCTGCCCGTTCCACAAAGTAGTCAGGGATCTCGACATAGGGTTCGGCGTGGTGTTCAACCATCTCACCGGAGTCGAACAGCACGGCGATGCCGTACGTTCCGGAATGAAAGAGAGCGACATAATCGGGGACCTTACATTCAATCTCATACAGTCTGACGGGACCTACATACTGTCCTATGTCCATTCGTCTAGGTACTCCGGCAGCACGGTCCAGCGGATGGCGCATGCCTTCGATCACATCCTCTCGGGATTGATGTCGTGCTCGCATCTATCCGAGATCGCATATACATCGGCAGAGGACCTTGACGTCCTGGATTCCATCAACCGCACCACAGTACCGCTCAGGTTCAGCACCGTATTGGACGCATTCAGGCACTCGGTGTCCGAATTCCCGGACAGGGTCTTGCTCTCCTACATGGGCCGCAAATACACATATGTGGAGGTCGACAGGATCACCGATTCCGTTGCATCCTCATTGGCAGGACAGGGCTTGGGCAAAGGCGACAGGGCGGCCATCGTGGTCCCAAGGTCGGAATGGTACCTCCTCTGTGCATTGGGCGCAATGAAAGCCGGCGCTTCGTACGTCCCCATCGACACATCCTACCCTGACGAGCGCATATCTTTCATGATCGACGATTCATCCGCGAAGGCGGTCCTGTGCACCTCCGAGACCAGAGGGCGCTGCGAATCCATTTCTGGCAGGCCGACGATAGTCTGCGACGGCCTCCGGCCATCGGAGTTCAAGCCCATATCGGTTCAGCCCGCCGATGGTGCGCTGCTCCTGTACACATCGGGTACCACAGGCAGACCCAAAGGCGCCGTAATTTCGCACCGTGCTGTCGAGAACATATCGGAATGGACCGCGTATCGCTTCTCCCAGTCGCAAGAAGATGTGTTAGGCATGCATTCCAGTTTCGGTTTCGATGCTCATCTCAATGCCCTCTTTGCTCCGTTCCTGACCGGCTCTGCAGTCAACATCGTCCCCGAAGAGTCCCGTCTTGACATAGACTCACTCTGTTCCCACATAGAGAGTGCAGGTATAACGAGCATGTTCCTGTCGACACAGCTGGGAAAGATGCTCATCGAGAAGCATCCAGAGGTGAAACTCAGGAACCTGATACTGGGCGGAGAGGCGCTGGGGAAGTTCAATGTGCCCACCAACGTCAGTGTCATCGACGGATACGGTCCGACGGAGAACACCGCCTGCACGTCATCGATACCTGTCTCGGAACGTAAGTACGACAGTTCCGTGGGAACACCGAACATGAATTCCAAAGTATACATCCTGGACAGCGATCACCGCAGGGTACCCGTCGGTGCCGTGGGTGAACTGTACGTCTCTGGATACCAGCTGTCCTCTGGGTACCTTAACAACCAGAAGAAGAACTCGGAGGCGTTCCTTGACAACCCATTCTGCGACGAGGAAGGTCATGAAAGGATGTATGCCACCGGCGACTTCTTCAGACTGCTTCCGGACGGGACCCTCGGCATCGTAGGGAGGAGGGACGGACAGGTCAAGATACGCGGAAACCGTGTCGAACTGACCGAGGTCGAAGCGTGTATCGGATCGATGGATTGCATAGACAATGTCACTGTCCAGCCCATCGTTCAAAATGACGGTTCCAAGGAACTCTGCGCATATGTCGTGCCTGATCCGTCAGCAGGCCGGTACGTCTCTGAAGAATCCGTGAGGTCATATGTGGCCAAGCGCAAACCCGACTACATGGTGCCTTCCTTCGTGACCGTCCTCGAGAGGATCCCGCTGAACATCAACGGCAAGGTCGATAAACACGCGTTGCCGAAACCGGACAAATCGCGCCTCAGGAAAGAGTACACTGCACCCAGGAACGATGCCGAGAGAACGCTGTGCGATGCATTCTCTTCAGCACTCGGCATAGATGATATCGGTATCGACGACGACTTCATACGTTTGGGCGGGGACTCCCTGAAAGCGATTAAGGCGGTGTCAGAATGCAGGTCGTAGGGCATAGAGATCAAGGCCAAGGATGTGGTATCCCTGCGCACCGTGCGCGCGTTGTCGTCCACGGTATCATCGGCGGCCGATATGGGTTCGTCCGTCGGAGAGATCGGGGAGCTGCCCATACACAGCATGTTCCTGAGATCCGGAACGGCCGCACAGAGGGATGCGTTCATACAGCACATGGATCTGCTCTGTCCGAAGTCATTGGACGAGGGCGTCCTCCAGCAAGCCATCGATACGATCACGGACAGGCACGATATCCTCCGTGCCGTTTACGACGGAAAACCGAGGATAAGGGGCCAGGGGGCCAGGGTATGCGATGTCATATCTGTGAATGCATCCTCAGAGGATGACATCCTGTCATCCACGGCATCCGAGCTAGGTAAGCTGTCCCTTTCCGAAGGCAGGCTTATGGCATGTCTTCTCATATCGTTCGAGGGCAGGAGATACATCCGTCTGATGATCAACCACATGGCGGTGGACGGGGTGTCATGGAACATCATACTGTCCGATCTGTCCGAATGCATCTCCGCGGCTATGGAAGAAAGGGGGCCGTCCCTGCCGCCCAGGACTATGCCCATAAGGGACTGGATTGCCAAAGGATACCAGCCTACGGAATCCGAGAGGCGTTATTGGAACAGGGTCAAAATCGACGCGAGTGTTCCCGAATTGGAGTCCGAACCGTTTTCCTTCAGCATGCCCCTTGCTGCCGAGAACCGCTACGGCATCGAGAAACAGGACATACTGCTGACCGCATTAGCCGAATCCTTCAAGGAAATCGCTGGAACCGATCTTGTGCTGAGGATGGAGGGTCACGGAAGGGACCATGAGGTCGAGCGCACAGTGGGATGGTTCACATGCATGTATCCGCTGATGCTGCCCACCGTCGGCGATCCCATACGCGACGTCTTCTCGGTAAGGAAGGCAAGACGCTCCGTGCCGAGGGGAGGCAGGGGATACGGGTATCTGAGCGGCGATCTTCCGGCCATCACATTCAACTATCTCAGTTCGGCCTTCAGCTACTCCGACGGCCTATTGGAGGCTGTAAGGTTACCCATCGACTATCAGGAGCCCCCGAACATGGGTGAACTGCTGTCATTGAACATCGCAGAGTCAGACAGCGGTATCATAATATCGGGAAGATGTCCAAAACAGCTGCCACTCTTCGAGATGATGCAGAACAAGCTGAAATCTATCCTGCAGTCCCTGGCTGAATCCACATCGGTCCCGCTCTCCGGACCTCAGCTCAATGTGTATCTCGATGAAATGGCCAATGACAAGGGAACGGCATACTCTGCTCCCGGACTGTTCCCGATTCCAGAAGGGGCGTCCGATGATGATGTTCTGCACGCTATCGATGCTGTTCTTGACGCACACCCTGTCCTGTCGATGTGCATATCCGAGATCGGAGGCGAGCCGTGGTTGGTTCCAGGCAGCAGGCCAATCGTCGAAACGTCGTCGGATGCCGAGTTTATGCGTCCTTTCAATTTCTCGGAATCCCTGTGCAGGTTCCGCATAGTGCCTGGATACATCCAGTGGAACGTCCACCATGTGATAATGGATGCAGAATCGAGAAGGATTCTCATCCGCGATCTCGGAACGGCATTCTCAGGAATCCAGATCCCAGCCGAATATGGATTCATGATGTCCGCCACAGACCTGCCTGATGCTGATTATGAGGAGGATGCCCTCTCATACTATGACGGCGTCATAGAAGACATCGAACTGCCTGTGGAGGACGGCGACGGCGTGAAAGGTTCATTCGAAAGGCCGCTCTCGGTCTCTGCAAGGAATATCCCCTCGGGCATGACCGCCGGAGGATTCTTCACTGCCGTGTTCGGCTACACCCTGTCCAGATTCACGGGTTCCACGCAGGCGGTGTTCCCGATGACCGAGAAGGGAAGGAACTCCAAAGGCACCGATGATGCGGTGGGCATGTTCGTCAACACGTTCCCTGTATCCATCGATTGCAGCGATCGTCCGGTATCGGAGTTCCTGAACTCGTCGATGGACTCGATCCTCTCCTCGATGTCACATTCGGAAGTCCCGTTCATGGATGTCGCAGGGCGCTACGGAATGACCATGAAGGTGTCCTTCGAGTTCCTCGCGGACATCAACACCAGCATACGTTCGATAATATCTGCCGCAAACGGCGATCCTTCCGGCCAGGGACTCTATTCGGTCGATCAGGTATCGGATCTGGCCGTCTATGTCACCGAATCCGGTGACGGGTTCACGGCATCACTGGAGCATTCGGGAAGATATTCCCGCGGTACCTGCGAGCGTTTCCTGAATGCGTTCGATGAGGTAGCAAAGGGTCTGGTCGCCTGCGAGAGGCTGTCGGATATCCAATACACATCCGCAGAGGACATAGGCATCCTTGACTCCATCAACGACACGGCCGTTCCGCTGAGATTCGGCAACATCCTGGAAGCATTCGGACATTCGGTTTCGGAATATCCGGAAAGGACCCTCCTCACCTACATGGACCGCAGCTACACCTATGCGGAGGTGGACAGCATCTCGGATTCCATAGCGGCCGCCCTGACGGCATCCGGTGTTGACAGAGGGGATAATGTAGCAATAATGGTGCCTAGATCGGAATGGTACCTCATCTGCGCAATGGGTGTGATGAAGACGGGGGCGGCATACGTCCCCATCGACACATCGTATCCCGACGAACGTGTATCGTTCATGCTGAACGACTCGTCCTCGAAGGCCGTTGTGGTTACAAAGGAGACCAAAGAACGCTGCGGTTCCCTGACCGGATTGCCGACCGTGATCTGTGAGGAGACGGAACCTTCCAGATACACACCTGTTTCTGTCTCGCCGACAGATACGGCGGTCATCCTCTACACGTCCGGTACCACGGGTAAGCCCAAGGGTTCCCGGATACCGCACCTGTCACTGGAGAATTTCAGTGAATGGACCTCTACCTACACCGATTTCAGGAGCGGGGATGTGTTCGCACTGTTCGCATCAATAGCGTTCGACATGCATACCATGTCCCTGTACCCGCCGATATTCGCCGGAGGTTCGGTGGACATAGTCCCTGAGGACATCCGTCTGGACATCCAACGTCTGAATGAGCATTTCGTATCACGCGGGGTGACGCACACCTTCATCACGACCAACCTGGGGAAGATCTTCGCATCCAGCATCAAATCGTCCACACTGCGCTGCCTGGCCTTTGGAGGGGAGAAGCTCGGTGAATTCACCGCTCCTGATTTCATAGGCGCGCTGGAGACATACGGTCCGTCGGAGAATCTTGCGGTCAGCGCGGCGATCCCGGTCAACGAACGTACCATCAGTTCATCGGTAGGCCATCTTATCCAGAATGTCAGTGGATACATACTCGATGCGGACCATCGCAGGGTACCCGTGGGGGCAATAGGAGAACTGTATCTTTCAGGTTACCAGCTGTCATCGGGCTATCTCAACAATCCCGAGAGAAACGCCGAGGCGTTCTTCGACAACCCCTTCTCAGATGAGAAGGGATATGAGAGGATGTATGCCACCGGCGACTTCTTCAGACTGCTCCCGGACGGTACACTAGGGGTCATAGGAAGAAGGGACGGTCAGGTCAAGATACGCGGAAACCGTGTCGAACTGACCGAGGTAGAGGCATGCATCAAGGCAATGCCCGGGATAACCGGTGTCACCGTGCAGCCGATAGCCTCAGCAAGCGGGACCAAGGAACTCTGTGCATATGTGGTCGCACCATCTTCCATATCGGTATCCGACATCCAGAAGTTCGTCTCCGACAGGAAGCCTGTTTACATGGTGCCATCCTTCGTCGTCACACTGGACAGGATCCCGCTGACTGTCAACGGCAAGGTGGACAAACGTGCACTGCCAGTACCGAATCTGTCTGCGCTAAGCTCGGACTATTCGGAGCCCAGGGATAAGGACGATCGCATCCTGTGCGAGGCATTCGCGGAAGCGCTGGGTCTAGAAATTGTGGGAATCGACGACGACTTCCAGCGTCTAGGAGGCGACTCACTCAAAGCTACCTGGATCGCATCGATATTCAATGAAAAGTCCGGCAAGCACATCTTCGCCCGCGACATCATGAGGAAGCGCACCGTGAGGAAGATACTATCGGAGCGGAAGGCTACGGAGAAGGTACGCAGCTTCGTCTATGATATAGACAAGGGGCATCCGCCTTCGTTCTCGCAGATGGATGTCATAAAGTACATGCTGGTATCGGAACTCAGCCTCAATATCGCTACCATGGTAACCCTGCCGCCGTTCATCAGTTCCGAGATGGTGTACAAGGCCGTCACGGCCCTTATCCAGACCACCCCTGACCTCCGTATGCATATTGATGCCAAGAGCGAGGAGGACGTCACCGTAAGGTACGATGCACACATCGAGATCCAGACTGCCCACTGCGATCCGGAGGAATTCGCGAAGACCTTCGTCAGGCCCTTCACCCCGTTCGGTCCGTGCCTATCGAGATTCGCGGTGGTGGAATGGGAAGGGCAATGCACACTGTTCATAGACATATGCCATCTGGCCTTCGACGGACGTTCCATCGCCCCTCTGGCGATGCGCATGCAATCCCTCTTGACCGGTACCGTGCCTCCCATCGATGACGGTGTGGTACGTCAGGCAGGATACGATAACGCATACATGCTGACCGAGACGTTCAAAAAGAGATCGGAGGAGTTCCTTCAGACGCTGGAAGGAAGCGACGACACCTATGATGACGGAGACGTGAGCGAAGATGACAGCGGCGTAGTCCAGACTAAGCTATCCATAAGTGCGGCGGACATGAAGGATATCACGCAAAAGCTCAACTGCGGTCCGGCGGACGTGTTCTACATGGCGGAGGCATACGCACTAAACCGCGTGTACGGCAAGGACAAAATGTTCTACATCATCGAGGACGGAAGGGGAGAGGTCGATGTGGAGGATTCGGTAGGAGTGTTCATGAGGCTCCATCCGATATGGATAACCAAGGACTCGGACGATCTTATGGAGTATGTGGAGAGTGCGGTCAAACAGGTCGACAGAACACTCCAGTATCTGGACATCCCGTTGCTGCCCATATTCATAGCACGCCCCACGATCTATCCGGATGTGGTGATACAGTTCGAGAACTACAGGATCGGCGAAGGAGCATCGGAGGACTCGATGGGAGGCGGATTGGTTGCCAGGCAATTGCCCGCATTGTCACGTTCCCCGTTCAGAATGCACTCGGTCGTCACACCTCACGGTGACGGATTCGCAATCGGTACAACCTATGCGGAATACCAGTCCGGTAAAGTGGTCAACCGGATAGTGAAAGAGTTCAACGGGTTCCTCAGCAAACTCGTGGACATCTTGGCAGGGAAGAAGTGAACAGGGTACCATCTGTGAACGATGAAGAACCCTGTGGGACAATCATGTCCGATGACGTCATGAGCATTCGATGAAGCGTTTGAGGAATAATCCTTATACGGGCAACTATGTTGTCGAGGCCATGTATGTTTACATATTGGGCGGGTTCCTAGGAAGCGGAAAGACCACCCTTCTGATGAAACTAGCATCGATGTACACGAAACGCGGGCTGAAGACCGCGCTCCTTGTCAACGAATCGGGAGAGATCGGTGTCGATGGCGCCACCCTCAAGGCTGAGGGATATGATGCGATAGAGCTCCCTGACGGATGCATCTGCTGTTCCCTGTCCGGAACGCTGCAGTCCGCACTGGTCAACATAGTCGATGACATTGACCCGGACATAATCATAGTCGAACCTACGGGTCTGGCCCTCCCCCACAAGGTGAAGGAGCTCGTGGAGAGTTCCGGCATCGAGACGGACGGCACGTACATCATCGGCATAACGGATGTCGAAAGGTTCAAGATCCTCGTCTCCAAGAAGGAGGAGTTCATAAAGAGACAGATGGCGGGGGCGGATTTCGTCCTCATCAACAAGCTCGATCTGGCCAAGCCCGGGCAGATCGATGAGATCAAAGGATGGTTCTCGAAGGAGTTCCCGGACAAGGAGGTCATGGTCATCTCCGCGAAGACGGGCGAGAACATGGAATCGGTTTACGGGATGATGAAATGAGCGAGAAGACTTCATTGGAGGAGGCCAACGGCTGCGCCGCGGGCTTCAGCGGAAAGATGTCCTGCTACAACGCGGATGCTGAGGCGAGATTCAGCAAGGCGCTGATGCAGGTCGGCAAATGGGTTGAGTCCGAAGCGGGTGCGATGCTCGGCCACATCAAGGCGGCCATCACCCTGGATGACGGCTCCGGGATCACGCTCAACCTGACGGACCTCAGGAACGGTGTCGAGAAGCACGGCGAACTGGACCCCCAGGAGAAGGTCAACTTCACGTTCATGTGCGCGGTGCTCGACGTTGACGAGCATGAGCTCAAGCATGTCATGTACCATGCGATCGAGGACACCGGACTCGATATCGAGTTCGACGAGCATGAGCACTGCCACTGTCACGACCACCACCATGAGAACGGGCACGAGTGCCATTGCCATGACCATGAGCACCACCATCACCACGACCATGAATGCCACTGCCATGATCACGGTGAGGAATGCGAGTGCTACTGCCACGAGGACGGCAAATGCGTCCACGTGACCAACAACTACTACGGCGAGGTCCACATCCACTATCACTACCACTACGGAAGTGAGGAGGAGTGCAAGTGCCACTGTCACGACGATGAGCACGAGTGCCATTGCCATGAACATGAGCATCACCATCACCACGACGGTGAATGCCACTGCCATGATCATCATGACCATGACGAGGAGTGCCACTGTCACGACCATCACCATGATGATGACGAGCACGAGTGCTGCTGCCATCACCACGATTGAATGAAAACAAGGGCCTTCCGGCCCTTTTTCTTCTTAAGTTTTTCACAAAGTGTTCTGTGTCTCGAGATAATCCAGGATCTTCCTTCTGAGCGCCGTGAACTCGGGCGATGCCCTATCACGGGGACGCTCACTGGGAACGTCGATGATCTTGTAGATCGTCGCAGGCCTCTTCGAGAGTATGAGCACACGGTCCGATAGGAACAGCGCCTCGTCGACCGAATGTGTGACGAACACGATGGTCCTGTGGGAGTTGTTCAGAACGTTCACCAGGCTCTCCTGCAGGATGTTACGCGTCTGAGCGTCCAATGCGCCGAACGGCTCGTCCATCAGAATGACGGCGGGGTGCATAATCATCGCACGCGCGATACCTACACGCTGCTTCATTCCTCCGGATAGCTCGTGGATGCGCGAATCCGCGAAGTCCAGGAGACCCATTGCTTTCAGATATCTCTCGGAACGCTCCCTGCGCTCCTCCTTGGGGACACCTGCGATCTCCAGACCGAACTCGACGTTCTGCCTGACGGTCCTCCACGGGAACAATGCGAAGTCCTGGAAGACCATTCCCCTGTCGGAACCGGCGGTCGTACACTTGTTGTCGCCGATGTAGATCTCCCCGGACGTTGGCTGGAGCAACCCGGAGATGCATCTCAGGATCGTGGACTTACCGCAGCCGGACGGTCCGACGATGGAGAGCAGCTCGCCCTTCTTGATGTCGAACGAGAGGTTCTCCACGGCAACCGTGACCTTGTCGTCCCTGCGGTAGGTGACGTTGAGGTCGTTGATCCTAACTAATGTCTCCCCTTCCGGGATGTCCTCATAGAGAAGGTCTGTACGGTCCGCACGAACCCTATCGGATGATTTGTACTTCTCACCCTCCACGACTATCTTGTCCCTGCTCATGCGTCCATCCCCATTCTCTTTGAAACGTATTTGCTGATGTACTCGGCGACACCCGTGGTGGCCAATCCGAGGACAGCAATTATGATGATCGCCGCGAACGCATTGGACATCATTCCGGCGTTGACCATGTCGACCAGATACTGTCCGATACCGCCGAACTTGTTGTAGATCTCAGCTGCGACGATACACATCCATCCCACTCCGAGACCGACCTTGATTCCGTTGAGGATGTAGGGGACAGTTGCGGGGAGGACGACCTTTGTGAAGAGCTGGAACTGGTTGGCACCAAGTGTTTTTGATGCATCGAGCCAATTCTTATCTATCCTTGTGACACCGAAGATGATGTTGGTCAGCAGCGGGAAGAAGATTCCCACGAAGACGACCAATGCCGGACCCCATACGGATCCGAACGAGAGGACGAAGATGGGCGCCCATGCGATAGGCGCGATGGGACGCACAACTTCGATCCATGGGGAAGTGAATTCCCTAAGGGGTTTGATGTAACCTAATATGAGTCCCAACGGGACGGCAACGACCAACGACAGCGCGAAACCGTAGACGAAAGTCTTCAGACTCGCACCGACGTATTCCCATACCGAGTGTCCCCCGATGGGGTCCCCGTTCTGGATCAGGTTCCAGAGAGCCGTGAAGACCTTGTCGGGGGTGGGGAAGTTACGGTCATTCATGATGGCCGTAACGACCCACCATAGGATCAGGAACGTTATCAATGAGATGACAGTGATCAAGAACGAACGCAACATGCGTTGTTTACGGTCATTCTCATCGAGTCTAAATGTCGCCATTGATACCTCGTATCGTGGTCCTACCTTTAAATCACGCGGTTATAAGTTCCTTGTTCATCGAGTTGATGGTCATCGGGGGTGCTCCGAGGAACCCTATGTTCGCCTCTCCGTTCTCCAGGAGGGTGAATACCGCGGGTCCGTTACCCTGCGCGAAGGTCTTGATCTCAAGGTTGTACTCCTCGAACATTCCCTTCTCGATGGCATACCACAGAGCGATCTGGTGGATATCTCCGCTGATGACCGCGACATTGATGATGTTCAGCTTCTCAAGCTTCTTGACATCGCCGCTGAGTGCCTTCTCCATGTACTTGGAGTCGACGAACTTCTTGGCGAGGTCCGCATAGCTGTTGAATCCGAGGTCCGATGCGCTCTTTCCGATCTGTCCGGAGTTGTAGAGGGACTCTGCGATGGCCGCGATGTCATTCCTCAGATCGTTGAGGGAACCCTTGTTGCTGTCAGCGTAGACATACGTCACATTCTGGAGTGCGCTCTTATATGCCTCGGTCTTCTCTGCGGGCGTGAGCGCATCAGGCATGACGACCCTCTTGGCTGCGACCTGCAGGAGTGTTGCATAATCTGCAGATGATGTGTCATTGAGTGCAACGTTGATCTCGTTCACTGCATCGACGTAGACCTTCAGGAAGACCTCGAGGGCCTCACTGTTCTTGGACCATGATGCAGCATTCGTTCCGATGATACAGCATGTGTGGTCAGGGAAGATGTTGTTCGTCATGACAAGGCTGGGGAATGTCTCGGCCTCGTATGCGAGCGCTGCGGAGTACTGTGCCTCCCAGGTGAAGTATCCGGTGAAGGGTGTGGTCTTCATCTTGTTCATGAAGTCCTCGAATCCGGTGACTCCCGCTACGTAGTAGACGGTGTCGGCCTTGAGCTCGGTCCCGAGCATGTACGAGGTGTAGTTCAGGCCCATGTACTTGACAACCTCGGCCAGCTGAACATGCTGGATGGTTGCCGCTCCGGGGGTTCCGAAGATCTTTCCTCCCCAGTTCTCGGGGTGGAGCACGTAGTAGTTGCCCTCGACTTCGTTGTAGATGTACTTCGCACCGAGTCCGGGCATCTCTTTCTGCACTGTGATGTAATCCGTGGGCTCCTCTCCGGGGACCAGGATGATTCCGGATCCCTCTGAGTTCACACGTCCGACAATGCGCATGCCTGAATCATCGGATCCAGATCCGCCATTGTTGGAGAACGCTAAGTAGGCTGCCACTCCACCTACCGCGATGATCGCGACGATGGCGATGGCTAATATCTTACTGTTCATGGATATCTCCTGGACCAAGGACCTCAACGTGTATATATTATCTTAATGGGAAAAGTTTCTACAAAAAGGATAATGATAATCAACTGACCCCAATTATGGAATCACTGGTTCAGAGGTTTCCTGACATCCGCGAACTGGAAGTCCATCATCCTCGGGAGATCCGCGACCGAGACCTTCATCTGGTAACCTACCTTCCCGGCACTGAAGTACATATGATCCGCGTCTTTGGCCGTCTCGTCTATCGTGATCCTCACTGGACGCTTCGTGCACAGAGGAGAGCAACCCCCGTGCACATATCCCATCAGCGGGAGCAGCTGGTCCTGCTTCAGCATGGACACCGATTTCTCGCCCACCGAGGCCGCGGCCTTCTTCAGGTCCAGGTCCCCGGTCACGGGCACCAGGAAGCAGTAGTAGCACTTAGGACTCCCGACTGTCATAAGGGACTTGAACACGCGAGACGGGTCCTGGTTGTTGACCTTCGCTATGTCCATCCCGTTGACGAAGTCACCCTCCGTGTGGACGACCTCGTAAGGAATGCCGAGCTTATCCAGGTGCCTCATAGGGTTTGTCTTGTCCATGCTATCGCCCCAACATTGGAAGAGCCAATAGTTAAAACCGCGCTCCAGCGGTCGCATCATCCGCCGGTGAACACCGAGATGACGGCCAGACTCATAGAGATCCCGAGGAGCAGCAGACCTGTGGTGAGACGTCTTGTGCCCAGATAGGGCGCTATCTCATATCCTATGAAGAACAGGATAATAGATGATAGGAAGGTCGACACCATCAGGGCGCTCATGAAATCCTCGATGAGAAGAATGGGAAGCGCTATGGGTATGAGCGTGAGCACGGTTATGAGGAAGCATCCCACCGAGCTCAGGGCCATGGCTCTGCGGTCCTTCCGGTTCTTCTCCTCGGATTGCAGTTCCCTGTCCAACATCTTCTCGCATACGATCCTGAGATCCTCATCCGACATCACATCCAGAGGGGTTGCGGAGAACTCGTCCATCAGAATACGGACCCTGGTCTCGCGGTCGACGGAATGATCGGATATGATCTTGGTGTACCTCTTCTGGTCGCAGACCCCCAGGAAGTAGAACACGATACCGTCTATCGCTCCCCATGTGACGTTCATTCCGGTCACAACGAGCAGGAAATCGGTGGTGCTATTGTAATGCAGCAGACCGAACCTGGTGGCGTAGACGAATATCAACGACATTATGAATCCGTAGAGCACCTCCTGTATCATGAGACTCAGACCCGGTGCGGTCAGTATCTCCTTGAGGCGGCCCTCCCCGTTCATACCGTTGGAATCGCCATCGGCGGATTAATAATGTACCGCGACCGACGGTATCCAGCCCATTGCCGTCTTTTTTATCTGTCATTCCGATACACGTTCATGATCATCCATATCCGCGGAACGGTCCAAGGCGTGGGATTCAGGCCCATGGTCTATCGCTGCGCGGAGAGGATCGGTGCGTCCGGTACCGTCAGGAACGACGGGTCAGAGGTCACGATCGATACGGACATGGGTGATGCACTTATCAAGGAGATAGAATCCTCCCTTCCCCCACTGGCACATATCGACAACATAGAGAAGGACGATTCCGATTACAAAGGTCCGAAAGGCTTCTCCATCATAGGTTCCGGCAATCCCGGGGAGGGCGCCTCCATCCCTGCTGACAGCGCCATATGCAATGACTGCCTGAAGGAGATGATGGCCTCCGGCAGGAGGCATGGATACCCGTTCACCACATGCACGAACTGCGGGCCCCGCTTCACATTACTGAGGAGGATGCCCTATGACCGCCACCTCACCGCGATGGATTCGTTCCCGCTCTGTCCGGAATGCGGCAGGGAATTCGGTGACCCTTCCGACCGCAGGTTCCACCATCAGACCATATGCTGTCCGGTATGCGGCCCCGGATACAGGCTCGAAAATGATGACGGTCCAATAGAAACATCGGATCCCATCGGCCGTCTGGCCAAGGAACTCGATGACGGATGCATCGCCATAGTCAAAGGCTGGGGCGGTATGCACATCTGCTGCAACCTGGACAGGCTGGCGGATATGAGGGAATGGTACGGCAGGAGATGGAAGCCCTTCGCCATCATGGCCAGGGATATGGATTCTCTGAGGAGGTACGGCAATCCCACCGCGGCGGAATCGGATCTGCTGCAATCCCCCCACAGACCCATCGTCCTCGTGGAGAAGATCCCTTCCGACATCACGGAGCTGGCCTCCCCCGGACTGGACAACATAGGGATGTTCCTCCCGTACACGGGCATGCACCACCTGCTGTTCTCGCAAATGAAGCACGATGCGCTCGTGATGACCTCGGCCAACATCCCCGGCGAACCGATGATCGTGGATGACGTGAGGATCAAGGAGCTCCACGCTGATTACTACCTTCTGCATGACCAGCCGATCCTGAACCGTGCCGACGATACGGTGGTCAGGATGCTCGGTGACAGGACCCAGTTCATCAGGAAATCCAGAGGGTTCGTTCCATGCCATGTCGATATAGGTCTGAGCGGATGCGCTGTGGCCCTGGGGCCCCAGGAGAACCTGACCGCCTCCGTCGCCTCGAAAGGGATGATCTGGCCTACACAGTACATCGGGAACGGCGAGAAGATCGGTGTCCCCGAATATCTTGAGGAAGCTGTGAGGACACAGATCGATTTCCTCAGCTGCAGCCCGTCGATCGTCGCCCTCGACCTGCACCCGGGCTACTCCAACAGACCTCTGGGGAAGAGGCTTGCCGAAGAGTACGGGGCGGACATCATGGAGATCCAGCATCATTGGGCGCATGCCGCCTCGCTCCTTGCGGACAACCATGAGGATGCCTGTATCGCATTGACCCTGGACGGTACCGGCCACGGCGATGACGGAGCTGCATGGGGAGGCGAGGTCCTCTATGCCGATTACGAATCATACAGCAGAATGGCACATCTCGAATACATCCCGCTTCTGGGATCAGACCGCGCCCTCTACGACCTGAGAAGGCTCAGATTCGCCATCGATTCCATGAACGGTACGGAGAACAACGATTTCACGGACAGCGAGGCCACCGTCCTGGAGAAACTCATGAACAAGAGCGTCAGGACCTCGTCGATGGGCAGGATACTCGATGCCCTGTCCTATTCACTGGGAATATGCAGGACCAGGACCTACGACGGGGAACCGGCCATGAGGCTGGAACCGCTCCTGGCTAGAGGGAAGTTGGTCGAAGGGTTCGAGACGGAGACCGTCAACGGTATTGTAAAGACGGCCCATCTCTTCCATGAGACCTCGGAACGGAAGGAGGACGTCGCTTATTCCGTCGTGTACAACATCATGAAGGAGCTGGTGGACTCTGCTGTATCGGAAGCGGAATCCAAGGGTGTGACTGCAATCGGACTGACCGGAGGCGTATCCTACAATGCTACGATATCGAGGATGTTCCTCGATCTCCTGAAAGGCACGGACTGCAGACCGCTCCTCCACAGGGACGTTCCCAACGGTGACGGCGGGGTCTCGATAGGGCAGGCCGCCATCGCCTTGAAGCATCTTTGACGATGGAAGGACAATGCATCCATCCTATCTAGATTTTCTGATGACTGGCTCATATCAGGTAGGAAACAATGTTGGTGGCTACATCCATCCATATCGCTTTATGTGTGGAGGGCATCCAAGTGTTCGATTCTGATGAGCAACACCCTGTTCGTTCTCCTCGACGGATTGGAGGATCACCCCCATCCGCTGCTGGGCAACAAGAAGCCCTATGAGGTAGCGGACATGCCGTTCCTGAAGACTAAGGCCTGTCACAGGTACACGACCACGGGCAGGGGCTACACACATCTGTTCCTCAACGAATTCTTCACCGACCATCCTCCTGAGATGGCAAGGGCCGCGATCGAGGCCATGGGCCTCGGATTGCTGGATATCAAGGATCCTAAAAGGACCGCATACAGGCTCAGCCCCGCAGAGATCAGCGGCGGTATGGTACACTGGTCATATCACGCGGATGAATTCAAGGAGAGGCTCATGGCCTCCATGGAGAGCAATATTGGCATCCTCGAGGATTACGACCCGAAGATCAGATACTTCATCGGGGGAAGGGCGATCCTGACCATGGATTCCGATTACGTACCGGAACTCCCCGGACCGCCGGTCGACACACCGCTGGTGAGGATCCCCGGTGATTTCGGGAGATTCCTCAGGGCCGTCTACGACGACATGGGCGGCATCACGGATTATCCGTGGGGTTGCGGCAAATTCGGCAAACAGTACTCCCCGGTGGATGGCCTGGACAACCTCACGGCGATATCGAACAGCCCCACGGCGCTCGGCATATGCGCATCCCTCGGCTACGACTTCAAGTTCGTAGATGAGGTCGAGGACAGGTTCCCGGTCGCAAGGGAAGCTTTAGAACATGGCAACGTCTTCCTCCACATCGACGAGGTCGACGAGTACGGACATCAGAAGGACCCTTTCAAGAAGAAGGCGATCCTGGAGCTCACGGACAGGCTAATGGAGAAGCACTTCTCCGACGTTGACAACATTGTTTATTTCGTGGACCACGGTACGTCATGCGTCACAGGAGAGCACATACTCACGGATGTGCCGCTATGGTCCACCATCGATCTCGGCAGGAAGGAGGATGAGATCCTCCCGCTGAAGGAAGTTGTCGGGATGCTATTGAAGAACAAGAGGCGAAGAACATGACGGAATTCACGATACCCCCATCACTCAGACTGTACGGGGACGAAAAGATAGCGAAGGACATCCTGTCCCGCATATGGGGAAAGAGAGGTGTGTTCACATGCACCGTGGCCAGCACGATGACGTCGAGCATCCCGGGAGTATCCGATGCCGGTGACACACCCGAACTCACGCTCTACACCGGAGCGGCGGATGCGGAACTCCTCGTCAACGGCAAGACCACCTGCATCAAGGGCGTCCCAATCAACCCCGGAGGAATCCCCACCCCCGCGACGCTCACGAAGGCGGCGCTGGAACTGTCCGGCATGCAGACCTTCATCGTCAACGGCGGATGCTACGTGGAACCGGACATCCCCTACTTCTACCTCGGAGGCAAGTGCGGTCAGAAGATCACAACCGCCAAAGCAGTCGAGAACGTCAGGACGATCTACAAGAAGGGATACAGGCTCGGGGAGCAGCTCGCCAAGGACAACGGCTTCGTGATCATCAGCGAGAGCTGCGCAGGCGGTACCACCACCGCCCTCGCGGTCATGATGGCGATGGGCGTGCTCAAGGAGAACCTCGTCAGCAGCAGTTCCCCCAAGAATCCAAAAGAGCTCAAGAGCAACCTGGTCAAAGAGGCATTCGAGAAGGCAGGCATACAGCCCGGCGACCTCAAGGACGACCCGCTCAAGGCCATAGAGTGCTTCGGAGACCCCATGATGCCCGCCAACGTGGGTATCCTCTGCGGGGCGGCGAAGCATGTGCCGGTCATCGTGGGCGGAGGCACCCAGCTCGCCGCGGTCATGGCAGCGGCCGTCAAGCTCCATCCTGAGATCGTAGGCAACTTCGTCCAGGGGACCACCAGATGGCTCATGAACGATCCCAACTCCAGTATGAAAAAGATCATGGACTGCATCTCCGACAAGGTCCCCATCCTCTACGTCAACGTTGACTATTCCGAGAGCCCGTATGAGGGGCTCCAGGCATATGAGTGGGGTTACATCAAGGAGGGCTGCGGATGCGGCGGTTCCTCCGTCGGTGCGATCATCTCATCCGCCGGAAAGATAGACTGCAAGGCGCTCGTCGACAAGGTCCACAGCATCTACGAAGGAATAATGGGCCTGTGACTCATTCCTTGTGATAACTGCGGGCCAGGTCCAGCTCCAGCTGCGTGTTCACGTTGACAGACAGCTCGGGCCAGTTCGTCTCATAAAGGTACTCCGACAGGTATTCCCCGGCCAGGGTCTTCTTGCGGTCTATGACCGATACGCCGGAAAGGACCCATCTGTTGCCTCTATCCTCACGTACATACGATGGGATGATCCCGATCCTTTTGACGGTATCCTCATCGATGACCGCCAGCAAAGAATCCATGATGCTGGGATTGAAGTAATCGATGATCTGATCGAATATATCCGAAGTTATGAGCGGCAGATCTGACGGCGTCGTGAGGACGTAATCCCCGGAGAGGCATTCCAGTGCCTGGTGGAGATCCCCCATGAAATCATCCCCCGATGTGCGGACGGTCTCGATCCCGAGCTCCTTTAGATGTGCCTCGGTCTCCAGCGTGTTGTCGCTGACGGAGACGATTATACGGTCGACCCTCTTGGCCGCCTTGAGAGCATCGATGACCCTGTCCACCGTGCATTTGTCACCGACCTTCAGCATCGGTTTCTCGATTCCGCAGCGGCCCATGCGGGTTCCCTTCCCCCCGGCATGGACCAGGGCCTCCATCAGATCACCGCCGACAGGATTGCCACGGCAAGCAGGATGAAGAATGCCAGGAACGGTCTGGCGACCTCGTTCGTTGCTCCGAGGATATCCCCGTTGACCATCCCGAAGACACGGTTGGCAGTCCTGGCCATCATGAATCCCACCAACGTGGAGACCAGCATCCCCACTGCAAGGACCGTGATAAGCACCGGAATGGCATCGCGGAACTCGGAGAAGGCAAGGGCCGATATCGCAAAGAGGATCAGACATGAGGCCAGGCTGACGACGAACGACAGCCCAGCGGATTTCCCAGTGGTCCTCTCGACCTGCCTCGCCGCCATCCCGTTGCCTGGTTTGCCCAGCGATGCTGCGACCACCATTGCGTGCTTGACGAACACCTCCATCATGGGGAATACCATAAGTGCCAGCATGTAGTTGTAAGATGAATAGAAGGCCACGGAGCAGAGTACGGTGATCAGCGCGACACCGATCCCTCCTGCACCCACCAAGGTATCCTTCAGGGCCCTGATGTGGTCGCTCTGCTGACCGGAAACGATCATACCGTCCCCGAAGTCCGTCAATCCGTCGAAATGCAGGAACTTGCTGCCCGCATAGACGGTGAGGAGCGACAGAACGGCGGCCATGAACATGTTGCCGAATCCGAAATTACGGTTCAGAAGAAGCAATGCGACGATCTCGAGCCAGATGATGAATCCGAATATGAGGCCGACCAGCGGTGTCAGGTGGAACCTGGTCTCCATGGCATCCATGTCCTCCTGAGTGATGTTCATGTGGAACATCGTGTAGAACGATACCAAAGCCCTCAATGCGCCCATCAGACCATGCTCCTCGGATTATTGCTCCGAATGGTTTGCTAACGAACTTTATCATATTAAATAAAAGGGGAAGAGTCCCTCGAAGAACAACTGTATGTGGATTCCCAGCAATGCATACAGTACGAACGATACCGTGACCATGAACAGGATCGACGTGAGCTCGACCAGCCTCATGCAGCGCTGGACGTCCCTCGTGGTCGGCATCGGACCCGTGCCCATGACATAGACCCCTTTCTTCTCCATCGATATCCCCAATGCGGCGGACACCGCGGTCATGGGCCAGCCGCTGTTCGGGCTGGGGGTCTTGGTATGCTCGGCCTTGGCTGCGGGCACTGCGGCCCTCCAATCCATTCCGAGCATCATCGCCGCGAAGGCGACGAAGTACGGCGAGACCCTTGCGGTGAGCCATCCGAGGACGTCGTCGAACTTGGCGGGGAAGAATCCGAGCCTCCCGTAACGGTCGTTGAGATATCCCCACATCGCGTCCATGAGGTTGGAGCACCTGAACATTATCGCCCCGGGGATCCCGAACAGCCCGAAGAAGAACGTGGGCGACAGGATGCTGTCAACGAGGTTCTCGGACACGGTCTCGCAGCACGATGATGCGATATGCTCCGCATCCATGCCCTTGGTGTTCCTGCTGACGATCATCTGGACCTTGGCCGCCGCATCCTCGGTCCTTCCCTCATCCAGATCCCTGCAGATCGGGTCGCAGTGCTTGCGGAACGAGAATATGGCGAACTGGATCTTCAGTATGAATCCCGTGACGATTATCCACGCGATCTCGCCCCAGAAGGGATCGTACTGCGTGGCGTAATAGTGGACGGCAGCTATGATCACCATCCCGATGGTACCGAACAGAAGGAACACCAGCATGTACGAGAGGAATCCCCATACGGAAGTCCTGGGCCTGTCCCTGACCGTGATATGCCTGTCGATGAAATCCAGGATGTTCCCCATCCACCTCAGCGGATGTATCGCGTTGGGGACGTCACCTATGAAACGGTCAATGAGAATGGCCGTCAGGATAATCAGCAGCGCGTCCAGCCACAGTTCCAATCAATCACCCGTTGATCACTGAATCCACAGCGGCCAGGAAGCGGCAGTTGCGTTCCCTGTCCTTGACGCTGTACCTGACATAGTTCCTAAACTCCGGTCCGAACGACGCACAATCCCTGACCATTATGCCGTGGGAGAGCATCTTCTTCTGGAATGTGGCACAGTCCATGTCCAACGGGGACAGGTCGTTGAAGTAGAAGAACGAATCCGATACCGGTCCGGCCGGGAAACCCACGCTGTTCAGGGACGAGTTGAGGATATCCGATTCCTCGCCCATGACCGCCGCGGCGTGATCCACATAATCCAGATGGTCCCTAATGAGCACGTTCGCCACGGTCTGTTCGACCTGCCCTACGTTCCATGTCATCCTGACCTTCTCCATCTCCGAGATGATATCGGGATTCGAGAGTCCGAATCCGATCCTTATTCCCGGTATGGCAAAGGATTTGGTGAGCGAAGTGGCCACGATGAGATTGCTGAACTTGTCCACCATCCCGGACAGCGTGATGTCCGCATATCCCGGGACCAGTTCCAGGAGGGTCTCGTCCAGGAATACGAGCACTCCGCGGTCCTCGCACTCCCTTATGATGCTTGCCAGCTTCTCCCTGGGCTCCACCCTTCCGGTGGGGTTGTTGGGATTGCAGATGTAGAGGGCCTTGGTGTTGTTGCCAACGTTGTACATCAGCGAATCCAGCTCGATCCTGAAATCGTTCTCAGGGAGCAGTTCGTTCCAGATTATGTTCGCTCCGACGATCTTGCACTGCTGCGCATACTCCGCGAAGCTGGGTCTGTTGATGACCACGTTGTCGCCGGGCGAGAAGAATGTATTGGGTACGTTCCTGATGATGTCGGAGGATCCCGCACCTACAGTGATGCACTCCGGATTGACATTGAACGCCTTGGCCACCGTATCCTTGAGTTCCGAACAGGAATCGTCGGGGTAGTGTCCGATGTCCTTCAGGGCCGTCTCGATGATCTCTCCCAGGAACTCGGGAGGTCCGAAGGGATTCAGGTTGTGGCTGAAATCCTCTATCCCCTCCAGCTTCCAGGCCTGTCCGCCGTGGACAGTCTTCGGTAGTTCCGAGAGTTCCTTCCTAGGGATTATGCGGCCCTTCATATCCGATAGTAACAATCTCACCCTATAATAAAGGGTGGACTACAGCATTTGTGTATCCGAATTTTCTGGCACTGAAGCCTTCCGTGTCCGGAGGGGCTCAGTCGAATATCAGTTTGGAGCCTTCCTTGACCTCTGGAGGAAGATACTTCATCAGCAGCTTCCAGGCATCCTCGACGGTATCGTCGTTGGTCATCTTGGCGATACTCTCTTTCTTGTAAATGTGGCATCTTCCGTCGATGGTGACCTTGAAGGATTCGTCCGATGTGTCCGTAACCATTCCCGGGACCATGTTGGTCTTGAGGGACACGAGATGCCTGTTCACCAGATCGCGGACGTCCTTGACGATGCTGTCCGATACCGTAAGACTGCCCTGCTTCTGATAACCAATACTGGTCTCCTTGAAGTCGTACTCGAGGACCGGTGCATCCTCCCCGGGTTTCTTGACGGTGATAGTTGCCTTGCAGCCCGTCATAGGTGCGTTCATCTTGTACTCGCATTTGAATTCGGATGCCATAAGGGGCGGAACGCACTCCGTGTTTCTATAATTATTGATAGAAAAGGAAGAACCCCCGTACGGGGGTAAATGATTTGGTACGGTCGCTAAGATAGCGATACGACTCAGTCCCTGACAGGTTTGACGATCTCAGAGTTGATGTTGTTCCTGACGGACTCGATTCCCTTGAGAGCGTTGTGCTTCTTGGTGTATCCCTGGGAAGCGGCGAGGATGATCTCACCGTTGGAGGCCTTGAGCCTAAACCTGAACTCGTCTGCCTTGTCGGTGAAAACCTCCCACTTGGGGCAGGTCACGGGCTCGAAGTCCTTCACTGTCTGGTCCTCGATCGGGGCGTCTGCATTCTTCTGGACGGACTCGATACCGTTCTTCAGGCTGTCCATGGACCTGTAGACCTGAGAGGTAGCGATAATCTCGTGATTCTCAGCGGTAAGGCTGAAAGCGTAGCCGTCATCTGTCGTATACATAATTTTGTATTGTCCCATAGAATCTGTAATTTCACGATTAATTTAAAGAAATGCGTGATTCTAACAAAATTAGACTTGCGATGGACGTATGTCTATTCGGCAATAGTCGGAAGAATTTGCTAGATTTTTACCGATTTCGACCAACAGGATCGCAGGTCGCCCATATCGATCCTGCTGATGATGCTCCAGTATGGCCCGATATGCATAGCCTTTTTACATATTGTTTTCGATTTGCATCATAAAGTACTATGTCCATGAAGATCGGGAAAATCCTTGCGATAGCTGTTGTGGCCGTTCTTCTTTCCACGGCATGTACCTATCTGATCTATGGAGATGGCAATCAGGACCTCACATGGGACTATATGGAATCGTATGATCCTGCTGCGGCTGGGATCCTTTCCGGATACACGGAGGACCTGACGCTTCAGACCGCATCGCATTTCGCACTGCTGGATGCCGGCGTGACTGAATCCCTTCTCGGCGACTATCCGGCATATTGGAACTGCATGGCGGAGGCCTGCGGCATCTGTCTGGATGGTGATCCGGACTCTCAGGCCACCGTGAAGGACCTCAGGACCATGATCAAGAGGGCCGAACCGCTGAAGAACGCTATCGAAGAAGGCAGGCCGCTGATCGTTAACGGTCTGGCTGCGCCCATATTCGAATTCACGGACGGCAGGACGGAAGGGTACACCAACGCGGACAGCACCGTGATGCGCTTCTGTGTCTATGTGGAGACCGAACACGACATGGACCTGGATGGGAAGAGGGACCTGGTGAAGGTCTTCCTCCAGGTCCCGAGATCCGCGATGGAAGGCAATTACAAGGCACCTGTCATCTACGAGGGCAGGGTGTATTCTGTGGGCATCGGGGAAAGGGTCGACGAATACGAGAGCTCCGAATTCGATGTGGATGCCATGTACGGCAGTCCGGAACCCCGCATCCCAGCGGGCAGGGCGGACCCCATGGAGCACGCCCTTGCCTCCCGGCAGTCCGAATGGTACTACGAGGATACCAGGAGCGGGACGATGGCCTACGACAGGATCGATGCCCTCGATGACCTCCTGGTGCGCGGATACGCCTTCGCCACATCATCCGGGACCGGGACCTTGGGCTCAGAAGGGATGCAGACCGATCAATCCGATCTCGAGATGGAGGCGCACAGATCCGTGATACGCTGGTTCGCCGGCGATGCCATCGCATACACCGACAGGACCGGGAATATCGCCATCACCGCGGATTGGTGCAGCGGGGATGTGGGCATGATCGGGAAGTCCTATGCAGGAAGCACCAGTATAGCCCTGGCCGGTATGGGGATTGACAACCTGAAGGCCGTATTCGAATACTCCGGCATGAACGAGATGTACAACTACGTCAATTCCCAGGGATGCAGCATGTACGTCGACCAATCATATCTGGCCTTCTTCACTTCACAGTACACGTCCATCATCAATGACGAGGAGGAATGGGACAGGGTATCGGAAATCCATCTGGCATATTCAGGAAAACTCAAGGAACTGGAGACGGCCAACAGAGGGGATTTCAACTCCGAATGGGCGAAGAGGGACAACTCCGATATCATCCCCAGCGACACTGCGGTGATGATCTGCCAAGGTCTCAACGATTACAACGTCCTTGCGGACGGCGCCTATTCCGTATACAGGAGTTTCGTCGACGCGGGCATGGATACGAAGGTCGTATTGCATCAGGGAGGACATGACTACCTCTCGAACGGAACCGAGCACTACGACATGCTGGTCGATGGAAAGAGGGGCTCAGTACTGGTGAACGAATGGTTCTCTCACTATCTGTTCGGTGCCGACAACGATGTGACCGAGATGCCCAACATAATGACGCAATCAGCCGATTGCGGATCGTGGAAGGCCTACGACAGTTGGGGCAACGGCACTATGCGTGATTATGAATTCCCGTCGGGTACGGTCACCCTCACCGAATCCGACCTGGATTACGACGGGATCGATTATGCGGAGCGGATCGTGGATCTGGACCATGGGACGTATCTCATGGACATCGACGGCACCGGACTGATCGACGGCAGAGGCATCTTCCACCTGCGCATCAGCACAGATGATCTCGGAAGGGATATGCTGCCCGTATCGGTGTACCTGTTCGATGTGTCCGACGAGGAGTTCGAATACGTCAATTACACCTTGGAAGAGGCGGATAAAACCACCATCGAAGAGGGGGCATCCTGGGTAGGAGGAGGCCTCCGGAACTATGACGTCCTAGGTTTCGAGACCGTTACGAGTGATGCCAAGATCGTATCCTACGGATTCGCGGACCTCTACAACCCGACTTCCACCAAGAATCCGACAACCTGTGCGTAGCGCACCGAACTGGACGGGGGCTGGTACGATTACAACGTATACCTCGGCGCTACCATGTACGAGGTCCGGGAAGGCCACCATCTGGTGGCTGCCATCACGCCGCTCCCAGTCCCCACAGGTTATGTCGACAGCATGGCGGATGCCATAGACGATTACTCCTTCACCGTGGATCTGGGGAACTCATGGGTCTCCATCCCGTTCTCCCAATGAACGGAACATTTGATTACAATATACAGAAAATTATGAGTACTGGACGTGGGCTTGAGCGGGCCCGTCGGGATTCGAACCCGAGTCCGGAGCTCCGGAGGCCCCTATGCTATCCAAGCTATACTACGGGCCCAGAATGAGAAAGAAAGGGTATTTGCCGGGGTTAGATACTCCCCGGCGATCCTGTGCCTCCTGTTGAGAGGGAGGAGGCGAATGAAGAATTTACCTTTCTCAGTTCTTGGTGAACTCGGTGTATCCGCAGCATCCACAGGACACACGGTCCTTGTGAACTGCCATGAACGTGCCGGGTCCGCACTTGGGACAGAACTGCTTTGTCCTGGTGACGGTGTTTCCGTCGACCTTGTAAGCGTTAGACTTCTTGATCGCTGCCTTGGGTGCCTTTGCTTTTCCTGCCATTCGAATCACTCCTCTGCAGGTGCCTCGGCGGGTGCCTCGGGCTTGTCCGCCTCGATTCCGTTCCTCTTCAGGAGGTACTCCCTGTCGAACTCGAGTGCAGCTTCCTTGTTGTCGTAGACCTTGGCGTATCCCTTGGACATGCCCTTTCCGTAGACGGACTCGATGCAGTCGACGACGACGCAGTCCCTCTTGGTCTTGCATTCCTTGGCCACAGCCTCGGCAACGGCGTTCCTTCCGGGTGTGCTCTCTCCCTCGTGCATGAGGGTGAAGTACACCTCGACCCTCTTGTACAGGGGGTTCTCTTTCTTGTTCGTGATTTCCATCTTCATTCTGCTTCCTCCATTGCGAGCAGCATCTGCTCGAATTTGGCTCTGATGCCCTCATCCGTGGTGATGCGCATCATGCACTTCCCGGGCCATCCGTACACGATATCGGTACCGATCGGGGACATCAGGACAACCGGCAACAATGCCAGGTCCTCCTCCCCGACGACCTTTATCAGTCCGCCAGACCCTTCGATGCATCCGCGGATCGTCTCAGCCAGTTCCCTGGTGATCCTTCCCGCGGGGTTTTCGACCTCCTTCTTCTCCTCGTTCTCCACGAGGAGGGCGAATTCGGTCATGTCACGGCGCTCCGTCATCCCGTCGTAGACCGACAGAAAGGGCGTTATGCCGTGCTTTCTGAACGTCAGGGATACCACGTCCCCGACGGTGATTAAGGTTGTTTGAGCGTGAAACGTTTCAAGGTCGCTGTCGTACAGTTCGGTTCCTATCGGTTCCTTGAACGCCTGCCTGTTCTCAGCCGGCAGGACAAGGTCCCTCTCGAACATCAGCGTACCTTGAGAGCGTACTTTCCGTTTGCCGAGATTCCCATCTTCTTGGCGATCTCGGACTTCTCGAAGTCGAGGACCGCGAGGTATCCCTGCCACTCCTTGGAGGTCTGACCTCCGCAGCGGGGGCACACGTCCTCCTCGGAGATGAAACTGCACTGCTTGCATGCCTTCTGGACTATGACTGCCATCACTCATCACCTTCCGAATCCTTCTTCTTGCGGGCATCCTCCTCGATCCACTGGACCTTTCCCAGTCCGGGCTGCCTCATGGTGAGTCCGATCTTGCTGTCCTGGGGGTTCTTCTCGTTGAGATCGATGCTGACGACCCTGGCCCTGACTACGTCTCCCACTGCCAGGAATCTTCCGCTGTTCTTGCCTACGAGCCTCTGGTTGGTCTCATCGATGTCCACACGGTCATCCATGACCTGGCTGATGTGCAGGAGTCCGTCGAGGGGACCGAACCTGACGAAAGCACCGAACTTGAGGATCTCCACGACCACTCCCTCGATGATCTCGTTCTCTTTGGGCTTGAAGACGATCTGGTCGAACTTTACGGTCTGGTACACTGCACCGTCCCCGTGGACGATACGGCCCGGACCCTCGGTCCTGACGTTCCTGATCAGTACGGTGAAGGTCTTGTCGTCACCGAATCTGCCCTCGTAGGCATCCCAGGTGAGTCTGTCGATCACATCATCGATGTCTTCCTTCAGTTCGGCCGGTGGGATACGGACGACCTTTTCGACTTCTGTAAGCATGTACATAGCGTGCCCTCTGATAACTCCCGTTAGTGAGGACTGTTATATAAACTGTCTGTACGCGTAATATAGAAAGAAGGATGCTGGGTAAAGGATGGGAGGGGTCTCCCCCTCCCTTTACAGTTTCACACGAACAGGACTGCGGTGACCAGACAGATGGTGGACAGCAGTTTGACCAGAACGTGGATCGAAGGTCCGGCGGTGTCCTTGAAGGGATCTCCGATGGTATCTCCGACGACTGCCGCTGCGTGTGCAGGGGACTTCTTTCCGCCGTGGTTACCCTCTTCGATATACTTCTTGGCATTGTCCCAGGCTCCTCCTCCGTTGTTGAGGAAGTTGGCCATGAGGATACCGACGATCGTACCGATCATGATGAGTGCTCCGACGGACATGTAGGCCTCGACGTAGTCTCCGAGCGCGTACCTCATGATGAGTCCGAAGACCACGGGCACGAGAATGGGCAGGAGTGCGGGGACGACCATTGTCTTGAGGGCACCGCGGGTAGCGATGTCGACGCACTTTGCGTAATCGGGCTGGCTGGTTCCCTCGAGGATTCCCTTGTCCTCACGGAACTGCCTGCGGACCTCCTCGACCATCTCACCGGCTGCCTTGGAGACTGCACGGATTGCGAGGGATGCGAAGAAGAACACGAGTGCTGCACCAACGAGTCCTCCTACGAAGATGAGGGGGTTACCAATGTTGATGTTAAACACGAGTGCCAGCGGGGTTCCGGTGACCTCGGAGATAATCTCGAAGAATGCTGCGAACAGCAGGAATGCTGCGAGTGCTGCGGATGCCATTGCGTATCCCTTGGTGAGGGCCTTGGTGGTGTTTCCGGCCGCATCGAGCTTGTCTGTCCTGTCCCTGACCTCCTCGGGCTGTCCGGACATCTCGGCGATTCCACCGGCGTTGTCGGTGATGGGTCCGAATGTGTCCTCAGCGAGGATGAATGCGGAGGATGCGAGCATTGCGATGGTTCCGATCGCGGTTCCGTAGAATCCGAAGATCATGGGGTCCACGAGAGGGGGTGCTGCAACGTAACCGAGCATGTATGTCGCGATGATGGCGACGACGATGCAGACGACGGGCAGGACGGTGGACTCGAGTCCGACCGAGATACCCTCGATGACGTTGGTTGCCGCTCCGGTCTCAGAGGCTGCTGCGATTCCCTTGACGGGCTTGTGGTCTCCGGTGTAGTACTGGGTGATGTAGACGATGCACAGTCCCAGTGCAATTCCGACGATTCCTGCTGCGAAGAAGTTGACCCAGTAGCTCTCACCGAGCAACATGTATGTGGTGACAGCAAGGAACACGATGTTCAGAGCGATGGTGACGTAGTATCCGACATTCAGGGACTTTACGACATCTCCATCCTCATCCATCCTGACAATAGCGATTCCGACGAGGGAAGCGATAAGTCCGAATGCCATGAGGACGAGGGGGAGGAACACCCAGTTGCTTCCAAGAAGGGGTGCCGCTCCGACGACTGCTGTACCGATGACCATCGCACCGATGATCTCGGCTGCTGTTGACTCGAAGATGTCTGCTCCACGACCTGCACAGTCTCCGACATTGTCTCCGACGAGGTCGGCGACGACGGCGGGGTTCCTGGGGTCATCCTCGGGGATTCCGGCCTCGACCTTTCCGACGAGATCGGATCCGACATCTGCTGCTTTGGTGTAGATTCCTCCACCCAGCTGGGCGAAGAGTGCTGCGAAGGATGCACCGAAGGCGTATCCGACGACTGCGTGAAGTGTAGGTGTCAGAGAGGGGTAAAGCCCGTCTCCGTCACCGATCATAGCGTTGTAGATCAGGACGACCATGAAGAGTCCGAACAGGGAGAGGGTCGAGACTGCGATTCCGGAGAGTGCTCCTCCCCTGAATGATGTCTTGAATGCCTCGCCAAGGGACCTCTTGGCTGCTGCGGATGTCCTGATGTTCGAGTTGACCGAGACCTTCATTCCGATGAATCCGGAGAGGATCGAGAACGAAGCTCCGATCACGAATGCGATCGCAACTTTGTAGTTCAGGTAGAGCGAGAAAGGCTCACCTGCGAACGTACAGAGGGCGATTATGATTGCGAGAATCATGATGACGATTCCGATTGTCTTGATCTGGCGCTTCAGGTAAGCCATCGCACCAGTCTCGATCGCATCGGACACCTTCTGCATCTCAGGGGTGCCCTTGTCCTTGGACCATACGTCTTTGAAGAAGTAGGCCGCAAAGAGCAATGCGACAATGCTTGCAACCGGGATCATGAACAGAAGATTCTCAGTAGCGAAAATATCGACTATCATTTCATAACCCCTATTCTTTCGGTTGAACCTCAGTATATCGATTTCCTATATAAGGACACACGTTATTTTTATAGAGGAATAAAGGGAAATCTGCGCGTTGGACATGGATGTGTGGATCCTTTTATTTGTTTCCGGCGGTAAAGTGAGGACAATACCCTTTTAACCCCCATCGCACCTAGCCCCAGGTCAGAGACGATAAAATGTCCAAGGAAGGAGAACTCAATCTCATCGAAGTTGAAGACATCAAAGTGAAGAAAGGAATGACAGTGGACGAGCTCATGAGGTACATGAGCGGCGCAGGCGGATTCACGGCACAGAAGCTGGCGGACGCCACCGACATCCTCGAGAAGATGGAGAAGGACAAGGACTGCCTCAAGATCCTGTCCTTCCCAGCATGCATCATGGCGACCGGAACCCGCGGTGTGCTCGTCGACATGGTGAAGAACAAGCAGGTCGACCTCATCATGACCACCTGCGGATGCCTCGACCACGACATTTCCAGGACTTACGAGAACTACTTCCACGGAGACTTCCTGATGGACGATGCCGAGCTCAGGACCAAATACGAGATCTCTAGGCTCGGGAACATCCTTGTGCCAGACGACTGCTACGGAGAGGTCCTCGAGGGAGAGATCCTGCCCATGTTCGACGAGATCTTCGAGGGCAAGGACTCCATGACCACCCACGAGATCATCTGGGAGGTCGGAAAGAGGATGAACGACGAGAGCTCGCTCATGTACTGGGCCTGGAAGAACCAGATCCCGATCGTCGTCCCCGGAATCACAGACGGATCCTTCGGATGCCAGCTCTGGATGTACTACCAGACACACAGGAAGTTCAGGATCGACCTCTTCGCCGACGAGCAGCTGCTCTCCGAGATGACCAACCACGCCGTCAGGACAGGGGCCCTCATGATCGGAGGAGGAATCTCCAAGCACCACGTCATCTGGTGGAACCAGTTCCGCGGAGGACTGGACTACGCCGTCTACCTGACCACCGCAATGGAGTACGACGGATCCCTTTCCGGAGCCAGGCTCAGAGAGGCCGTCTCCTGGGGTAAGGTTGCGCCCGAGGCCAAGAAGATGACCGTCGAGGGAGATGCCACCATCACCCTGCCGATGATCTACGCCTCACTCGTGGACAGGCTGTGAGAATGAAGGAGAAGATACTGGTCCTACCGGGCGACGGAATCGGTCCGTCGATAACGTCCGCCTTCGAGAAGGTCATCACCGCCGCCACCGACGCAGTGGAGATAGTTCGCGGCGATATCGGCAGGAGCGCCTATGAGACCACGGGCCAGTACCTTCCCCATGACACCTTGGACCTTTTGGACGAGTGCAAGACCGTCATATGCGGCCCCACCGTTCCGCCGGAGAACGGGAGCGATCCCGTCAACTCTCTCAGGGTCCAGCTCGATCTCTTCGCCAGGGTCAGATGGTTCAAGACCCTGGCCCCGGACCTCGGGAAGGAAGGGGTCGATGTGCTGCTCTGGAGCAGCAACAACGATATCTCGTCCGAATTCAGCGAGGTCCCGGACCTCGAAGGCATCACCATCGGCAAGTACATCAAGAACAACGCATACAGCAGGATGATGAAGCTGGCACACAAGGACATAGAGATTCTGGGACTCAAGAGGATCACCTGTCTCACGAGAGAGGACTTCTTCCCCCTGAGCAGCAAGAGATTCAGCGACACCTTCGACTCCATGTTCCCCGCCGAGATATATGATATATCTCACCAGAACGTCAAATTCTGGCTGTCCAGGATCCTCAAGGAGCCGACCGTCGAGGACTGCATAGTCTGCGTGGACCTCTACAACCAGCCGGTGGCCGGTGTGCTGGCCGGGATGACCGGATACATACACATGGGCCCCTGCCTGGTCATGGGCGAGGAGTACAAGATGTACGAGCCCAGCCAATGGCCGTCGTACGAGGGGCTCGAAGAGAAGTTCGCCAACCCGACGTCGGCGATCCTGTCCGCGAGCATGATCCTCCATAATATCGGACTCGCCGATCAGGCCAGGAGGATCACCGATGCGGTCGTCGAGGCGTACCGCCTGAAGGAGAGGACCCCCGAGGTCGGGGGCAAGCTCACCGCCGCGGAATTCACGGACAAGGTCATCTCCCACCTCTGATAGGGATGCATTCATCCAACATCCAGTGCTTTTTGACTCATAGTCTTTTATCGGCGTAAGCCCTGTCTTGTCCTATGATCGATGCGGGACACAGGGATTGTGTTCAGGCAGCCCTGAACCATGAGAGGACCGAAAGGACGCCAGTCAACAACTTCGTTCTGGCCACCGCCGCTCGCAGTGCGGGAGTGACCGTGGACTGTGCCAGGTGGGATCCGAAGATCTCAGCGAAGGTCTCCGTGGACCACGCGATCAAGACGAAATCGGATTTCGTCAAACCCGTGTTGGACTCGCAGGTCCCATACAAGGATCTTGGGATGAAGGTCCGCTTCCCCGAGGATGACTACGGTCAGATTCTGGAACCCATCGCCACGGATTCGGAGGGACTTGATAAACTCGCATTGTTCGACCCTTCGAGGGCGTCCGAGTGCCCCTCGTTCACCAAGGTCTTCGTGGAGGGGTTGCAGGAGACCGCCAGGATACTTCCCGAGGACCTCCACATCTGCGGACTCTCATGGGGTCCGTTCACCACCGGCGGTTACATCATGGGTGCGGAGAACATGATCATGAACGTGTTCATGGACCCGGACCTCGTGACCAAGCTCATGAAGAAGGTAACTGGATTCGTTGCCGATATGCAGGCGGTCATGCTCGATGCCGGTGCAACCGTGATGTGGATGGCCGATCCGACATCCTCGGAGGACCTCATAGCACCAGACATGTTCTTGGACTACTCCGCCCCGTACATCAAACAGGTCGTGGACAAGGTCAACAAGATGGACAACACCACACCGAAGTTCGTCCACATCTGCGGCAACACGCTGGACCTCATCCCCCATATGCCGATGACGGGCGCTGACTGCCTGAGCTTCGACCATGCCGTGGACCCCACGAAGGCCAAGCAGGCCGCCGGTAAGAAGGTGTCCATCATGGGCAACATCGATCCCGTCGAGGTCATGATGATGGGAACACCGGAGTCCATCACGAAGGAATGCTACAGGGTCATCGATGCCGCGGGACAGGACGGAGGGTTCATACTGGCGCCCGGATGCGAGACGCCGATACAGACCTCGGACGAGAACGTGCTGGCCATGGGCAACGCCGCCAGGACTTATTGGTCCAGATGATGCGTTGGCAAACCTTTATTAACATCATCTATATCTCTGGACTACTGAGTGCAAGGGTAGTCAAGCATGGCCAACGACGCTAGCTTGAGGGGCTAGTCCTTAGTGGTCCGCGAGTTCAAATCTCGTCCCTTGCACCACTTCTTCACAATTCTTCCCGGATTCACTGTTCACGTCTCAGCTCGCCGAGACGGTCGATGAACGATCTGGCCGCCGAACGCATGTCCGGTGAAACGGCACCTCTGAACCTTCTCCTGCGAGAGGTGACCGCCCACGTGGAATCGTCCGGATCCCCCAGGAAGGAGAGCTTCGCCCTTATCTCCCCGATGTCCCAGATGAACACCGCGTCGTAAGGCTCGTCGGCGGAATAAGTGAACTCCATGCCGTCGAACGGAGAGAGGTCGGACCCCAGTTCTTCCCTGAACGCCTCGCAGAACTTCCCTGCCTGTTCGGCAAGACCGTAGGTGTCCATATCGATGATGTAGGACCTCATGACATCGGCCGGGTTCACGGTCATGGTTGCTTAATGGTCGCTGCGGATAATAACGGAATCGATGGCTCTCGGACCGATCGCATATCAACAATCTAATAGACGCATAGTTTTCGTGTGTCATGGATTCTTCGGACAGGGAGAGCAGGATCATCCGCACCAGCGCGATAGGTATCGTCACCAACATCAGTCTCGTCGCCGTGAAGATGTTCATCGGAGTCCTGTCCAACTCCATCGCCGTCATGATGGACGCCGTCAACAATCTGTCCGATGCGCTGTCGTCGGTGGTCACCATCATCGGTACAAAACTGTCAATGCGCACCCCCGACAAGAAGCACCCGTTCGGATACGGGAGGATAGAGTACATGACCGCGCTGATCGTCGCGGTCATCGTCCTGTATGCAGGAATGACCGCGCTGATCGAATCCGCCGAACACATTCTCGAACCTGCGGAAACCGATTATACCACCATATCCCTGGTCATCATCGCAATCGCGGTCCTGGTAAAGGTAATCCTGGGGCGGTACACCATGTCCGTCGGGAAGGCGACCGACTCCGGAGCACTGACCGCATCCGGTGCGGACGCCCTCTTCGATGCCGTCCTGTCCACATCGGTCCTAGCATCCGCCCTCATTCTCGTGACCACCGGGATCTCCCTGGAGGCCTACGTCGGTGTCCTGATCTCCCTGTTCATCATCAAATCCGGTCTGGAGATGATCAAGGAGACCCTTGATGACGTCCTCGGCCAGAGATCCGATCCGGATGTGGCCAGGAGGATCAAGGAGATTGTGAGATCGGAACCCGGTGTCATAGGCGCTTACGATCTGGTGATCAACAACTACGGTCCCGGAAGAGATTACGCTTCCATCCATGCTGAGGTGGAATCCTCCATGAGAGCGGAGGACATCGACGTCCTATCCAGGAAGCTCCAGGTCAAGGTGCTCGAGGAGACCGGGATAACCCTGACCGCCATCGGGATATATTCGGTGGACGTGTCCGACCCGGAGGTCCTTGCCATAAGGGACAGGATCCTGGAGATAACCTCGTCGCACGACTGGATCCTGGAGATGCACGGTTTCCATGTGGATACGGTCGAGAAGACGATACGCTTCGACATCGTCCTCAGTTTCGACATCGATCGCAAGGATGCCCTGAGAACCATTTGCTCCGAGATCGGCGAGGCCTATCCTGAATACAGGCTGAGTGTGGTCCCTGACGTTGATGTGTCTGACTGATCGGATAACCTAAGAGAACGGATGAGTGGGCCCCCCCGGATTTGAACCGGAGTCAGTGGCTCCCGAAGCCACAAGGATACCAAGCTACCCCAAGGGCCCACATGGACGGACAGATTATCTTCCGATTTATAATTAACGAGAACCCAGTCCGATGGTGTCCTCGGCTATCTTGATGCACGCCAGCAGATCGTCGGCGGTGTTCCTCAGCGAACCGGCGTCCTCCGCCTCCATCCTGAACGTCAGGAAGTTCCCCTCCACCTTCGACTCGACGTATCCCCCGTTGTCGGGATCGAGGGACCTCATGACCGTCTCCGCGGTCTTCGCATCGGGATACTCGAATCTCAGCTCAAGCGAAAGCATCAGCACTCGGTAACCGATAGGTGGTAAAATAATGGTTGCCCGGGGCGGACCCCGGGAATGAGTTTCAGCAGGCGAAGTACCCGTGCGTCCTGAGCATGCGCTTCTTGACCATGTGGCTCCCGAAGAAGTACACGCAGGCGATGAAGGGCATCCAGATCATGGCGGTTCCGGCTATGGCGAGGAAGTCGGGCTGGAATACCTCCATCGGGAACTCCGATATGCCTGCCCAGAGCTCTCCGCTGAACGGCAGCAGGGTCCCGATGATCAATGCTACGATGGCGGACACCACGAGGGCCTTGCAAGACCAGGACTGGTAGAACGGCATCTTGTTGGTACGCACTATGTGGATCGCCCAGACCTGCATCCAGTACTGCTCTATGACCCAGATGGCCTGGAACAATGCCTCCACGTTCGTTCCGCCGAGCTCCGCGCGACCGAGTATGGCCGCACCGACGGTGTCGAATCCCGCACCGACATAGTTGCCGTATGCGTCCACCGCTAACTCCCCGGCATCGTCCAGGATCTGGAAGACCGTACCGCTTCCCGTGTCGATCAGCGGCATCGATCCGAATATCACGAAGATCATGAAGCACCATGTCATGACATCGGTCAGCGGGCACATCGGACCGTAATGGAACATGACGTTCCTCAGGTTTATCGCATCCCATTTGCGCGGTTCCCTGACGAACTCGTCCTCCACCTTGTCCCACGGGATGATCAGGCACGCGAAGTCGTTGATGAGGTTGAAGATCAGGATCATCATCGCGCCCATGGGCGAGAAGTTGAACAGGAGCGTCGCCAGGATCAGCGAGAACATATAACCGAAGTTGATGGATCCGATCATCTTCACGTACTTGATCGAGTTGACGTAGACCTTCCTTCCCTCGATGGCACCGTCCTTGAGGATGCCCAGATCCTTCTCCAGAAGGATCATGCTGGCAGTCTCCTTGGCTATGTCGGTACCGGTGTCGACGGATATGCTGACGTCGGCGTTCTTCATCGCCAGGACGTCGTTGATGCCGTCACCCATCAGCCCGACGCAGTGGCCGTTGTTGCGCAGCGCCATGACGATACGGGACTTGTTGTCCGGTGTGAGCCTGACGAACACGTTGTTGGCCTCCACGACCTTGGCGAGGACCTCGTCGGACATCTCGTCGATCTGTGGGCCGGTGATGATGAATGACTTCCCTTCCTCCGGCTCGAACTCCTCGATGGATCCGATGTCCCTGTCCAGGACATCGCATCTGATCCCGATCTGGTCGCACACGTAGTGGGAGACGTATTCGTTGTCCCCGGTGAGGACCTTGACCTTAATCCCGTAATCGTTCAGGTCCTGTATGGCCTTCTTTGCGGTCCTCTTGACAGGGTCGGTGAACACGACGAATCCCGCGAATGTCTGTCCCGATTCGTCGGACGGGGTGTATTCGGATTTCGCATCGCTGAAATGCCTGTGGGTGACTCCCAGGACACGCATCCCCTTGTTGCTGTACCACTCGACCAGGCCCAGGATCTTGCTGACCGTTGCATCGTCCAGCTCCTGAGCGTCCCCGTTCTCGTCGAGGTACTTGTCAGAAATTGCCAGAATCTCCGGGACCGCCCCCTTGGTGACCATGATGCAGGGGTCGCTTCCCTTCCTGACCACGACGGTGGCCCTTCTCCTGATGAAATCGAACGGCACATCGCCGATCCACTGGTAGTCGTCCAGCTCCTCCATCAGGTACTCGTTCTCGGCATGCTCCTGGATGGCCCAGTCGATCTGGTTCGTTGCCGATGTGAGCTTCGTGCTGTTCAGGCACACCAGTCTCTCGACCAGGGCGTTAGGCGTCCCATAGATGTCGTTGCATGACTCTACGGAGATCCTGTTCTCGGTGAGCGTTCCTGTCTTGTCCGAACAGAGGACGTCCATCGCACCGAAGTTCTGAATCGAGTTCACGTCCTTCACGATGACCTTGCGCTTGGACAGGTCTATTGAACCCTTGGCCAGGTTCGTGGAGACTATGGTCGCCAGCATCTCGGGCATGAGACCGATGGCGAGGACTATGGTGAATGTGACCGCGAACATGAAGCTGGTCATGGTGAGCCCCTCGGAGCTGAGCATGGCCTTGGCGATCATGATTATGAAGACCGGCGGGATGGTGTAGAGCATCAGCTTGAGCAGGACCTTGACGATGGCCTTGCTCCCCTTGTCGTAGGTGGTCTTGGTCTTCTTGGTGGATAATTTCTCGGCCATCGAACCGATGACCGTATCGTCACCGACGGCGATGACTATCGCCTCTGCGGAACCTTCCATGACGCTCGTCCCCATGAATGCCATGTTGTTGCATTCGAGGATGCTCCCAGTGACACTGACGGGCTCCGTGAACTTTGTGGCCGCATCGGACTCCCCGGTCAGTGCGGACTGGTCCACCTTCAGGTGGTTGGATTTGATGATCCTGACGTCCGCCGGGATGACATCCCCGGTATCGAGGATTAGGATGTCCCCGACGACCAGATCGCAGGAGTCCACCTCCGTCTCCACGTTCTCACGGCGGACCGTGATTATAGTGGTGACCATGTTGATCAGTTTGGACGCCGCCGCACTGCTGCGGGTCTCCTGGATGAACGTCATGGTACCGCTGACGAGGATCAGGGTGGTCAGGATGACGAAATAGACGAGATCCGGTTCCTCTCCGACCTCGTAACCGAGCCCCGGGATCAGCCATATGATGTCGATGATCGTCAGGGCTATGATGAAAACGTTCACGAACGCATGGTAGAGCCTCCTGAGGACCGCATGCGTGTTGTGGTTCGAAACGATATTCTCGCCGTACTTGATGCGTGAGGTCGTCAGTTCCTCGTTGTAATGACCCTCTATCCTGCTGTCGTACTTCTCGATGATCTCGGCGACATCCGATGACGCCGCTTCCTTCATCCTTTGTTCCGGAGAAAATGTATCCGTTGCCACGGAACAAATTGTATCCGTTTCTAATCTTAAAACTGTCCCTCGCCGTTTTCCCGCTTTTGTCCCTGTAGGGACAGCCCGGTCTCTGACGGCACATTATCAGTACCGTAGGAACAGTTCAATTTTCTAGACCATCTGAATCGTGGGCCTGCATCTCGTACATCTCGATGATCTCGCCGACCGTCGTGCACTGCTCTGGGGACTTGTCGTCCCTGACGCGCCCCGTGAACCTCGGGAACCTAATGCCCAATCCCGAATCATCCTTGAGGACGCCCCTTGCGGCGGTGTGGATCGGACTGAGGGTGATCTCCGCCGCAACCACCTCCAATACGGTCGTGGGGTCGAACCAGACGTCAGGGATCATCTCCGCATCCACGGATCTGGGCCTCTCCTGGGACAGCCCGGAGTTTAGAAGTTCCGGCATGGAATCCAGGAACGCGTCGTCGAATCCCGTGCCGAGCTTGCAGACCGTCTCGAACCTTCCCGTGTCCTCGTTGAACGCCGCCATCAGAAGGGCGCCGTACTTTCCGGCCCTCTTGCCCATTCCGTAGAATGCACCGACGACCGCCAGGTCGAAGGAGTCCGTGAGCGCCTGCTGGTAATCCTTCTTGTATTTGATCCACAGGAATCCCCTGGACCCTGCCCTGTAGATGGATTCAGGTGCGATGGACTTTGCCATTATGCCCTCGCATCTGGCCGCGACGGCGTTGTTGAAGAAGTCCTCTCCCTCCTCGGGGCCGTTGACGATCCTCATGGTGGTCATCTGGACCTTGTCCCCGATGTCGAAGGACGATTCCAGCTCGGACCTGCGCTCCAGATAGGGGATGTTGGTCATGTCCTGACCGTCGCGGAACAGGATGTCGAACATGAAGATCCTGACGCTGACCTCCTTGACGGCCTCCTCCATCCCGTGCTTCTTCCTGCGGTGGGTGACGGCCTGGAACGGGAGCATGAATCCGGTCTCCGGATCGACCGCGACGCATTCACCTTCGATAATCGCCTCGCCGTACTTGCATCTGGCCCTTAGGGCCTCTGCGATGTCCGGGAAATTGGTGGTCAGGTCCTCGAGCCTGCGGGAGTACAGCTTGACCGAGTTCCTCCCGATGTGGGCCTGCACCCTTATCCCGTCGTACTTGTACTCTATGGCGCACTTGCCGCCCATCCTGGCGACGACCTCGGATACCGACGGCAGACGCTCCGCGAGCATGACCTTGATCGGGTTCCCGATCTGGACCTTGATGTCCCTGATGGCATCCATGCCGCCCTCGGCGATGGTCTCCGCGACCAGTCCGATGTCGCATGTGATGTTGAACGCCCTCTCGATAGCTGGCCTGTCCTCTTTGGTTGCGAAGGCTTCGGCCAGAGCGTCCAGGATGGTCATGTCCCCTGCGCCGACCCTCATCCTCCCGGTGACGATCCTGCACAGATAGCGGGCCTCGATGGGTCCCGAATCGTGGAGCATGTTGGCCAGGAGCTTCATCTTCTTCTCCTGGGAATCCTTGCCCTCGGCATCCTGGATGGCTGTGAGGCCCTTGTAGACCCTGTCCACAGTGAGCTCCTCCGCGAACAATGTCATCTGCTTCTTCTTGGAGATGAGCTTCTCTGCAACCTCCCCGGGATCTCCCGTCTTAATCCAGAGCTCCTCGGCCTGCGAATCCGGCGTACCGGATGTGAACGATATGGCCTTCAGGACCAGCTTGTCCGCCATACCGAGTTCCTTGGCGACGAAGTCGGGATGGAGCTTGCCCTATGAAAGGTAGATGATGTTCCTGAGCTCCTTCTTGTCCACGCCCCTGATGAAGTCCGCAAGGATGCTGGTCATCTCGAGACGGCTGCCTGTGGCCTCCAGCCTGTCGAACGTGTCCGCGAGCTCGGAATACAACATGCCCTCCCGATTGCTCGACGGCCTATTATTACTATCGTCAGTAGAAATCCAAATTGGACTGGGAGGTGTCCGAGATGATCGGATGGCCTGTGCTCAGCTCCATGTTCAGCCTCATCAGGCTGGCGCGCATGGTCTCCTCCTTCCTCCTGCTGGTGCTCTCCGCCGCCTCGTCCATGGTGCCGGTGGCGATCAGCACGTACACGTCCCCGTCGTTCTTCCTGCCCGTACGGCCCTTCCTCTGGATCGTCCTTATCTCCGACGGGACCGGCTCGTAGAATATGACGGCGTTGGTGCTGGAGATGTCCAGCCCCTCCTCTCCGACGGATGTGGCGACGATGACGTTGAGCTCACCGCTGCGAAGCCTGTCCAGGATCTCGATCTGCTCCTTCTGCTTGAGCCCCTTCCCGGACTGTCCGACCAGCTTCCCTACCTTCGCGCCGTTGATCGCCGAGAGCTTCCCGACGATCATGTCGCAGGTGTCGCGGTACTGGGTGAACACCATGACCTTCGAATCCGGATCGTCGATGAGCGTCTTGCTGACGATCGACATGATCTTGGAGACCTTCGGATGCTCCACGTTGGTGTAGTCCACGATGCTCCGCATCTGGACGTACTCCTTGCGGCTGACGATGTCCTTGGCGCTCCTGCCCTTCTTCTCCTGGGCTGCCTCGTCCTCTATCTTCTTCAGATACAGTTTGAGAGGGGTCACACCCTGTGTCTCGGCGAGCATGATCGCATGGTACACCTTCATGCACATCGCCGTGAGTGCCAGACCCCTGTAGATCAGTGCGGTCTCCTCCCCTCCCTGCAGCCTCATCTGGAGCATCCTCTGTATGTCCAGAAAGTGGGTCCTCGAAGGGGGGCGGTTGGGATTCATGAGCCTCAGAGCGATCAGCTCCCCGACATAGTGGTTCATCTGCCTCTTCAGCAGATCGATGATGTCCAACAGGTCCTCCGGCAGGTTCAGCCTGAGGTTTATCACATAGGTGTCGTGAACATAAGGTGCAACGTCCCTGTCGTCCTCTGACCTGGTGTCGATGCGCTTCAGGCCGAGGTTTACACAGACCTCTTTGATATGGTTGATGTTGTAACCAGGGGAGGCGGTCATGCCGACGCGGCGGATTCCCTTGTTACAGTATTCTGAGACCTTGACGTACGCGTAGTCCCCCGTGCCCCTGTGCGCCTCATCGAATATCACCAGGGAGAAGGCATCCATGCTGTATCTTCCCTCCTCGAGGTCGTTGGCCACCGTCTGGGGCGTCGCGATGATGACATCGTTGTCCCTCACCATGCCGACCCTCTTCTCCGGGGCAACCGTACCGCTGATGACGCATACGCTGTGGCCAACCATCAGGTTCGTGAATGTGTCGAGATGCTGGTCCAGCAGGGGCTTCGTCGGTGCCATGATCAGCACCTTTCCCTTGTCCACGAACTCCGCCGCCACACGGAGTGCGATGATCGTCTTACCAAGACCCGTGGGCAGGATGAGCAGGGTGTTGAAGGCAATGCAGCCGGCGGCCATGCTGGTCTGATAGCTGCGCTCCTCGACCCTGTCGGGCACGATGAATGGGTGGACGACGTGACTCATCACAGGGGCAACGTCATCAAGACATTTAATGTTTAGAAAAGAAGGATGGGCCTTGCGGCCCTGAAACGTTTAGTGGCATCCTCCGCCGCAGGAGGCGCAGCCGTTGAAGTTGGGATTGCGGATCGTGAGTCCGGTTCCGAAGTTGGGGTCGTCGATGAACTCGATGACACACTCGTCCAGTTCCTTCTTGGTGTCCTGGTCGTAGAACATCTTGAATCCCTTTGCGGTAGCATCGACGATCTCGCCCTCTGCCTCCTTCTCCTGGAAGGACATGCCGAACTGGGGGCCGGAGCATGCGAAGCCCGCAACGTAGATCTTGATTCCGTAGCCAGTCTTCTGGTTCTTCTCGAGCAGATCGGTGATGAACTTCTCTGCTTCAGGTGTAATCGCTACCATTGTTATCAGGACTCACAAACAGGGACGAGGATATAAAACAATCCTATCGGAGTTTCGGAATATCCACGCATTCACTTGTACTCAATGCCGAACGCGTCAGCATACGCCCTAAGCGCGTAGGACTGGGAGCGGGTCATCGACATGTACGATCCGATCATGATGCTCTCCAGGACCTCATCCTTGGTGGCTCCCGCCTCCTTGGCGTGCTTGATCTGGACCTTGAGACAGTACTCCCCTCCGACCGCTGCCGCGGCGGAGACTGCGCACAGGAACCTCTCCTTCCTCGGTATGGCGCCGTCCTTCCTGTCCAGCACGGCCTGGCTGAATTCTGCCGACGGGACGAACATGTCCGGTCTCTCGCTTAGGACCTGGTTGACGACTGGAACGAATCCGTACGCCTCCTCAATCGCTTTGATTATCCTGTCCGTGGCCTCGCGTAGCTCGGGATCTTCCTGCATACGGAACGAAGGGGGGAATGGCGATTAAAACCCTGTCATCGAGTTGCATATGACATGCAGCGTTCATCTTTATAATCCGTACAAGCACGGTCACATCAATGCGTCAAAGACGCAGGAAAACGAAATGAGCGAATGCGACATACAAGAGATATTCTCATCCGTCGGGAAGGACTACGGTTTCCGCTCGGTCACCGCAGCCTTCTCCCCTGAGAACGACCTGAAGGTCTGCTGGATGCGCACCGGACCGACCATAGACTTCTGGGTCAGCGACTATCTGGAATCCGCCCCGGAGGACATCCTGGAATCCGTGGCCGAGGCCATATACCGCAAGATACGCGGGAGCGGGGACGACTCCTACCCGGAAAGGGTGGTGGAGTTCCTGACGTCCCGGGACTTCGCCGAGGAGAACAGGGGATCATACCTTCAGAGGAAGGGCGGGGTCTCCACCGACAGGATCGGCCGCCATCAGGACCTGGATGCCAGCTACAGAAGGCTGGTGAGAAGGGGATTGGTGGAGCGCGAGGACGACCTGGTGATAGGCTGGGTGCCACTCGGCATCAAGAAGGATGTGGGGAACAGCAGCGTTCTGATGAGGACCGCGCTGCTCAACCGCAGGCTGGACAACCCGTTCATGGACGACGATCTGATCGACTACTGCCTGTTCACGCAGATAACCTTCGTCCAGATGGGGTTCTACCAGGACTCCAGGGAACGCAGGGAGAGACTGGAGGAACTCATCGGGAGCTATCCCCATCACGAGAGGTACGAATCCGCGCTGAGGGACATGGGTCTCGGGAACGGGGAAGAATTGTCCCCCGAATGCTAACACACTCTTTCATGGTGACGGCGATGACGCCGATCTCGGAGCACTGACTTACACCGGGGGTATGTGTCGGACCCCACGTTGACCCCCGGTCATCGCCGTGACGACACGTCACACGCTCCCGCGGGAGCCCAACTGAGTTGGGATGAGGCCTCTGTATGCCGTCCCGTGCACATGGCGTTCATCGATCGCGCCCCTTCGCCGGTACGACATCACTGGTAAGTGGGGTCTGTATTTAAAGTCCTTCGACCATTATCATCCATGGCCCACCTGGATATCGACCTGGACAAATGCATCGGCTGCGGGAAATGCACCCGTGTCTGCATGAAAGGCAACATCGTGGTGGAGAACAAGAAGGCGAAGGAGACCGGCAAGGGCTGCTTGGAATGCTCCCACTGCGTCTCCACGTGCCCCAAGGGCGCCATCACCCTCATCCAGTCCGAGGAGAGCAGCGGTCCCTTCTCCAACCTGAAGAAGGAGAAGATCTTCGACGGCGGGCTCATCACCGACGCGGACCTGGACAAGCTCTTCTACGCCATGGACCACGGCAAGGGGAGATGCGAGTTCTTCGTCCTGGAGGGAAGCAAGCTGGACGCGTTCATGGAGACGGTCTGGAACATCGTGAAGGACAGCGAGAGGGAGAAGCCCCTGATCAAGGAATGGTCGGAATGGAGGGAGAACCATGACATGCTCCAGCCCAATCCGGTCCTGTGGGAGGGGAAGCAGGTACTGTTCATATTCGCCGACAGCGACGACAGGGCCGTCATCGCCTCGAACAGGATGATCGTGAAGGGCCTGGACCTGGGGATCCGCGGATTCCATTCCAACCTCATCATGCTGGCCTACGTCATGGACAGGCAGAGGATCAGGGCGCACTTCCCGGCGGCAACGAAGGAACTCCGTATGTGCTACGTGATAGGGCACGGCCGCAGGATGGTGGAACCCATACTCAAGCCGATAATGAATCTGTTCACTGGACACTGATATCGACGATTTTCGATTACGTCTATTGTCGAATATTGGATGATAAAACTGCCAAAAAGCTCATTTTTGTTAGACATCTGACGAATTCTACTGATTTCATACAATTTTCTTATCTTTTTTACGATATCCGTAGATGTTCATACGTAAAATGAAGAATCCGCAACATCAACTCCCATAGTATTATATTAAGGATTAAAGATGGACATGCATGAAAGGACTATTGACACCCAGGTCTGTGGCCATCATTGGAGCGTCCAATGATGAGTCGAAGCTAGGTGGGATGCTTCTAAAGAACATGATCAACGCCGGATTTACCGGCAACCTGTACCCCGTCAACCCCAAGGGCGGAGAAATTCAGGGCCTGAAGGCCTACACATCGATCACGGAGGTCCCCGAACCCGTCGACCTCGCGGTCATCTCCATCAAGGCCGCACTCGTCCCCGACGAGATGGCAAACCTGAAGAAGAACGGCTGCCACTGCGCCACCATCCTCACGGCAGGATTCAAGGAGGACAGCCCCGAGGGAAAGATCCTGGAACAGAAGCTCGTCGCCGCCGCCAAAGAGGCCGATGTCAGGTTCTTCGGACCGAACTGCTTCGGTAACATGAACCCCTGGGCAGGAGTCAACGCGACATTCGCTCACCTCCTCCCCCGCAAGGGACACATCTCGATCTTCTCCCAGTCCGGAGCAGTCGGATCGTCCATCATCGATTGGGCGTACTTCAACAAGATCGGAATCGCCAACTTCGTCACGTTCGGAAACAAGGCCGACCTCGACGAGGCGGACATCATCCCCGAGATCTCCGCTGACCCCAACACGAAGGTCATCGGAATGTACTGCGAGGGAATCTCCAACGGACACAGGTTCGTGGAGGCCATCAAGAACATGCCCGTGGAGAAGCCTATCGTCGTCTACAAGTCCGGAAGGACCCAGGCGGGAGCCGCAGCGGCATCCTCTCACACCGGATCGCTGGCAGGGGCCGACGCGGTCAACAACGTCATATTCAAGAAGCTCAACGTCTACAGGGCCAGCAGCCTGGACGACATGTTCGACGTCCTCAACGTCTTTAGCGGATGCAGCGAGATGAAGAAGGGCGGACTCGGAATCATCACGAACGCCGGCGGTCTGGGAGTCATGTCCGCGGATGCGGCGTTCGATGCGAAGAACGTCCACGCGGTCAAGTTCTCCGACGAGACCATCGCGGAGATCAGGAGGAGGCTCCCCACCGTCGCCGGTGTCACCAACCCCATCGACATCCGCGGAGACGCCAAGCCCGAGTACTTCAAAGAGGTCATCGACATCCTTTCACACGACCCCGAGGTCGGCGCACTGGTCATCATGGGATCCCCGCTGGACACAGCGGACCTGGAAGCGGTCGCACAGTCCATCGTCGAGATCAAGGACCAGATCCCCGTCCCCTTCGTCGTCTGCTTCGCAGGCGGTCACAAGTGCGACAGGGCGAACAGCTACCTCAAGGAGGCCGGCATCCCCACATACCCCACACCCGACAGGGCCATCCACGCCCTCGACGTGATGAGGACATACACGATCAACAAGGAGAAGACCCACACCCCTATGGCATACCCCAAGGTCACCGGCGGAGGAAGGGACGCAGCCAAGAAGGTCATCGACAAGGCCAAGGCAGAGGGCAGGGACTCCCTGTCCGAGGCCGAGGGTAAGGAGATCCTCAAGGCATACGGAGTACCCACCCCCGGAGAGGCCACCGTCAACTCGGCGGAGGAAGCGGCCAAGGAGTGTAACAGGATCGGATACCCCGTCGTCATGAAGATCGTCTCCCCCGACATCAAGCACAAGACCGATGTGGGCGGAGTCGTCGTCGGAGTTAAGAACGCCGACGATGCGAAGGCAGCGTACACCAGGATCATGGACAACTGCACCAAGAATGTGCCAGGTGCCAAGATCGACGGTGTCTCCATCCAGCAGATGGTCTCCGGGCAGGAGGTCATCCTCTCGATGATCCGCGACTCGCAGTTCGGACCCGTCGTGTCCTTCGGACTCGGAGGTATCTACGTTGAGATCCTGAGGGAGATCTCCCAGGCCCACGTCCCCATGACGGAGGAGCAGCTGGACGAGATGATCACCTCCACCAAGGCATACAAGCTGATGTCCGGTGCAAGGGGACTCGCCAAGTCCGACATCCCTGCGATGAAGGAAGCGATCAAGAGGATCGCGCTCATCGCAGTGGAGAACCCCGAGATCCACGAGCTGGAGATCAACCCGGTCATCGTGCAGGTCGAGGGCAAGGGCGCCTACGCGGTCGACGCGCTGGTCACCCTCGTCAAGAACTGAAAACCTTTCAGGGGAGGGCGACCTCCCCATTCTTTTCTGGAGTGAGAAGCCACAGACCTAGGATCGACATCCATGGCTTCTCTGAGTCACCGAATGACTCTGACGGCATCACGATGGGTTTATATCCAATCGATCACGATGGTTATATCGCCAATCGTGATGGTCAGCCGAAATCCTCCATGCGGAAGATGGCTGAAAGAGATCTGTGCGCTTGGCACAATATCACCTCCTGCCGAGGCCGGGGTCGATCACCCTGATTGAACCTCTCTGATCCGCTGTTTCGGACCAAGAGGCCCGAACTTCGGCAGGAGAACAACCTCCTGGGACCCTATTTAAGCTGAATCGCTGCATGTAATATGCATCTCAGAACAGCCATGTACGCGACCAACCCCCCTTTTATAATGCGACTCCATTGTTCGGGCGATGACTTCCGAACTCATCTTCGTTGGACTGGGCCTCAGCGGCACCGACGGCATGACCGTCAAGGCGCTCCACGCCCTGAAGGAATGCGACAAGATCTACGCCGAGTTCTACACCTCGCTGCTCATCGGCACCAAGGTGGAGGACCTGGAGGCCGCCATCGGCAAGAAGATCAAGGTCCTCTACAGGGCACAGGTCGAGGAGTGCGACGACATCATCAGGGATGCTCTCGAGATGAGGGTCGGATTCGTGACCGCCGGGGACACCATGTCGGCCACCACCCACGTGGACCTTAGGATCCAGGCTGCGGAAGCAGGGATACCAGTCAGGCTGTTCAACGGCATCACCATCTTCTCCGCATGCCCCACGGTGTTCGGCCTGCAGAACTACAAGTTCGGAAGGACTGTCACATTGCCGTTCATCGAGCAGGGCTACCACCCCAAGTCGCCTTACGACCACATCATGGCGAACAAGAAGATGGGTCTCCACACGATGATTCTCCTGGACATCCATGCCGACGAGATGAGGTACATGACCGCCCATGAGGCGATCGAATGGCTCATGCTCGGGGAGGAGAAGTGGGGTGAGGGACTCATCGACGACAGGACCATCCTGTGCGTCGCATCGAGGGTCGGTTCCCCCGATGAGAAGATCTTCGCCGGCTACCCGCAGGACCTTCTGAAGATGGATCTCGGAGAACCGCTGTTCACGCTCGTTCTTCCCGGGAACCTGCACTTCATGGAGCAGTATGCCCTTGTGAAGTTCGCTGGTGCCCCAGAGGATATCATCGAGGATGAATGACCTATAAGTGGTAAATTATATCCGTTGTTCGATTCTGATACATGCTGGCTGGATGAGTTAGGACAATATATCCAACCGTATTATATATACGGATTGGGATTACTAATCCAATTCACTTAGGTGAACTATATCAATGGTTTAACCAGGCGATATCATGGATAAGAAAATCGGAATTATAGCCGTTGTCGCTGTAGTCATAGTCGTTGCAGCTGGAGCGATTGTTCTGACCAACGGTAAAGATCCTTCAGCCACAATCCTCGTTGAGGATCAGAATGGAGTTTTCTTCTGGACAGAGGGTTCAGGAAAGACCATTGCGGATTGTCTCGAGAAGACATCCGCAGGTGTAAAAGTAACAATGACTGACAGCTCATTCGGCAAGTACATCCAGGCAGTTAACGGACTTGCTGGAACCGAAGACTACACAGGATACTGGTCTGTTTATCAGTACAGCAACGGAGAATGGGTGTCATCAGAACTTGGAGTCTCAAGCCTTGAAACAAAAGATAACCAGTACATTGGACTGTTCTACGTAATCACGGACCCTGAGACATATGCAATTGTTCAGGGCGGTCCTGAGAAAGTAACCGTCCCCTCCATCACCGATGCAAAGGTCTGGGACGGATCAACCGACGGAGTCATCTTTGCACTTCAGGGAGAATCTGGATTGTACTGCTACATCAACAGCACAGTCGGAGAGAACATGTCCGAGAGATTCGACGACGCATGCACCAAATACATGGTATCCCACAGTATGAGCTCCAGGGGAGGAATCTCCACCCTGTTCGGACTCGGAAGCGTCCCTGTTGGAACTCAGGATGATGCCACCATCTACAAGTACTGGATCCAATACGGACTCGAGGACGGAAAGTGGACTTGGATGACCACCGGACTCAAGAACACCGATGCCAACGCATACAAACAGATGGCAATCTTCTACGGTGTCGGTTCCATGTATGGTGGAGAAGACCCCACTGTACCGGCTTACGCTTGAACAACGTTTAAACAAACCTCTTCCAAACCCTTTTATTTGATAAAATGAAAACATCCATGAAAGTTGTTTTGAGCCTTGTTCTGGTCTTCATTGGAATAACTTTAGCGGTAGTTTTCACACCACAAGTGGAGTCGGCGTACGCACAGGGAATCATCCTAGATTTCGGGGATTATGACATTTACTATCTCGGTATTGATGATGAGGATGAGAACGCAATCGATTCCGTCAACAAACTCTGCGACTACTATTCCATGTCGATAACATGGAACGGGAACCAGATCTCAAAGATTTCCAAGGAATATATTGATTATCCAGAATCAGGAAGCACAGCAACCTGGAAACTGTATATCAACGAAAAGGACACTATCGGTTGGAAACTGTTCGATGGATCCGCTGAAAAGCTCCACATCGGTGATTACTCGGCAGTTTGCTGGGGGCTCTGCGAAAAGGATGAGGAACCTACACCTGGCGTAGATGCCATGGGGATCTGCTTCTACGGTTACGGACAAAGCTACCGCATTGTATCACTAGCACCGTCCTGTACCGAGACGATAGCCGCTTCAGGCGCTGGTAATATCATAGTCGGCGCCGATGAATTCAGCAATTATCCGCTCTACATCAAACAAGCAATGGAGTCGGGTGCTATCGTTTCAGTTGGAGGGTACACCAATCCCAGTTACGAAGTGATAGCACAATTGAATCCGGATATTGTTATAGGCGTTGCCGACCAGTCTACACATCGCTCAGTAATAGAAAAGATGAGGGCCCACGGGGTCCACTGTCTAGCCACCTACACGGGTGACAGCATCAAGACAATCATGGACAATACGTACATGATCGGTGCGGCAATGAACTATCAGCTCAAATCCACACAGACCATGCAACAGATCGAGGATGCACTGGAAATACTGGATGCAGAACTATCTTCCGGATTATCGCACAGATCTGATGTTATGATCTCCCTTTCAACCTCCAAATCACCCTGGGTGGCAGGAGGCAATACTTACGCTTCTGATGTAATAAGTCGCGCGTTGTGTAATAATATATACTCATCAGAAACAGGATGGGCGATGGTCAACAGTGAAACTGTTCCCTCGCGCGATCCTGAATATATCATCGTAGTTTCGTCTGATTACGGTAATACAGATGAAGACTACAATAACATGATCTCCTCCCTCTCTGCAGAATGGAGGAATACAACTGCCTTCAAACAAGGTAACATCTTTTTGCTCACCGGAGGGGCCACAGATTTAGCATCTCGTCCTTCCACACGCATAGCACAATTCACAGAACTCATGTGCAGGATGATCCAACCAGAAATCTTCAACGATATCAATCTACCTCATCACATCGGTGACGATTACAAGGATTACCTGACGATAACGAAAGAATTGGGGTTCGACACATGATGAAACAGAACACGGTTCTAAAGACCTCTGCTTTGGTAGCGATCCTCGTGGTAACATCTCTCTTCCTGTTCGTGCCAGAGTTGGATGCAGATGGTGCATACATCCTCATCGACAAAGGAGACGGAGACACCTATTGGTATTCCGGAACCACAGAGACAGTCGCTGATTCATTCAGTACGGCCGCCCAATCCCTGGGATTGGACCTGAACATCGACGGTTCTAAAATAACTGTTGACGGAGTATCTTCGATTACCATCGGAAGCCAAACCGTATCCTGGAGAATCTATCAGTGGGGGGATGGATGGGTCGACGTCACATCTTCTATCGATATGAGCTCCGCGCCCACATCATCCATGGCCATCGGGTTGTATCCCGCGGGCACAACCCCTACCGAGACGCCCGCGTTCATGGACTCATGGACCCAGGTCCGCGGAAACGCCTCAATGACAGGTATACAGAATGCCAATCTGGATTCCGAGAAGACAATGGAGAACGTACTAGCATGGTCAAGAGGGGATAACGACTACATCACCGGTTGCGTACTCGTGGCCCGTGAGCATGTCTATGGATTCTTCAACGGCGGATACATGAACACCCAAAGTACCCCTGCATTGTTCTGCTTCAACAGATTTACGGGAGAGACAGAGTGGATCGTTAACGTTCCTGCAGGAGTCGGATATGAGACCATGTCAGGCTGTATAGTCGGCGATTACTACTATCTCCCGACCAGTTACGGATACATCTACAGGATTCCACTGGATAACCCAGGTGAGGCCTCATACTATGTCCAGATGTCCTCAAGGCTCATGGTAGATGAGGACAAGATGCCTTCAGTGACTTCCGTGAAATATAAGGCAACAGGGGAAGGCACCTACCATGATGCCCCTCTGGAGATTATGGACACTAACGCTTTCGATATACCAGTCAGCATCGGATCTACCTATGACATCCAGATATCGGATAGTAGCAGAACCTACAACGGGACATTAACCGTCAACAACGAAGATGCACTCGGGGTAAAAATAACCGGAAATACCGAAGAAGACAAGAGTCTCATCGGAGACTACTCCTCTCGCATAAGCTATTCGTATTCCGAAGTTACAAAGACATTCATCTCGAAGACCAGATCCCCGAACATGGAAGGGCGCACGATATACAACACTGGGCCCGCTTCCATCACATACTACGGGGGCGCACTGTTCTTCGGCACCAGTTCAGGATACACCTATGCCCTGGATTTGGATCTAAATACCCTGTGGAAGACCGACGTTAGGAGTCAAAACTACTACGATTCTGTCATGATTTGTGATGACAGAGTATTCGTGGGAACTTACAGCGGAAAACTGTACGCATTAGATGTCTCCACTGGAGAGATCAAAGCATCGGTAACAGCAGCCTCCTACCCATCCACCGTCTACGGTGACGGAGGAAGAGTCTGCACGCCTGTGAAAGTGGATGACATTCTATTCTTCTCATCATCCGACGGATTAGGGATGAACAGTACCCAGGGAGGATTCTCTGCATACACATTCAAAAACGATTCGTTCACGAAGATCATGTCCAACACCGACTATGGTCAAGCCTCAACATACATGACAGTAGTGATAAATACTGAATTCAAAGGAGTCTACTTTACCACAGATTACGGTCTGATGAGACTGTCCACCGATATGCAACTCGAGATCATCAATGAGAAGATGACGGGAGTACGTGCATCCCCAGTGCTTGTCAACGGCGATACTCTCCTAATGCAGGATTACGCCTATGCCAAGAACAACGTGGGCGGACAGATGTACAGAGTGACCCTCGATGGTACAATCGAAGGACAATACCAGAGGCCCAGTGAGGTGGATCAGTGGACTATGAGCCCAATCACGGCCATAGGCGAGTACCTGTACGGCGGAACAGATAATGGGTTCTTCATACTGGAAGGGAAAATGCCCGAAGTCAAAGATGATTCGGGCACCGGAGGGATCAATCCTCTATGGATTGCTTTGGCGATAATCGCAGTTATAATCAACATACTGCTCATCATAAGCTTCTTCCTAGCCAAGAAGAGCAACATGTCGACGGGAAAATACATCGAATCAAAATTCTCGAGGATCAGCGGATTCCACAACGACTCCATGTCAAAGACGCAGGCAAACAAACGTCGTCTATTGTTCGTCCTGATACTTGGAATCATAATCATGCTTATCATGTTCATATGCTGTCTGGCATATGGGCCTTCGATGAGCCTCTCGCCCATAGATGCTTTCTCCAATCTGATATCCGCTATACAAAAAGGTGGAGAAGGATTGACTCTGTCCGAACTTGTTGTGTACGAATCGCGTCTACCTCGTGCGATAGCCGCGATTGCCGTAGGACTGGGATTAGCAGTAGCCGGTTGCATATATCAAGCTGTCATCCGTAACCCGATGGTGGACCCGTACATAATGGGTGTTTCATCCGGAGCAGGAACCTTCGCGGTTGCTGCCATAGCGAGCGGATTCACATTCTTTGGACTTCTGGATAACTCTGAATTCATGATTCCTGTCCTCGCGATTGTCGGTGGACTGCTCGCGTTTGGACTCACCATGCTTCTTGCCTCCAAGGCAGGGAACACGGCCACAGGGTATGTGCTTGCAGGAGTTGTTATCGGATTGGCGTTCACATCAATCCAGACGGTCATTTTGACAACATCTGATTCGGAAAAGCTCCACAGTGCGATATCTTGGCTGTACGGAAGCTTCACCAGTGTCGATTGGGGAACCGTTTGGCTGATATTCTTCCCTGCACTGTTCCTATCACTGACTTTCTTGATCTGGGCCAAGGAGCTGAATCTTGTTCTTCTGGGCGACGATAACGCACAACAAATGGGTCTGAATGTCAAAAAATTCGATGCCCTGATGCTCATACTTGCATCGGTCCTGACATCTGTCTGCGTCGCATTTGTGGGAATCATCGGATTTGTAGGACTGGTCGTTCCTCACATCTGCCGTATGATCTTGGGAGGAGATCACAGGCTGGTCCTACCTGCATCAATGGTCCTAGGTGCAGCATTGATGCTGCTTGCGGATCTGTTGGCAAGAATGCTAATGATCCCGTTGGAATTACCAGTCGGTGCCATCACCACTGTCGTCGGAGTACCACTGTTCGCTTATCTACTCATTAAGAGAGGGAGGATGTACAATGGATGAAACACCGCTTCTTGAGGTCAGAAACCTCAACAAAATCTACGACAATGGATACCATGCGGTACGCGACGTATCATACAAGCTACCGTCCGGCAAACTCGTCGGATTAATCGGACCGAACGGGTGCGGTAAATCCACAATGATGAGGTGCATCAACAAAATGCACTCTATCACATCCGGTGATGTTCTGATCGATGGTATATCGGTCCTTGACCAGAATGTCACAGAGATTGCAAAACAAGTCGCCAATGTGCCAGCAGAACTGAAAAACAGCTTTGGACTCACCGTTTATGAAACGGTCATGTTAGGCCGCTACCCGTATCTGAGGAACCTTTGGTGGGAGACCAACGAGGATGAATCGGATGTCATCGATGCCATGAAGAAATTTGGTGTCGACCACCTTCAAGATAGGCAGATTAATATGCTCTCATCAGGAGAGATGCAGAGAGTACTGATTGCCAAGGCATATGTTCAGAACCCCAGATTAATGCTGGTCGATGAACCAACATCACACCTTGACATGAAGTACAAACTGAACGTCATGGAATATTTGCGTGCAATGGTACGTCAGGATATGACGGTTCTTGTCGCGGAACACGATATTTCCCTTATGGCAAGATATTGTGATCTCTGCATCATCATGAAGAAAGGAGAGTTAGTGACGATAGGAGATCCGAAAGAGGTCATCACAGAAGAGTTAGTGCGCGATGTCTACGATGTCGTAGCCAATGTGGGCGTGGACAAAGATGGAGAAATATACGTCCTACCAAAAAGATTCGTAGGAAATTACGAACTATGAGGATAACGGTTTAATCGCCCTATTCAATCCGCTCCATCATGGTCAAGTGCGTACTGGTACCCAAATCGGACGGGGAATCCGTCCGTTCGCGCCTCATGTCAGAGGGTATTCTGGACCTGGGTTCCAAGATACGCAGCGAGGGCGACAGCCTCCTGATACCAATCACATGCGACTCCTTCGAGGACTTCGAGATCGTCGAATCCGAGATGGAGGTGCAGGAGCACAAGGTCCTGGATTACACGGAGATCGCCGATGTACCAGATGAGCTGAGGGACAGCCTCCCCAGTTCTTTCGACATCGTCGGCGATGTCGCCATGATCAAGATCCCCGAAGAACTGTGGGACTACAGGTCCTCTATCGGGGATGCGCTGATTAAGGTCAACAAGAACATCCGTGTGGTGTTCCACGACTACGGTGTGAAGGGCGACTTCAGGATCAGGGACCTGGAGAAGATAGGCGGAGAGGGGACTTCGGAGACGATCCACAAGGAGTTCGGCGTGAGGCTCTACACAGACCCTTCTAAGGTCTACTTCAACCCCAGGCTATCATCCGAGAGGTCGAGGATCGCGAACCTCGTCAAGGACGGGGAGACGGTCATCGACATGTTCGCCGGTGTGGCCCCGTTCGGGACCGTCATCGGCAAGCTGGCACATCCCAAGGTCATCTATTCCATCGACCTCAATCCCGAGGCGGAGCGCTTCGCACGCATCAACGCCGAGAAGAACCACATCGACTGCCTCGTTCCCATGACCGGCGACTCGTCGAAGCTCATCTATGACCTGCCGATGGCGGACAGGGTCATAATGAACCTACCGCAGATCGCGGACAGGTTCCTGGGCTTCGCCATGGACAGGATGAATCATGGCGCCGTCGCCCACATGTACAAGATCATCGAGAGGGCGGAGTTCCCTCGGTTCTGCGATGGCCTTTCGGAAGAGATGGAGAAAAGAGGACACCGCATCGAGATACACAGCTCGCAGCTGAAGACATACTCCCCGACCATGAGCGTGTACTCGATGGATGTCGTGAAACTGTGATCAATCCTTCTTGATCTGCTCCAGGGTGACCCCGGTCTGTCCCTGGTAGTGGCCGCTCCTCTCGGAGTAGTCCTTGAGCGTGACGCTGTTGAGCGTCTCGAACACCATCTGGCAGAACCTCTCGCCGATCGGCAGCTCTATCGGGTCGTCGGTGGCGTTGTATGCCCCGAGCGTCAGTGTTCCCTCGAATCCCGCATCGATCTTCCCGAATGCGCCAATGATGCCCTTCCTGATCCATGTGGTCCTGAGCCAAAGCTGTGCGCAGACGTCCTTGGGCATCCTGACCCTCTCTATAGTCGATACATAGAACATCGTCCTCGGAGGGATGGTGACCGTCCCCTCCGTCTTCAGGTCCGGGTCTCCCCTGACCATGATCTCCTTGATGCGCAGATCGTAGCCGTTGGGTGTGAGTCCGCGCTCGTGGTAGTCGCTGATGCCCAGATATCCGGTCATCATGCTCTCGACGATGTCCTTGTCCGATAGTATTGCCATGACGGGTGGATTGGCGACTTGCGATAAATGTTATCTCATCCATCGCCCTTCACCGGAGCATGATCATCCCCAAATTCCTGAGAGAGGGCGGAACGATAGGGGTCACCGCACCGTCTTACGGCGTCACGGACCCGATGGACATCATCCGCTTCGACCACGCGAAGGAGGTGCTGCTCTCCAAGGGCCACCCGGTCGTGGAGACGCCCAATGTGCACACCGCGGACCAGGAAGGCAGGAGCTCCCCCATGATGCAACGCGTATCGGAATACTGCGGTCTCCTGGAGGATGAGAATATCGATGTGGTCATCTCCGCCAGCGGAGGGGATTACCAGTGCGAGATGTTGGCGGGTATGGACTGGGACTTCGTGGAGAGGCATCCCAAGTGGGTCCAGGGATATTCGGACAACACCGTGCTCCTGTTCAAGACCACGGTCGAGCATGACATCGCCACCATCTACTCTGGCAATTTCGGTGATTTCGGGATGGAACCCTGGCACAGGAGCATCACGGAGAACCTGGAGTTCCTTGAGGGCAAGAGGGATTCCCAGTCGTCCTTCGACATGTACCAGAACGGATTCTCCATGAAGTTCACCGGCACCGAGACGCTCAGGAGCGACCTGCCCGTCGAATGGAAGTGCCCTCAGGGCGATGTGTCGTTCTCCGGGAGGCTCATCGGAGGCTGCATGGACGTCCTCGAGTGGTATCTCATGAAGAAGAACCTGATCATGGACGACTTCATAGCGAAGTATTCCCAGGACGGGATCGTCTGGTTCATGGAGACCTACGACATGGACCAGGGGCGCATCGAGAGGATGTTCTCAGGCATGCTGGACAAGGGCTGGTTCGAAGGGGCTTCGGGATTCGTGTTCGGAAGACCCCTGTTCTACAAGGGTAACGATTACCAACAGGTCATCTGCGATGCCCTGGAGAGCCTGGATGTCCCCAAGGTCTTCGACGCGGATGTCGGGCACAAGGGTCCGAGGATGGTCTTCGTGAACGGTGCCTATTCCACATTCGAAGTCAGAGGCGGGAAGGCCGAGGTCAGATACGACCTGACTAGGTGAATCTGGTCATACGCGTGCGCGCAACCTGTTTTAAGCCGTTAAGGACATACGGGTCGCATGGGACTAATCAAGGCAATCACCACTTCAGTTAGCACATCACTGTCTGACCAGTGGAAGGAGTTCTTCTACTGCGAGGCGATCCCCAAGGACATCCTGATGGTCAAGGGTGTCAAGCGCGTGGGGCCCCGTTCTACCAACACCAAAGGCAGCGACAACATCATCAGCAACGGATCGGGCATTGCCGTCGCGGACGGACAGTGCATGATCATCGTCGAGCAGGGAAAAGTCGTCGAGCTGTGTGCCGAGCCGGGACAGTACACCTTCGACAAGTCCCTGGAACCCAGCATCTTCAGCGGAAGCCTGGGCTCGAGCATCATCAACACGTTCAAGGTCATGGGGAGACGTATCACCTACGGCGGCGACACCGGAAGGGACCAGCGCGTCTACTACTTCAACACCAAGGAGCTCCTCGGCAACGAGTTCTCAACTCCCATCCCGATCCCGTTCCGCGTCGTGGACCCCAACATCAATCTGGACATCGATGTCTCGGTCCGCTGCTCGGGAGTGTTCTCGTACAAAATCGATGACCCCATACTGTTCTACACCAACGTCTGCGGCAACGTCACGGACCAGTATCCCAGGTCCGAGATCAACGGCCAGCTCATCACCGAGTTCCAGGCCGCACTCCAACCCGGATTCGGGAAACTCTCCGCGATGGGACTGCGCCCCAACCAGCTTGTATCTCACACAGAGGAGCTCCAGGATGCCATGAACGAGGCCCTGTCCAGCAAGTGGGGAGAGACCCGCGGACTGAAGATTGTCAGCATCGGTATCGGATCGGTCACCCTGCCTCCGGAGGATGCGGAGCTCATCAAGAACGCCCAGAAGGCGGCCATACTGCGCGACCCGTCGATGGCGGGAGCGACCCTCGTGGAGGCACAGGCCTCCGCCCTCAAGGCAGCGGCCAGCAACGAGGCCGGTGCCATGACCGGACTGGTCGGAATGGGATTCGTGAGCCAGGTCTCCGGGTCCGGTATGGGCGCACAGGGCTACTACGATATGGCCAACCAGCAGCAGAAGCAGGCCCCTGCACAGCAGGCAGCCCCGGCAGCGAACGGCTGGAAGTGCTCCTGCGGAACCATGGCCACCGGCAAGTTCTGCCCCGAGTGCGGTGCGAAGAAGCCCGAATCGGACAGCTGGACCTGCAAATGCGGAACCGTTAACAAAGGGAAGTTCTGCCAGGAATGCGGGTCCAAGAGGCCCGAGGGTCCGCGCACCTACAAGTGCAGCAAGTGCGGATGGGTCCCCGAGGATCCGGCCAAGCCCCCGAAGTTCTGTCCGGAATGCGGCGACCCGTTCAACACCGACGACTCGGCCTGATAACATGGGAGAAGTCATCGAGCACAAGTGTCCCGCATGCGGAGGCACGCTTCAATTCGACGCCACGTCCCAGAAGGTCAAATGCCCCTTCTGCGACAGCGAATACGACATCTCGCAGCTGACCCCGAACGAAGGGGACCTCACCACCGATCTGGCCTCCAACGGAGGAGAGGAGTGGGAGGAGGCCGAGCTCTACGGGATCTCCGAGTATCAGTGCCAGTCATGCGGAGGCGACATATACACAGACGGGAGCACATCCGCCACGATGTGCCCGTACTGCGGCAGCGCGGTCATGCTCAAGGGGCGTCTCAGCGGTACCCTCAAGCCCGACAGGGTCATCCCGTTCCAGCAGACCAAGGATGCCGCTCTCAGCGCCCTCCAGCGCCACATCAGCAGCAAGAGCTTCGTCCCGAAGAACTTCCTGGCCAACAACAAGCTGGAGGAGGTCAAGGGGCTCTATGTTCCGTTCTGGGTCTATGATGCGGAGATCCGCGCCGACGTCCACTACGAAGGTATCGACGAACGCACGTACACCAGGGACGACACCGAATACACCGAGCGCAAGTACTACGACGTTTGGAGGAACGGGGATATCTCATTCGACCACGTTCCGGCCGACGGTTCCAGCAAGATGCAGGACGACCTCATGGAATCCATCGAACCGTTCGACTATTCCAAGTCCCAGCCCTTCACCACGGGTTATCTCACGGGATACGTCGCGGACAAGTACGACGTGGACCAGGACGCGGTCCGTCCCCGCGTCAGGAAAAGGCTCGCGGAGGGAGCGGCGGATGCATTCAGGTCCACCGTCAGCGGATACGACTACGTCTCCACCACCAGTTCCACCTACGACACGCTGAACTCCAAGGTCGATTACGTCCTGTATCCTGTCTGGCTGATCAACACCGACTGGGACGGCAGGAAGTTCTCCTTCGCCATGAACGGACAGACCGGAAAGATGGTCGGAAACCTCCCCCTGGACAAGGCCAAGCTCAGCGCCGTGGCACTGGGCATATTCCTGGCGATCTCGGTGGTCGTCGGGGCCATGATGTGCATGGTCGCCGAGGAGATCAACATCGGAGCGATCGTCATGGGAATGGTCCTCGGCGGTATCGCCGCGTTCGCCGTGTACGGATACTTCAAGAACAAGCTCAGGAGCGTCGAGTTCCAGCACGGTGCCAGCGACTACTACCGTCCGGGCAGCATGAACGTCACCGGCCAATCCGACACGTACCTGTACACCAGGACCACCAGCAGAAGGATCAAAAGCGATTGAAACAGCCCCGGAAGGGGCATCTTCCCTCTTTTTCCATGACTTCGTCGGAACAGATTGAGTATTGAAGAAAAGTGAGTGGTCCCGCTGAGATTTGAACTCAGGACCTTCCGGTTATCAGCCGGACGCTCAAACCGTGCTAAGCTACGGGACCAACTATACCCCAGGATAGATAAGTCACATATAAAGTTTGCCAGTTGGCGGACTCCGAGCAAGCCCTTAATATCCAAATAACGATTGACTGGCATGGATCCCGAGTACCAGGAGACCACGATGCTGCTTCCGAAGAACCTTGCGGCCCTTCTGTCGCTGATGCTCGTAGCCACATGGGTGTCGATGCTCGTCACCAAGCTGTTCTACTACACGGGCATGCCGTCATGGATGCTGTACATCGCGGCAGCCGTCTTCGCGGCCATAATCTTCCTGTGCTTCTGGATGTCCCTATCCGTCACCGTTTATACCGACAGGGTGGACATCAGATACGTCGTCAAGACCACGTCCATCCCCATGGAGCAGGTCATCGATACCAAGACCGGCGAGATGAACATCATCAAGAACTACGCCGGATGGAACCTCAAGGGCGTCAAGTACAGGACGTACTCCGTGATCGGTGAGGACATGGGCATAGGCCTCAAGCTCACCGGGAAGAGGGTCTGCTTCCTGTCCACCAAGGACCCATCGACCATAGCCGCGCTTCTACCGAAGGAGGCGGCCTGATGCAGGTCACATTCCACTGGGTCAGGGTCCAGACGTTCTGTTACGCCACGGAGAAGCAGGATCTCATCGAGGACACCCTGAAAGAACTCCTGGGCGACATCGAGTTCGAGGAAGAGATCTCGGAGAGCGAACACGGGAACAGCATGATGATCCTGGAGGCCCGCATAACCAAGCAGAGGGAGTTCGCGGACCTGTTCTCAAAGCTGGGAGACGGCATCCTCGATTTCATCCTGGAGGACATCGACAACAGGGTGGACGAGGACGACATGTTCTACCTCCGTCTCGACAAGCAGAAGGCGGTCCAGGGGATCTACGAGGTCGCCCATCACGGGGACGTGATATCGATCTTCGGAAAGGTCCAGGCCCATCCGGCGAAGAAGGAAGCCGCCATCAGGGTCCTGAAGGAGTTCATACAATCTCTTCAGGCTCGGAATCGTTCTTGACCGCTATCGAGCATTCCACCACACGGTGTCCCCTGACGGACATCACCGTTATGATAACGTTGTCCAGTTCGACCTCGTCACCCTTGGTGGGGGCCCTCTGCAGCTTGTGCATGATGAACCCGCTGACGTTGGTCTCCTCATAACCGTCGCGATCGATGAAGACGCCTATCTTCTCCATCACATCATCCAGATTGGCCACTCCCTTGACGATGTACTTCCCGCCGGTGGTGGCGCTGACATCCTGCTGGATGAAGTCGCTCTCGTCCCATATCTCTCCTACCAACTCCTCCAGGAGGTCCTCAAGCGTGATGATCCCCCTGGTCCCTCCGTAGGAGTCCAGGACGACCGCCATGTGGATCTTCGACTTCTGGAGCTCGCTGAGTGCGTTGGCGACGGTCACGGTCTCCGGGATGTACTTGACGGGCATGATGATGTCGCGGATGGTGAACTTGACGTTCATCGCGGTGTTGGTGAAGTATGTCTTGGAATAGACCACTCCCACGATGTTGTCTATGGTCTCCTCGTACACCGGGATCCTCGAGAATCCCGACTTTATGAGGAGCTTTCCGAGCTCTTCCACGGGCTCGTTGATCTCGACGGCGACGATGTCCATACGGTGAACATAGACCTCGGCGACGGTGATGTCGTCCAGCCTCATCGCTGACTTGATCAGTTCGCTCTCGCTCTTCTCCAGGACCCCGTCGGACTGGATCTCGTCGATCATGACCTCGAGCTCGTCCTCCGTGATGATGTTCTCGTCCCCCTTGCCAATGAACTTCGTCAGCTTGAGGAACAGCCATGTGAGGGGCGTGAATAGCCAGATGAGCCAGTATATGATGCTGCAGATGGTTATGCAGGTCTCCTCGGGATGCTTCTTGGCGTAGGATTTGGGAGTGATCTCCCCGAATGTCAGGAGGACCAGGGTCATGACGACCGTCGTGACTATGGCACCGGTCTCGGCTCCGATGAGTATCGCGAACATCGTGGTGGCGATGGATGTGCCTGCGATGTTGACCAGGTTGTTCCCGACGAGGATGGTAGTGAGGAACTTATCGTAGTTCTCACGGATGTCCAGGGCCCTCTGGGCCTTCCTGTTGCCCTCGTTGGCCATCTTCTTCAGCTTGATATCGTTGACACTGGTGAAGGCGGTCTCGGACATGGAGAAAAAGGCCGACAGAACGATCAGAATAACGATGGCGGCGGCATATGCTATGATGATAGGTTCCATATGTCAGGCACACATCCAGTCGGGGGCATCGTACGATGTCAATTTAATTCAACCATTTCATCTGTATGAGCCCCTATACTTTAAATATTGTTATATTGCGCAAGTGCTTTACGTACCTGTATGAAAGCCTTGGTAGTTGTCGATTACCAGAACGATTACGTGAAAGGCCCCCTCGGAAGCAAGTACGCCAAACTCATCGAGGGCAACATATGTGCCAGGATAGAAGAGTTCCTCAAGGACAGGGGGACACTCTTCCTGGTCATCGATTATCTGCCGTCCAACCACCCCGGGTTCATCCCCGATGGCAAGAAGAAGCCCGTCAAATGCTGCATAGCAGGCACTGCGGGAGCGGACGTCTACGGGAAGGTCGGGGATTACCTGTCCTCGGGCTACATGATCCGCAAGGACGCCCTCGGCTCCGAGGAACTCCTAAAGAGGCTGAAGTCCTACGACGATATCGAGATCTGCGGGTTGGAGACCAATACCGGCATCATCGCCAGCGCGGTGTTCGCCAGGACCGCTAACCCCTCCGCCACCGTATCCATCAGACAGAACTGCATAGCATCCGGTGATTCAGAGCTCGGGGAAGAGGCCCTGAACGTCATGGCCTCGATGGGGGTCAGGATCCTATGATCAGTCCGGGAGATTGTCCCTGACGCTGTTTATCCTCTTGACGACCTGGATGTACTTCTCGTGCTCGGCATCGGCGGCCTTCTTGCAATCGAGATACTGCTGGTGGCACTCCTGCGCCTCGTCCCTGAGCCTGTCGGCCTCCTCGAACATCTGATGCATCTTCTCGTGGAGAGCCTGACCGCTGGCGTTGCATTTCACCATCTTCTGATGGTATGTGTCGGCCATCTGCCTGGCGCCATTGATGTCACCTAACCCGCCACGCTCCTTCATCATCTTGGCCTTGTCGTTCCACTCGTCGCGCTTCTGCTTGGCCTCCCTTGCGGAAAGGTTGTAGTCGTCCCTCTGGTCCTTCATGGCCCTTGCCTCGGACGACAGCCTCCTGGCCTTCTCCTGCAGCTTATCGCGCTTCTCGGCCAGGACGTCGGCCTGCTGATGGAACCTGTCCCTCTCGGACTTGTGCTCGGCAGCCTCCTTGTTCAGCTGGTGCAGGATCTCGTCCAGGCTGCGGAGGTCCTGCTCGACGCTATCGGAAATCTCGCTCATGGGATACGAAAGGATAATGTGCAACGCGGATATATTGTAAGCGATGACCAACGAGGCGTACCGCAAATGCAAGACCTGCAGATACTGCAACCACAAGGATGAGATGTGGGTGTGCGTCCTGACGTCGTCCAGCACCGGCCCCGAGTCCACATGCGAGAGGTACAGGCCGGGATGCTGCGAGAACTGCGGGAGCTATTCCGGAGGCGTGTGCAGGAGGAACGGCGAGGAGAAATACGAGCTGGACGTCTGCAGCGATTACGACCCTTCAGGTTCCCTCTGACATCCTCTGCTTCCTGTTGGAGAGCATGTTCTTGACGCTCTTCTTCGCGGTGGAGCTCCCCATCACGACCTTCTTCGCCGAATCCGGGATCCCCATGTAGACTATGTTGTCGCATATCCCCGTGGAGCACCTCATCTGACCCCTGACCTTGGAATACGATTCCTGGAGGAGCCCTATCTCCCCGTTGAGCATGGATGTGATCTCGTACACGTGCTTCATCCTGAAGTCGCTGGCGTTGGTGTAACCGGTCTCCGGCAGGAGGGGGTTGTACGTCCCTTCCATGAAATCCTCGTCCAGATCGTCCACCACATCCATCAGGTAGACTACGGTGCTGAGGTGCCTGAACACATCATCCAGATCGTCGCTGGCGTGCTCCCCGGCGATATCCCTGAGCGCCCCGATCAGGCCCTCCCCGAACGTCCTGCCCATGAGGACCGCATCCTTGCATCCCTGCTGTTCCAGATCGCGGAGGTTCGAGAATCCATCCCCCACCATCCTATCGTATTCCGGGAACTGCTCCACGGCCTTCTCTATAGCCTTGGCCAAGGTCACGGATGCCAGCTTGGACTTGACCGAGGGCTTGTCGCTCTCGTCGTCCTGGAGCTCCCATTTGGTCAGGATCAGTGTGTAGGCGGCCATCTTCCTCATGAGGTCGGAATCCGCCTTCGGCCTGTCCAGGACGCATAACCTGCTCTTCGTCCCTTCGAAATCCAATACGTCCCCCGCGATGCTGTTGAGGAGGATCGTGTTGAACGTCATGTCGTAGTTGACCGTCAGAGTGCTCGCGACCCCGAAACCGTCCCTGAGATGATGGCAGCCCTCGCAGTAGTACCTGCGGTAGACCTTGTTGTCCGCAGGGGAGAGCCTGTTGTAGTACGGCAGGGTGTAGCCGAGCATAAGCAGACATCAATCACGGACGATTAATGGTTTCCCATCCAGTAACCGGAAAAACCAGGTCTTTGCCAACCGCCAATGATTATATAATAAGAAATTATTTGACGGAATATCAGACCCCCGCTGATAAGGTGAATTTCAATGTCCTACGATGCAGAATCCGTCGACAAACTGACCGCACTGTATGTGAGCCAATCTCCCAACGCTTTCATCGCATTCTCCATGGAGGGGCTCCCGCAGGACAACCAGCACGCAGAGCGCTTCGACAAGGGAGCCGATGCGGAGCACAGCGAACTCACCTCATGCGACTACTGCTGCTGCAACGACAAGGGATACTGCAACAGCTGGGGATGGCACCTCTGCGTCATCGGAACCGTCGTGGTCCTCGTGGCGTGCTGCTGCTACGCCACCGATGGATTCTTCGGCGTCTGGCCCTACTGGCCCTTCTGATCCGTCTGAAGTCCGTTCCTTTGCATCGTGGGACGGACCAGGGTTATCATGAAGCCTCATATCACCATCGTCATCAAACCGACATTATTCTGCAACACCGATTGCAAGCACTGTTACCACCCTCCCGAGGAGAGGGTCAAAGGGGACATCCCGCTGGAAAGGGTGGAGAAGATCATAAGGCTCGCCTCGCAGGAGTATCAGAGCGCCTGGTTCATCTGGCATGGAGGGGAGCCCATGACGCTGCCGATGTCGTTCTACAAGGAGGTCATCGGCCTCGAGGAGAAGTACTTCGGCAAGGACTCCATGAGATACGGGAACACCATCAACACCAACGGCACCCTTCTCAACAGGAGATTCATGGCGTACTGCCGTGAGAAGAAGATCAACATAGGCGTCTCTTACGAGGGGCCCTACAACGGCATCCTCAGGGCGGAGAATCTGGAGAAGACCTTGGGGACGCTCTCCGCCAAGGAGAACATGTATTCCGTCAGCGCCACCATCTCCAAGGAGACCGCATCGAAGCAGGCGGAGATATATAGGTACTTCAGGGACAAGGACATCGCGACGACGTTCGCCCCGGTCATCGGTGCAGGCTGCGGGAAGCCTTACGTACCGGACACGGAGGAGTTCGTCAAAGGGAGCATAGAGGCCTTCGACGAGTGGCTATACGACAACAAGGCTAGGGTCCCCCTCATGCCGTTCTACCAGTACATCAGGAACTATCTCGGGGAGCCCATACCCTCCGACTGTGCCCACACGTCCTGCCTGACCAAATGGATCTGCCTGTACCCTGACGGTTCGCTGTATCCGTGCTCCAAGGCATGTCCCAAGGAATTCCTCATGGGGAACATCGATTCCGTCTCCTCGATAGACGAGGCATTCCAGTCCGAGGGCTTCAGGAACATCCTCATCGGCTCGATAAAGAGGCGCGAGAGATGTGCCAGCTGTGAGATATTCAAGTTCTGCAACGGAGGATGCAGCATAGATGCATGCTACGAGAACGGGCTCGAGGAGAATGGAGGCGCATCCTGCGAATCTTACAAGGCGATCTTCTCGCACGTCGTCGGCGAGATCCAGAGGATACTCGACGAGAAACCCGATATGGATGTTTATAACCCCTTTGTGAAGGATGCGGTCATCAACAAGCTGATCAATCCGAAGACCGTCGGATGATCAGTCGAAGATGCCCGTGCTCATGTACTTGTCCCCGCCATCAGGCAGGATTGCGAGTATGACCTTGTCAGGCCCCTCTTCCGCTTTTCTGAGGGCTGCGTACACCGCCGCACCCGATGATATGCCGCAGAATATCCCCTCCTTCCTGGCCATCTCCACGGTCGTGGCTATCGCATCGTCGCCCTTCACAGCCACTACATCGGCCAGCAGGGACCTGTCGAATATGCTAGGAACGAAGTTCGCACCGATCCCCTGGATCTTGTGGGGGCCGGCCTTCCCTTCCGTCACCAGAGGGCTCTCGTAGGGCTCCACCCCTATGACCTTTGCCTTGGACCCGGCATCCCTGAAAGCCATCGCCAGACCGCAAGCGGTCCCTGCGGTCCCGAATCCAGCGAACACGTAATCGACATCCGGGAGGTCGCGGAGTATCTCCTTGCCGGTCCCGACACGGTGTGCGACCGCGTTCATCGGGTTGTCGAACTGCCCGCATATCCATCCGCCGGTCTCCTTGGCGATCTCCTCCGCCTTCCTCACGGCCCCTCCCATGCCCTCGCTGCCCGGGGTCAGTACTATCTCGGCCCCATAAGCATGTATGGCCTGCCTCCTCTCAACGGACATTGTGTCAGGCATGACGATTATGGCCCTGTAACCGCGGACGGCGGAGATCATCGCTATCGCGATACCGGTGTTGCCCGAAGTGGGCTCCACTATAGTTCCGCCCTCCTTCAGTATGCCCCTCGCCACGGCATCCTCTATCATCGAGAGCACCGCACGGTCCTTGATGGATCCACCGGGATTCCCGCGCTCCGGTTTGACATAGACCTTCGAACCCTCCTTGGGAAGGCGGTTCAGACGGACTATGGGCGTCTCTCCGATCGTTTCGATGATGCTGTCGTATATGGGCATGCGGGGAAAATCGCGCGGACCCGTAATTAATGTATCGGACACCGACCAAACGCTAAAATTCTGGTCCCTGTTAACGGGCATCATGGAGTACTCGGCATCGGAGGTCAGGGCGGTTCAGCTTGCATGCTACGTCTCGGCGTTCATCACGCCCCTGCTGAGTACCATGATGAACCTCTCGCTGATCAACATCGGAGAGGACTTCGATGTGGGATCCCACGATCTGGCCTACATCAACTCTGCTTTCCTCCTGGCATCGGTCATATTCATGGTCCCGTTCGCCAAGCTCGCAGACATCGTCGGGAAGAAGAGACTGTTCGTTATAGGGCTGCTTCATCGCCTGCTTCGCACCGGTATTCTGGGTGGTCATCCTGGGAAGGGCGATCATAGGCGTAGGCGCCTCATCGCTGGCTATGGTCAGCATATCCATACTCACGGATGTGGTCCCGCCGGAGAGGAGAGGGACCGCCATCGGATATCAGACAATGTTCGTCTACATGGGACTATCCTTCGGACCCGCCCTCGGCGGAGCCCTGAACGACCTGGTCGGATGGAGGCTGCTGTTCCTGATCACCGTCCCGATGGCCGTAGCATCGACGATCATCATTCTGACCGGATTCCACAAAGAGATCGCGGTCGACAAGGACGGGTCGTTCGACCTCAGGAACTCGGTGCTGTACGGAGCGGCGATGCTGCTCTCCATGGGCGGTGTGATGAACCTCCCGGCGGTTTGGGCGGCAGTCTGCGTCGTTATCGGAATACTCCTGCTGGCACTGTTCGTGAGATCACAGATCAACAACAGCAGATGCCTCCTGAACATGGGACTGTTCAAGAACTGGACCTTCAGCGGGTCCTGCCTCGCCGCATTCATGAACTACGCCTCGTCGTTCTCGATATCCTTCTTCCTCGCGCTGTACCTGCAGAGCATCGGCGGGCTCACCGCCACTGAAGCAGGTCTGCTAATGATAGTCCAGCCCGTGGTCCAGTGCATATTCACCCCGTTCTTCGGCAAACTTACCGACAGGATTTCGAACAAGATCATACTCCCCACAGTGGGAATGATCCTCACGTCCATCTGCATCCTGACCTATGTGTTCTACACCCTGGACACACCGAAATACGTCGTGGCCATGTCGATGGTAATCGGAGGTTTCGGATTCGCGATGTTCTCGGCTCCGAACAGCACCCTGATCATGTCCTCCGTCCCCAAGGAGCACTCCAGCGAGGCCTCCGCAGTACTGTCCGTCATGAGACAGACCGGGATGATGGTCAGCATGGGCATCGCCATGACATACATCACCGTGATCATGGGTTCCACCGACAATCTCGGTCCCGAGACCTACGGCCTGTTCCTTCAGGTCTTGGAGCTCTCCATGATCACCTGCTTCATCATGTGCATCATCGGGACGATAGCCTCGATTTCCAGAGGCAAACCTAAACAATTTTAAACGGTTTTAACTCGAAATAATCGCTTTATAGTCATTTTACCATGATTCTGCTATGGATGAGGCGGCGAAAACCAACTTCGATTTTCAGAAGATAGTCGCTGCCGTAGGATTCATCCTGATGGCCCTGAAATTCCTCGCCGTCTACCTCACCGGCTCCATGGCCATCCTGACGGATGCTCTGGAATCCATCGTCAACGTTGTGGCCGCCTTCATAGGCCTGTACGCTCTGTATCTGTCAGCACAACCTGCGGACAAATCGCATCCGTTCGGGCACGGGAAGGTAGAGAACATCTCCGCCCTGATCGAAGGGAGCATGATCCTCATCGCTGGATTGATCATCATCAGCGAATCGATAAGGTCGCTCCTGAACCCCGGCGAGATCAGGCAGCTCGATATCGGACTGGTCATCGTCGCCGCGGCGGCGTTGGTGAATTACGTCGTGGGAAGGGCCGCCATCAGCAAGGGGAAGAAGACCCGCTCGCCCGCACTGGTCGCGAGCGGAAGGCACCTGTGCTCGGACACGTATTCCTCCGTGGGCATCCTCCTGGGACTGTTCGTCGTGTACATCGCCATAGGCATGGGCTACGACGCGGCGTGGCTGGACTCTTCCATCGCCATAATCTTCGGTGTCATCATCGGTTACACAGGCATCAAGGTCGTCAAGCGGAGCATGGACGATGCCATGGACAGGACGGACGAGGAACTGCTGGAGGACATCACCGCCATCATCAACGAGTACAGGCACAACGACTGGATCGACATCTACAGGCTCAGGATCATAAAGTACGGCCACAACCTGTTCGTGGACATGCATCTGGTCCTCCCCAAGGAGCTGTCCATCGAGGATACGTACGACGAGGAGTGCGAGCTCGGGGAGGCGCTGAGGTCCAGATACGGGGATGCCGTGGAGCTGTCCATCACCCCCAGCCCCTGCAGCGAGATGTTCTGCCGGTTCTGCGACAGGACCTGTCCCCGCAGGGCCGAGGATTTCGAGAAGTATCTCAAATGGACCTCCGAATCGCTCATCTCGAAGTACCGCCACAACCCTCCCCGGATGGTCCTCATCGACGATTCTATAAAGCAGGATGACTGATTCACCCAGCATGGCACAGGCGATTCCCAGCGAGATTTCCGAGGCTGGATTAGTAGATTGGTTCGATTCACTGAACGATATGAACAAGGTGAAGGTCAAGAGGTATCTGGCCGACATCGATACAAGCTCCAAGAAGGGGTTCCTTGTAGACCTCATGAAGCGTTCCAGCGACGACCACAACTACGGGCTCTCGATCATCGCGGGACAGTACGCCCTGCAGCAGGACCTCTGCGACTACGACCGCTTCATGGTCACCGAGGCCTACATCGACGGGCTCTTCGGAAGCGAGGATGCCGAGGCGACCAAGGAGCAGTGCTGCAAGAACCTGGACCTGTTCCCTTCGGTAAAGGACCGCTTCATCAAGGAGAACGGAGGGGAGCTGCCCAAGACGATCATGTGCCGCAACAGGCTCATCGACGTGCTCGTCGGGATGGAGTCCGACTACGATTCCGCGCTCGAGGCCTTGGATGACTTCGTGGAGATCGGCATACTCGACCCCGCGGAACTCGACTACAGGAAGCAGAGCCTCAAGATCCACAAGATGCAGAGGACCTTCGACAACGTGTTCTCGATCAGTCCGAAGAACTGAACCTCTTCCATCCGAACATCGGTATGACATCGATGGCTGGCTCTTCGTAAGGATGTACCCTTACGATGGCCTCCACGGCCCTGCCGACATCCTTCTCCTTCACGGCGAACTCGACCCTCATCTCGTCCGCGACCTCGATCCTTCCGATGGTGCCGTTGTAGGGATCCGACCCATTCTGGGGCCTCCATGTGCCCTTGATGGGCCAATACATGAACGTACGGTCGTATTTCGGATAGACCGGCTCAATGGCCTCTGTGACAGTATCCATCAGCCTTTCCAAGAACTCTGCGGGGATGTTCACCCCGATCTTGAAGATATCAGGACTTTCCTGCGTCATATTCCTTGATGATCCTGTCGATCTCAGCAAGACGCTGAGGAATCTCCTTCTCCATCCTCCTCGCCCCGCGGGCGAGCCAGGCTGTGCTCAGCGCGGTGGCGAGACCGCTCATCCACGGTGTGGCGTAGGCGTATGCGGCGAATATACCAGTGACCTTCTTCAGGTCGTTGACGCTGAGGATCTTCTCTATGAGATGGTCGTTGGGGACCTGCTCGAGCTTCCCGAACAGGGCCTTCCTCATGAGCTTCGCTCCGCCCAATGCGACCTCGATGCTCCACTGCACCTGTCCGAGGACCGGTGCTGGAACGCCAGCCGCCTTGGTCGTCCTGTTGAGGATCGATTTCCTGAGGTCCTCCGCGGTGGTGCCCTCGAACTCCGTCCAGTTGTAGCCGGAGGTGTATACCGAATGTGCATCGGATCCTGAGATCTCCGCCCATCTCTTGGGATATCTGTCCATGACCATCTTCGCGAACTTGTTGGAATACTTGTCCGGATGCCCGCCGTTGATGGTCTCGAAACCGTCGATGTCCAGCGTCAGGATCTGCTCCTTGAGTCCGAACACATGGTAGCTGAACGGGTGGGGCGCTATCACAAGACCGCCCTGTTCGCGGATGATGTCGACGGTCTCCTCGATCGGAAGGTCCTCGGGGATCCTCTCGGTCAGGAACAGTCCTATGACCTCCCCGTCGTGGGTGGTGACCTCCTCCCCTGCGATGACCTCGATGTCGTCGAACTTCTTGGCGTACTCCTGGGCGATGAAGGCGGCCGCGGTCTCGTCGTGGTCTGTTATGGCGATGACGTCCATCCCGTTCTTCCTTCCCTTGTCGACCTGCATGGCCGGCGAGAGCACGGATTCCGGGAACTTCATCACTCCGAGCTTGGAGAATCCCGAGTATTGCGTATGCAGATGTGTATCGGCTTTTCCCATCTCAATCCCCTGCGATTATCACTGTGCGACCTGCTGGGTCACATCAGAGTAGTAATACTCCCCTTTGGACTTCTGCTCCCTATCTAGCCTCGAATCCGGCTTGTTTATCCTCGGACGGTGGGAGTCAGCGTCCCTTCTAAATGTAATGTCTACGGCCTCGAGGAACCTGTTCATTCCTTCGCGCATGTCGAACGGTCCGTCTCCGAAACCGTGGTGTCCCGGATCCCCTCCGAACACCATCATGGAGTCGGAGACCATGTCCAGGAAGTAGATGTCGTGGTCGACGATCATTCCGCTGCGTCCGGTCTTCTCCATCATCCTCCTGATGGTCTTCGCTGCGTTCATCCTCTGGTTGGAATCCAGATACGCCGAGGGCTCGTCGAACAGGTACATGTCCGCTTCCGTCGCGAGGCACATCGTGATGGCCACACGCTGAAGCTCTCCTCCGGAGAGGTTCTTCACCTGCTTGTCCATGAGGTATTTGATACCGAGCGGTTCCAGTACCTCTCCGTTGAAGAAGCTGGTATTGACCGTGTCGTAGTACTTCATGAACAGGAGGTCCTGCACCGTCCCGTCGAAGTCGGCCGAGATGTACTGCGGCTTGTAGGCCACCTTGACCTTGTTGTCCATCTCTCCCGAATCGGGTTCGATGGCCCCCGCCAGCATCTTGACGAAGGTGGTCTTTCCCGTAGCATTGGGACCTACGATACCTACGGATTCGCCGATCTTGACGGCCCCTCCGGAGATATCAAGCTTGAACTCCCCGAAATCCTTCTTCAGTCCCTTGAATGAAATGATGTCCGCTGTCTGCCAGTCCGCTCTGGGTGGCGATGCGGCGAACTCGATCGGCCTGTCCCTGAACCTGATATTCTCCTCGGGGAGATAACCGTCGAGATAGACGTTGATGGCCGTCCTGACCTGCCTGGGCATGGTGAACACTCCGTATGCCCCCTCGGTTCCGTAGACGACGTTCACGTTGTCGGCCAGAAAGTCCAGGATCGCCAGGTCGTGCTCTATGACCATGACCTGCTTCTCCATGCTGAGGTCCTTGATGAGCCTGGCCATCTTGACCCTCTGGTAGATGTCCAGATACGATGTGGGTTCGTCGAAGAAGTAGACGTCCGCGTCCTTCATCATCGTGGCCGCCATGGCCAGACGCTGAAGCTCTCCTCCTGAGAGTTTCGACAGCTCCCTGTCGATGACCTCGGTGAGGTCGAAGATCTCCGCCGCCTCCTCCACGGTCATGCGCTCCTGGACCTTCGAGAGGAGGTCCCTGACGACGCCGTTGGATGCCTTGGGAAGCAGATCGACGTACTGGGGCTTGATAGCGGTCTTGACCTTCCCGTCGTAGACGTTCTTCAGATACTCATGGAGCTCGGTACCAGCGAAATGCTTGAGGACCTCCTCCTTGGAGGGCGGGTTCTCGTAGTTACCGAGGTTGGGGATCTCGGCCCCGGAAAGCATCTTGATAGCGGTGGACTTTCCGATTCCGTTCGGTCCCAGGATACCGGTGACCAGCCCCTTCTTGGGAACGGGCAGCCTGTAGAGGCGGAAGCTGTTCTCGCCGTACTGGTGGATCATCTGCTCCTTCAGCTCGTCGGCGAGACCGATGATCTTGACGGCGTCGAAGTTGCACTTGTTGACGCATATACCGCATCCCTGGCAGAGCTCCTCCGAGATTATGGGCTTGCCCCTCTCTCCGAAGGTAACACATTCCACACCGGTCCTGTTCAGGGGACAGAACTTCTCGCATTCGTGATTGCACTTCTTGTTCTGGCATCTGTCTACCAGGACTGCCGCTATCCGCATGGGATGGCCGATTCAATCTTAATATAAATATAATTAGACTCGACCCCTCGATGCCGATGAAGCAAAACAACGATCCACGATCCTTAGATTTGCATCATCTGGCACATTCTGATTCCATATCGAAAACACCGCACATGGCCAGCACCTCTGGTCGTGTGTGCCCACGCGTAATCAATTAATAAAGCGTGCACAATTGAGGGGCGGTTTCAAAATGTCGAAGATTTGCATAAACGTCGCGTGGCCGTACGCCAACGGACCCATACACCTGGGCCATGTGGCCGGATCGCTCCTGCCCCCTGACATATTCAGGAGATACAACCTGCTCCTTGGGAACGAGGTGCTGATGGTCGGAGGTTCGGACCAGCACGGGACACCGATTACGATCTCAGCGGAGAAATGCGGAATGACCCCCGAGGCCTACGCCGACAAGTTCCATGAGATCAACAAGAAGGCCATCGAGGACCTCAACATCCACTACTTCTTCAACAAGACCCACTGCCCCACCCACTTCGAGGTCACGCAGTACATCTTCAACAAGCTGAAGGACAACGGATACGTCTACGTGAAGGAGACCAACCAGTACTTCTGTCCCAAGTGCGGACGTTTCCTTCCCGACAGGTACGTCGAGGGGATCTGTCCCAAGTGTGGTGCGGAGAAGACCCGTTCGGACCAGTGCGACAGCTGCGGAACCACCTTCGAACCCGGGGACCTCAAGGAACCGTACTGCACACTATGCGGATCAACACCCGAGATCAGGGCCACCAAGCATTTCTTCCTGAAACTGAGCGCGTTCACGGACAGACTCATCGACTACGTAAAGGACAAGGACTACTGGAGATCCAATGTCAAGACGTTCACCCAGAACTGGCTACAGGGCGAGGGACTCACCGACAGGGCCATCACGAGGGACATGTCCTGGGGAGTGCCCATCCCCATGGAGGGCTGGGACGACAAGGTCATCTACGTTTGGTTCGACGCGGTTATCGGCTACCTCTCGGCATCCATCGAGTACTCCAGGCAGATCGGGAAGCCCGACTACTGGAAGGAGTTCTGGAAGAACCCCGAGTGCAAGCACTACTATTTCATCGGAAAGGACAACATCCCGTTCCATTCGATCATCTGGCCCGCCATACTCATGGGAGTCGGCGGACTGGAGCTCCCCTACGACATCCCCGCCAACGAGTACCTCATGATAGGCGGAGGAAAGCTCTCCAAGAGCCGCGGAGGAGCGATCGATATCCCAAGCGTACTCCAGAAGTACGACGCGGACGTTATCAGATACTACCTGTCGGCGGTCATGCCCGACACCCATGATTCAGAGTTCACCTGGGAGGACTTCCAGACCAAGGTCAACACCGAACTGGTGGCCAACCTCGGTAACTTCTTCCACAGGTCGCTGGACTTCTCGAAGAAGAACTTCGGCACCATCCCCGCGGGCGAGGACGACCCGGCGGTCACACAGGCCATCGAGGACACGGTGAAGGAGTACTGCGACTGCATCGGACGCTGCGACTTCAAGAAGGGACTAAAAGCGGTCATGAACCTCTCGTCCTTCGGGAACAAGTACTTCAACGATGCGGCGCCCTGGAAACTGGTTAAGGAGGACAAGGAGGCCTGCGGAAAGGTCATCCACAACGTCCTCAGGCTCGTCCAGGCACTGTCCGTCCTGTCTTGGCCTTACGTCCCCACGGCAGCGGAAAAGGTCTGGGGCTTCCTCGGAAACGAGGGAACGATCCAGGATGCCGGACTCAATGCGGCCAAGGCATCCGTGAAAACGGGACAGCAGCTCAACGACTCCGTGCCAGTGTTCAAGAAGCTGGATATCCCCGAGCTCAAGGAGGACAAGAAGAAGGAGAACGCTGAACCCCAGCCTGCCAACTTCACCGGGCCCTTCGCTGACTTCAGGCGCCTGGATGTCCGTGTGGGAACGATCGTGTCCGTAGAGGACCACCCCGAGGCTGAGAGGCTGTACGTCCTCAAGGTCGACCTCGGAGAGGAGGAGCCCAGACAGCTGGTCACCAACATCAAGTCGATCTTCCCCAAGGATTACATGATGGGAAGGAGGCTGCTCGTGATCTCCAACCTCAAGAAGGCCAAGTTCAAGGGCGTGGAGTCCTTCGGAATGCTCATGGCCGCCGACGACGAACAGGTCGGAGGGGACCATCTGGCACTTCTCAAGCCCAACAAGGACGTCCCCAACGGAACCGTTCTTAACTGCGGTCTCGAGAACTCATCCTCCAGGATCGAGCTGAAGCACTTCGAGGCTGTCAAGATCAAGACGGCGAGGATCAAGGACGGCAAATTCCTCGGAATGGACATAGAACTTCCCCCCGACGCACCCGAGGTGGTCACGGCGATCATCGACGGTGACAAGGCCATCCCGTTCGGAGACGGTAAAGGATGCATCATCACCGTCGACGACGGATGCGGCATCCTCGACGGGGCAGACGTAAGATGAAAGCAGACCTTCACGTTCATACGGAGTTCTCCCTCGACGGCCACACCAAGATGGATGAGCTGGTCAGAACGGCCGTGGAGAAGGGCATCGGCTGCATAGCCGTGACCGACCACAACGAGTTCAAGGCCTACGATATCCTCAAGGACAACAAGGACGTCATCATAATCCCTGCGGAGGAGGTCTCGTCCAAGGAAGGCCACATCCTGGCCTTCGGCATCGACAGGCAGATTCCCAAGGGACTTTCCATCCAGGATACCATCGACAAGATACACGAGGCCGGAGGATACGCCTTCGCTGCCCACCCATACAGATGGTGGTCCGGACTGGGCGAGAAGAATACCCTGTCCTATGATTACGACGGCATCGAATCAAGGAACGCACGCTCCATCCCATCCGCCAACAGGAAATCGGAGAAGCTCGCGGAGAGGATCGGAAAACCGGTCTCCGCCGGTTCTGATGCGCACACACCCGGGCGCATAGGCTGGGGCTACGTGGAACTGCCGGACACTGTCACCAACTGGCGGGAGGCCGTGGATGCCATCATGAACGGTGACATCACCGCCGTCTACAGCGAGAGCCGCTCGTTCATCCAGACGCTGAGATACGGGATCAAATCCATAGGTCAGTGGATGTTCCGCGGATTCCATAGAATGTGAGACATGCCTTCCGATGCGAATTCTCTGGAAAAGGTCAGGGCGATCCTGCCCGAGATCACCTCCCACAAGATGATGGGGGAATATCTCCTGTACATGGAAGGGAAACTATTCGGCGGGATCTACGACGACAGACTCCTGATCAAACTCACCAAGGCATCGACTACCCTTCTGAAGGGCTATCCCTCGGCATTCCCCTACGAAGGAGGAGGGGAGATGATACATTTCACGGAACCTTACGATGCGTTCCAGCTGAGAAGGGTCGTGATGGCCATGCTTCCGGAGCTCAAGACCCGTGAATGATACGGTCATCCGGTCATCTTCGACCCGATGAAATCATAGAGGGCTTCCATCCCCGCATCCGTCTTGGCGGAGACTGAGAATACAGGTTTCGACGGATAGTTCTCCGAGAACCATCCCGCTATGCGTGATATCTCATCGTTCGTGACCAGGTCCGATTTGTTTATCAGGACGATGTCGGAACCGGACATCTGCATCTTGTAGAAGTTCTCCTTCTTCTCGATCAGCGAGTCGAAACGGTCCGCATCGGCGAGTCCGATGATGGAGCAGGAGTCCTCGTCGATCATCGACGTGTGGACGAACTGCTTCACCTTATGTGGAAGTGCCAGACCGGTAGGTTCTATGATCAGGATGTCGGGATCGATGTCGCTCTTGATCTGCTTGAGGGTGGCCTGCAGGGATCCGACAAGGCTGCAGCATATGCATCCCTCGGGAAGCTCCGTGGCGCTGAACCCCTGAGCCTTTATCGTGGATCCGTCCACCCCGACCTCGCCGGATTCGTTGACTATGATGGCAACGCTCTTCCCCTTGCCCGTGTACAGTCTCGCGAGGCTCAGAAGGATCGTGGTCTTTCCGCTGCCAAGGAATCCGCCGATGATGAACACGTGCATTTCGAATCCTCACTGGACCAATCTCAGGGAGTCGTACTTATAGACTTTCTTGGGGCAACTGAACTGGCATCTGTAGCATGCGGTTCCGAGACAGTTCTTGGTCTGTACCACGATCTCGTTGTCGTCCATGACCTTCAGTGCATGCTCGGGGCATTCGTTCTCGCATTTCTTGCAGCCAATGCAGCCTTCCATGTATCCGCGAAGCTCGGTCCCGATGTCGTGAAGGATGAAGAGCCCTCTGTCACCCAGATCAGGGATGTCACGCTGGACCATCCTGTGGACCGTGGGGTTACCGGTCGGTTTCGGCAGCTCCTGTATGCCGGCGATCGCGTTGTTCCTGTTGTACATCTCCATGCTCATGCCCTCGTCGCAGACCGCGAGTTCCTGGGTGTAGATCTGCTCGAACACCTCGTCCCCGGCGAACATTATGTGGTTGGCCCTGATGCCGTTGGCTATGTCCTGGAGCTTATCCAGCAGCTCTGGGTCCCTGAGGATGTCCGTAGCCATTGCCAGCGATGTATTCCCGTACTGGTAGATCGTGTTGCACGAAGGGGGCAAGAGTCCCACCTTCCTGGCCTTGACAGCATCCACGTATGTACCGGATGCGCCGGCCATGTACATGATGTCCAGATCGCTGAACTTGATGCCTGCGTGCTCCAGAAGGGTGAAGTGACCGGCCCTCATCGCACCGATGGCCTTCAGGGCCTCCGATATGTCGTGTGAATCGATGGTGATACCATCCTGCAGATGGAGCAGCCCGTCGCTGGTGTCGATCTTCCCCTTCCTCCACAGATGGGCCTCGAGAAGGGCGGATACGGCCGCGATCACACCTGTTCCGGTGATACCTTTGGCCTTCCCGCTCATCGGACCCTCCGGCGTGACGGTCTCCAGGGCTATGTCGACCCTGTCGCCGTTCTCAGGTATTATATCGTCATTCAGGACCTTGCATATGTACTGGAAGTCGTACTCCAGGTCCGAGATGGCCCCGGGCCCGGCGAGCATACCGCATCTTATGGACTGGCCTTCCATGGCAGGTCCGGCCGCGGCCGAACCCGTGTATATGTCGTCGCCGACCTTCAGCGCCATCTCCGCGTTCGTACCGTAATCCGTGACGAGGCAGTTCTCCTTCTGCTCGAGGAAACCGCTCTTGTACATCATGGCCAAGGCGTCCGCACCGATCTCGTGCCTGATGGCCGGAGGGACCAATAATTCGCATCCGTCCTTGACATCGAGACCGACGTCCACCGCGGAGAATGTACCAGCATCCCTCTTCTGGGCGACTATCCCTCTTGCCTTGTGGGCGTTGTCGCCTGCGAACGCAAGATCGTCCACGGGGATCCCCTGGAAGAGCGACAGCTGGATAGGGTTTCCGCAGATGCTTACCCTCTCGACCTTGTTCAGATCGACGCCTAGGGTCCTGATCAGCTTGTTAACGGTATCCATCAGGATGTTGTGGGCCGTCTCAGTGCCGTTGTTGATGCAGAACGTAAGGTGATCCATGATGTTGGCACCCGGCAAGGGATGACATTCCGTGACAGATGTCGAAAGGATCCTGCCGTTCGAGAGATCGACCGCATGACCCCTTGTTCCGCTCGTACCTATATCCAGGGAAATACCGTAACTCATAGTATCATCTCAGCTGCACCTACGAAATATGCTTACAAATATGTGAATGTTGGAGGTCCCGGCGATACGAGGAGATCGGACCCGCCGGTAAATGGTTTTCAAGGGGGAATTCAGAGTCCGTAGTTCTTCATGTTGAAGTTGGGGACGATGTCCTTGTACTCCTTTGCTGCCCACTCGACGAACTTGTCCTCGTCATCGGGGAGTGCGGAGAGCTTCTTGTTGATGTCCTGGAGGGTCTCGAGCTGCTTGGTGGTGAGTCCGAGCTCCTTGGATTCGTAGCCCTTAAGGAGGATCTCGACTGCCTTGGTTCCGGCGGCCTTGGCCCTGAGGTAGAGGTTGTCACCGTACTGGGCGATTGCCTTTCCAATCTCGTATGCGTGGTCGTACGCGAGGATGTATGCCTCGGGTCCTCTGTACCTGTCAGAGTACATGTACATGTCCCTGAGGGTCTTCTCCTGCTTGAGCTGGATCGCGGTGTTCATGAGTGAGGCCTCGTATCCGATCGATCCGAACCAGCACTGGACGGAGGTTCCTCCGAACTCGGGGTGGTACTCGACGGACTCGTTGGACCACAGGTCACAGCACTGGGCGATGAGGTTACCCTGCAGATCGCAGTGTGCGCACTGGCAGTTCTTTCCCTCCTGTGCGGTGGGCTTTCCTGCGATGGCTTTGACGATGGGTCCCTCGTAACCGCAGTCCTTGTCGGGACCGACGGCTCCGGCCTCCCAGGCGCAGAGCGTCCTTGCGGCGGAGATTGCACGGGTGACGGCGGAGAAGGTCCTCTGGACATCCTGGTCCATCATTCCTCCGGCCATGAACATGGAAACGTTCGCTCCGGAACAGTTGGTGTCTCCTCCCGCAACGCAGTGGTTCTTCTTCGCGATGTCGACGAGCTGCTCCCAGAGCCAGGTCATATCGATGGATCCGAGGTAACCGACTCCGAACAGGAATGCGACGATGTCTCCGTTGGTGACTGCGTAATCTGCGAACTCCTTTCCTCCGACAGACTCGATGGAGAGGTTGTTGCATCCGTTCTCACATGCGATGTCCGCACACTCGAACAGCTTCTCGGGATAGGCGTGGGCGGAGTCCATGCCGGGCCTGAGTCCGTGGTCGGCCTCACGCTGGTCGGGGATGGTCTGCCTGGTACCGCAGTTGAGTCCGTACTCCTCGTGGTACTTCTCGCACATCTCCTGCTGTCCCGCGACGACGGGTGCGGAGAGCTTGGCCTGGTTCATCTGGGAGACCCACTCGGTCTCGAGCTGGACATTGGGGAATCCGACTGTGAGTGCCCTGTTGAGGATGTCCTTGGTGATGTAGTCCACGTACTCCTTTCTGAGCCTCTCGGGATCCTTCTCGGTTCCGGGCCTGGGTGCGTAGTTGATCTCGGGGATGACGTATCCGGCTCCGATCTTCAGACCGAATCCGTAGGACACGGGATTCTTCGAGAAACCGAAGACCATGTCGTCTGCACAGTCGTATGCCATCTTTGTGTATCTTGATACTGCCATCTCACTGACCCCCTACAATTGCATCCCATTCTTCTCTAACCTGTTTCCACGTGTAACCCTGCCTGATCTTCTCTGCGATCAAGGGGGTCTGAGGTGCCTTCTCGGAATAGATTCCGAGGTCGTAGGAGTTAGCGTACTCCCTGTTGACTGCACCGCCGCATCCCATCAGGGGAATCTCGATTCCCTTCTCCATGAGGATCTTGGCCTCGGCAGGGAATGCGGACATGGTCGTGGTCATGAGTGCGGTTCCGCTTGCGAACAGGGGCTTGACCTCCTCGACCTTTGCGATGAAGTTTGTGATTGCCACATCACGTCCCATGTCGATGACGTCGTATCCGGAGGACCTGACCATGACGGCCGCGATGTTCTTTCCGATGTCGTGGGGGTCTCCCTCGGCAGCGTGCATGACGACGGTTCCCTTGGACTCTCTTCCGCCGGGGACCATCTTGACTGCGATCGCGATTCCGATCTCCATTGTCTTTGCTGCCATCATGATCTCGGGAAGGAAGTAGACGTGCTCTGCGTAGAGCTTTGCGACACATTCCATACCTGCGACCAGTCCATTGTTGATGACGTCGAGGGGATCTTTCTGTTTGAGGGCCTCCGTAACGACGGGGACCACTGTCTTGAATCTCATATAGAGAATCTCTTCTGCTACCTGCCTTAATACAGGATCTTCGGGCAAGAGTTTCTTTGCCATCTGCTCGGGTGTGAGTGATACCTGAGTCTCGATGTCGTAACGCTTGAGGACCTTTGTGAAATCTGCACCTTCCTTACTAAGCATCTAATCACCTGCTTGGATGTTATCAGGATGCCTAACTTTATAACCTGTCTCAAAATACAAACTCGATGCTCCAATTATAACAAATTTAAATTTATCTACAATATATCCTACCTAGATGGATGATACATCCAGCACACAATTTACATCAATTGTTCAATTCTGGATAGTGGTATTTACCGCATCTAACTAAATCAATCAATCTATACTAATTCTTGTATAATTGGATAACTATTTGTATAATTATATTATTATACAATATGGATGTCATCCATAGTCTATTTGAAAAATCCGAGGTCCAATACTATTTATGCCTATCTCAATGAATCCGTTTGGGATCCAGAAAGGAAGAAGACGGTATACAGGAGGAAGTGCGTAGGGCATGTGGACCCGGAGACTGGGGAGATCGTTCCCAACAGGAAGACGTTGGTGAAAGACAGTCCGATCGTGAAATCCAGATACCTGTGCGCCATCTATGACAGGGTATCCGAGGACATGCACCTTACGGAGACACTCAAACTTTCCTTCCCGGACCACTGGAAGAAGATCCTTTCCATAGCCTACTACCTGCTATCAACCAACGAACCGCTCTCGTTCTGCAAACAATGGTCGGAACAGCATAAGACCCCATACAACCAGACCATCAGCAACAATCTGATCAACGACCTCCTGACATCCATCAACCCCAATGGGATCTCCCTTTTTTTCACACTCTGGAAACTGCGTGTCCAGCCTGTGGAAACATTCACCGCGTCCATCAATATCGGAGGCCACAGGATCAACCTCAGCGAGTTCTCAAAAGACTATATGGAGATCAGCAACGACTTCGACAACAGTCTGAAGATGACCATGTACTTCTCCACTAAGAGCAACGTCCCGATTTGCTATCAGCTGTCCGACCCCATCACCGGGCGCAAGATCGGCGATTACGATGTCTCCCCCAACAGCTTCAGCAGGCTGTCGTCCTTCATCGACCATACCCGCGGTGACAACGTGGACCCTTCACTGGTGCCGTATGCGGACAGCAACATCACCGTCCGCACCTACCCCAACAACGATTTCGTCAGGAACCTTGTCGAGAAGGTCGGATCGACCATCACCAACCCTGAGAACTACAGGATCATCCTGGGAACCCCGATGTTCATCGAGAGCTTCATGCAGCACGTCAGCGGGAAGAAGTACTATGTCCACATCTTCTTCGACCCGAACCAGGCCGTGACGGACCTGTCCGCATTCATCTCGGTTATCAACATGTGCAAATACGAACTCGAGATGGATTCCCCTGTGGAGAGGCATCAGCAGTTGTACGACGAGTTCCTGATAGTCAAGGAGGATGAGAAAGGGAACACTGTGGTGGAACTGAACAGTGAGGCTATCATGAACCACAACAAGTTCCTTGGATACAACGTCCTGATATCGAACTTCACGGGTAACGCCTCCACTGCCATCGTCCCGTTCATCCAGAGGTCCAGCGTCTCAAGGAGGTTCGATTCGATAAGGAACGAGTACGACAGCACTACCATGAACCTCTTCACGGAGACCAACTATCTGAGCAGGGTCTTCCTACAGTTCATATCACTGATCCTCAGGGTCGGCGTCCTGAACGTGATGAACACGAAGAAGCTCAACAGGACCATGACCTTCAAGGAGGTGGTCATGGAGATATCCAACCTCAGGACCGTGAAGATTCCGGGGGTAAAGAGACCCCAGAACACGTTCGCCAGCGATGAGCAGCTCCGTATCCTGAGGGCTTTCGACGTGCCCATCGACGATGAGAAATGAATAAAACGATTGAATCCCTGCGAACCCTCATGTCGGACTGCAAACTATGCGTGGATGCCGGTGTGTGCAAGATGATCACCACCATCACGGCCAAGACAGACGATATCGGCATGGTCGAACTGGATGTCAAGAGCGACTGCCCCCACATCCTGAAGATGTGCTGGCATCTGGAACCCATCAGCCCCTATTCGGAGGTGGAGTCCGAGTTCTACAAGTCCGAGATATACAGGCTAGCGCAGGAGGCGCCCCTCCCGCATACTGCCTGCCCCGTACCCTCCGCCATGATCAAGGCAATAGAGGTCGCAGGTGGCCTCGGGCTCAAGCGTGACGTTCACATCACGTTCATGGACCCCGAGGAATGAGCGGTCAGGGTTAACGACTGTGGTCCCGCGGCCATCCGTTCGCATGTCTTATTAATCATTATTTCCGTCCGCCTCACATCACAATCCCAAGAGGGTAGAGCAAATGGACAGCAACGTACGCCCGGATTCTATGGAACGCATAACGACGCCTGCGCTGGCAGACGCCTTCATCAACGAACAGGTAGAGGCACTCAGGAAACAGATCGGTGACGGAAAGGTGCTGCTGGCACTGTCAGGAGGAGTTGACTCCTCCGTCGTGGCCGCACTCCTCATCAAGGCCATCGGTAAGAACCTCACATGCGTGCACGTCAACCACGGACTCCTCCGCAAGGGTGAGGCCGAGCAGGTCATCGAAGTGTTCCGCAACCAGATGAAGGCCAACCTCGTGTACGTTGACGCGACCGACCGTTTCCTCGACAAGCTCGCAGGAGTCTCCGACCCGGAGCAGAAGAGGAAGATCATCGGTAAGGAGTTCATCGATGTCTTCGAGGAGGAGGCCAACAAGATCGAGGGCGTCAAGTTCCTCGGACAGGGGACCATCTACCCTGACATCCTGGAGAGCCACGGAGTGAAGGCCCACCACAACGTCGGCGGACTTCCGGAGAAGTTCGGATTCGAGCTCGTGGAACCCGTCAAGCTGCTGTTCAAGGACGAGGTCCGCGTGGTCGGAAAACAGCTGGGCCTCCCGGACAACATGGTCTACAGGCAGCCCTTCCCCGGACCCGGACTCGGTGTCCGCTGCACAGGTGCGATCACACGCGACAGGCTCGAGGCCGTCAGAGAGTCCGATGCCATCCTCCGTGAGGAGTTCGCCAAGGCGGGACTCGAGGGCAAGGTCTGGCAGTACTTCACCGTCGTCCCCGACTACTGCTCCACCGGAGTCCGCGATGGAAAGCGTCTCTGGGACTGGCCCGTCATCATCCGTGCCGTCAACACCAAGGATGCCATGACCGCGACGGTAGAGGAGGTCCCCTGGCCACTCCTGAAGAAGATCACCGACAGGATCCTCAGCGAGGTCAAGGGAGTCAACCGTGTGCTCTACGACCTCTCGCCCAAACCCTGCGCCACCATCGAGTGGGAATGAATATCATCGGCGGGCACCAGCCCGCCATCCAAACCCTTTCGACATTGTTTTATCGGCTGTCGGCGATTTCTCTACCGGCGATATCATGGGAGAGCTCGAGGACATCCGCAGGGAACTGGGATTGGTTCAGATCTACACCGGGAACGGCAAAGGGAAGACCACGGCCGCATTGGGTCTGGCACTTAGGGCGAGCGGACGCGGGCTGAACGTCCTTTTCCTCCAGTTCCTGAAACCCGACGCAGGCTACGGGGAGCAGAAGGCATGCTCCGGGATCGATAAGATCACCATGATCCCGATGGGGGCCGACCACTTCATCGGAAAGAACCCCTCGCAGGAGGACATCGACATGGCACATGACGCACTGTCGAAGTCGGAGGAACTGATAGGTTCCGGCAGATACGACGTGGCGATCCTCGACGAGGCAATAAATGCCGTCCGTCTAGGGCTTATTACTTCAGAAGAACTCATAGCATCATTGAAAAGACGCCCCAAACACGTCGAGATCGTCCTCACCGGAAGGGGAATGACCCCCGAGCTCGAGGAGTATGCCGACCTCATCACCGAGATGAGACTCGTGAAGCACCCCATGGACAAGGGGATCGATGCGAGAATGGGAATCGAATACTGAAAGAAGGAATGGGGTCGGGAGAGGGGATCGAACCCCCGTATGCGGATCTGCAGTCCGCCACATAGCCACTGTGTTACCCCGACGCTGGACAGTAGCATTATTTGACCCTATATAACACTAACGTCATCGCTTTTTCGGCATCAATCGAGAATCGATTTTGCCACACGTTCCGCCATCTAGCCCAAGGAATCGATGCCTATGCGCTCGTTCCAGAACAGGCGCCCGCTGACCGCCGCCTGAGGGTCGGGGATGAACGACACCTTCTCAGGTACCAGGCCCCTGAATATCGGATCGCCTATGACACACTTGTATCCTGAGGATACGAGTTCCGTGAGATGCTCCTCGGACCTCACCTTCAGGTCCCCCTCCTCGGAGAAACTGTCGCTGAGCGTGAAGAATGTGGCCACGTCCGCATCGACACCCTTGTGCCTGAGCTCGTTGCGTATAACATTGGACCTAACCTGCTCGCCGACCACAAGGATCTGGCGGTCGCCGTTCCCTTCGGCCTTGGTCCCCGGCATGAACGCCTCGTATTCGACACCGAATTTGGACCTCATTATCCTGGCGAACGGTTCCGCGGACGATGACAGCAGGATGTTCCTTTCTGCGTTTCTGATTCCCGACAGGACCCTGATGTCGGAACCTGGGAATGTCACGGCCGCTCTTACATCGGCGGAGATCGCGGACATCTCCTCTGCGGTGTATTCCAAGGGACTGAATCCCAGAAGGGCCGTTCCGGACCCTTCGCCTTCGGGAACGATCTCCAGTATCCTCTTCATGGCTTTGGCCATACCGTCGTGGTACGTACCGTACCCGTTCGTCTCTATGGATACCGCCGGGATCCCGAACTCCTTCTTCAGCCTCCTGCACATGATGTCCGTGTCTATTCCGACCAGCGACGACACCGGTGTGTGGACGAACCCTATGAATCCCGTATCCTTAGGGATGTCGAGATTCCTGAACTCCTCCATCCAGTCCCTGTCGCCGAAGATAACGTCCTTCTCGTTGAGCTCGAGCTGCAGTACGTTTCCCGGGAGTTCCGCCCAGCGGGGCTCGTCGAAGCGGACGTAGTTCCCCATGCAACCGTTAGGGCAGCATATGACCGCCAGACCTCCGCAGTCGCGGACTGCCGATGCGGCCGAGGAATAATCGGTGGCGAACAACGGCAGTGTGCTGTACAGTCTTCCCATCAGATCACCAGATTCGCATTTTCGACCTGACGGTGGAAGTCGGTCGGCGACTCGATCGATTCCTCGATCTTGTCCATCAGTCTCTCGATCCCGTAGAATCCGAACAGACCCCTGTCCTGCACGATGTCCACCGAGCGCTGCGCCATGGTGAAGTACGCGGCATTGAACCCTATCGCTATGTCAACGCTCCCGCACTTCCCTACCATGGAGGACATCGCCGGATCTCCGCAGTCATAGACCTTCAGGTCCGGGATCCTGGCCTGCAGATACTCCAGATCCTCCCTCTCGGACTTCGATATCCCCGAATGGAACACGGAACGCACATCGAAACCGTAATTCACCAGGCTCCTGGCGAGGTCGAACGGCCTCTCGGTGGCCATGCTCCCAACCGATACGGTCATACCCTTGACCATATCGGATACCTTCCTGACATGGTCCTCTGCGCTCTTGGCGTACTTATCGAGATCGAAGCTGACCCCGAGCGATTCGGACAGCCTGCGGTAATGGTCCTTCACGCGGTCCACGGAATATGTGGGGAGCAACGGAATGTGCCTTGCGTTGCTGATCTCCTTGGCAGCACTCATCGCCTTCACGGACAGAACGAGGTTCGTGCCTGCCATCCCCATACGGAGGAAATCATCGTAGGTTCTGCACAGCGTGAGATGCTTGACCTCTTTCACCCCGCATCCCTTCAACAACGGGTACAGTTCGCATTCCGCATCTGGTGCCGCATCGGAGCCGATGAGGTTCACGATGTCGTCCCGGACATCCGTGAAATCCAAAAGACCCAGTATCTTCTTTTGTGTGGCGACCGCGGGCGGATTGTGGGTGTCCGCGGCCACAGGGTTCATGTCCACCACGAGCACCTCTGTATCCGAATTCTCCGATTTGACCCTCTGTCTGAGACGCTCGTTGTCCAGACCTGAAATGTACGTCGAACAGCAGACGTATATCAGGAGTATCCTTGGGCGTCTGCTCCGGATGATCTTCGAGGCTGCCTCGACGACGCCGTCCTCGGCCACGCCCAGGATTACCTCGCTCTCGTCCATCACATAGTAGCTCATCCTGTCGCTGTATCCTGCCAGGTGAGCGGATATTGATATGTGCCTGCCGCAGGCATTGGAGGATGCCATCAGGATCTGGCTCTCCGGTATGTCCGAACCGACGCGTACGATGCCGTAACCGCCGTCGGTCGCCGGACAGAAGCACAGCCTGGACATCGCAGCCTCCCGATCGGAATTATGAACCTGTACGTCTCGCCGTTCTCGGTCATGGAGCCTATCCTGGCCTTGACCCTGAACACGTTCATGAGGTTCTCCTCCGTGATCACATCAGCGGTGTTTCCGAATATGTAGTTGCCCTTGCCGTCCAGCATGAGGGTCTTGTCCGAGATGCGGAGAGCGTGCTCCGGATAATGGGTGTTGATTATGCATGTCATCTCGCCAGACAGTTCCTCGATCAGATCCATTATCCTCAGCTGGTTGCTGTAGTCCAGATTGGATTCAGGCTCGTCGAGCACGAGGATCTCCGGTTCGGACACGAGTGCTCTCGCGATCATGACGAGCTGCATCTCTCCCCCGCTCAGGGTGTTGTAGCGGCGGTCCGCAAGAGACGCGATGTTGAGTCTCTCCAGATAGGAGTCGACGATGGCCTCGTCGGCCTCCGAGGGGGAATCATACATGCCGATGTGGCCTGAACGGCCCATCATGACCATCTCCCTGACCGTGTAGTCGAAGGTGGCACTCTTCATCTGCGGAACATATGCCAGATGCTTGGTCAGCTCCCTGGGGGAGAACGTGCTTATGTCCCTGCCATTGAGTTCGGCCTTCCCCGAGGACCACTTGTAGAATCCCATCACGCACTTGAGGAGCGTGGTCTTCCCGGCCCCGTTGGGTCCGAGGATGGTGAGGACCTGATTGTCCCCTACCTCGAAGCTTATGTCGGAGAACAGGACGCGGTCCCCGAACCCGAAACGCCCGTTCGTGACCTTCAAATCCTTGACCATGACCTTTGCCTCCTTATGAACAGTACAGCGAATATGGGCGCACCGATGAGCGCCGTGCAGATGGACAGCGGGATCTCGGCCGCGATGAGGCTGCGGCATATGGTGTCGCAGACCATCAGGAACGTCGCCCCCAGGACCATCGATACGGGGATGACACGGCTGTTGTCAGAACCGACGACCAGCCTTGCGATGTGCGGGATGACCAATCCTATCCACCCGATCTGACCGCACAACGAAACCGACGTGGCGACCAACAGCGTGGCGGCCAGCATGAATGTCCAGCGCAGCTTGGCCGGATCGTGCCCCAGGGCCCTGATCTCCTCGTCATCGAGCGATATTATGTTGAGTCTCCACCTCAGGGCGTATATCACGATGGCTCCTATCAGGAACAGCGGCAGGGCGTTGAGTATCGTATCGTACCCCTTCCCGGAAAGGCTTCCCATGAGCCAGTAGGTGATATCCGGCAATTGTGTCAAAGGGTCCGCTATGTACTTTATGAGGGCGATCAGAGCGTTGAACACCCCTGCTATGATGATTCCTGCCAGTACTATGGACAGAATGGATGATGAATGCGATGATTTGCAGATGAAGAACACGACCGCCAATGCGACCAGTCCCATCGCCAATGCGAGGAACTGCATGGGGAATGCCGAGAGACCGATGAAGATCGCGAGGGCGGCTCCGAATGCCGTGGCTGACGACACTCCGATGACGTCAGGCGATGCCAGCGGGTTGGAGAGTGTGGACTGGAACACGGTACCGGCCATGGCCAGCGCACAGCCGACGATGGCTGACATCACTATGCGCGGGAACCTGACCTCCATCACCACCGTCTCCTCCGTGGAACCGGTGGGGGATACTATGAACGACCATATGCACTCCACCACATGATCGAAAGGTACGGAGTACCTGCCGACCCCGAGTAGTAGGAACCCGAGGACGACAGGCACAGCGACCAGTAAGAGTATTTTGTTCTCGTATTTCATCAGTGGATGACCGCGGAAGTCGGATCAGGGTATATGAATTTTGATACCATCTCATCCGACGCATCATATCCGAACATGTCCTTGATCCATTTCTTGGCAACATTCTCGATGTCAAGGGATTCGAACAGGTCTGGATGCAGAACCTTCGCTAGGAACTGGAGTGTGACTCCCGCTTCCAGGGAGGGGGCGTACGAGAAATATGTCTCCGAGGGGAACACGTAAACGTGACTGTCCTGAGCGGCCTTCACGGATGCCCAGTTCTGTCCGTCGATCTTGTTCTCGATGATATCCGCCGGCATCTTCCCGGAACTGTTGGCGAAGAAGATGTATTCAGGATTCCATGCGAGGATCTGATCCATATTGACGTCCTGGAGTCCGGTAAGGGACGCGGCTACGTTCTTCGCACCGGCAGCATTGAGCCAGTACTCGGAGTAGTGTCCGCTTCCGGCGACCTTGACCGTTCCGTTCGCATTGATAGCGAAGATGATCATGACCTTGGGTTTGTCAGCGTCCGCCACGGTATCGATCTTCTCCTTGACGAGGGCCTTCGCCGAATTGTTGTAGTCGACCAGTTTCTTGGTGGGCCCGTCGTTCTTGAAGATGTCCTTCATGAGCTTGAGCCAGCATTCGATGGTCTCGAACGGGTCGGTGGAGTTCCCTCCGGTCATCGCGGTATTGAATCCGACATTTGCGAGGTTGTCCTTCTCAAGCATCGTATGCTCATCCGTTCTGTTCCCTGTGTATATGACGAGATCCGGGTTGAGGGCCAGAAGAGAATCCTCGTTCACTGTGCTCCCTGAGACGAAGTCCGTAGGGATGCTCGACAGGTTGTAAAGCTGTCCGAGGACACCGTTCTTCGCATAGGCGAGTCCACCGGAGTTGGCGCCGGCAAGGGTGTCGATTCCGGCCTTATAGTAGATGTATACGGGTACCATGGGGGTCTGCGATGTGATGGCAACCCTTGAAGGGTTGTCAGGGACAATGCAGACGTTCCCCTGCATATCCGTGACCTCATGGGTTCCGGTACCTCCATTGCCCTGATCACGGAATGCGAAGATGCAGATGCCTGCCACAGCCACTATCAGGACCACGGCAACGGCGATTATTTGATTTCTGCTCATGATTCACTCCAAAATCACAATTTTGCTTTTGGTATATAGATAACACGAATTAGAATATCGTGTTACTGAATACATTGTTCGATAATTGGATGAATCTGGTTAATTGTAGATGAACAAGATATCTGGAAATAGGAGGAAAGACGCGGACCGGGATCATTTCCTCTTGTAAAGTTCGTCACCTTTCTTGAAAGCGTCGAAACCGCCTTGGGCGTCCCCTTTCTTGAACAATAATTCACCGAGATCGTACCAGGCCTTGGCATCGTCGGGATTCAGCTCCAGACGCAGCCTGAGGTGAGCGATCGCATCATCCAACTTCCCCTTGTCGGCAAGGGTCTTGCTGTACTCGCGGCCGTTGGTCTCCTCGTCCCTGACGCGCATCATCTCCATCTGGGCCTTGTTCAGGATGACGTTGACCGCATTGTCAGTGATCCACGGATACCTGCTCTGAATGATCCTCTTGAACGGTGGCACCTCGTCCCAATCTATCCTGCACTCCTTGCCCTTGAAGATACTCCTCGGGACGTCCACGACCATGCTGCCGTGGACCACTGAGATGTGGTTCGCCTGCGTCATTTCATCTGAACTTGACCACGCGTCCGCAGGCATCCCTTCTGGACACCCCGAACTCGGTGAGCTGGGCGATCTGGTCCCTCGTGAATACGGGCCCGTCCTTGCAGATGCGCTTGTCATCCATGACACAGCATCCGCATACGCCGGCTCCGCACTTCATGTACCTCTCCAGCGAGAGCTGGCAGTCCTGATCCGCATCCTGGCATGCCTTGAACATGAAGTACAGCATGACCTCGGGCCCGCACGATATGACATAATCATAGGATTTCTCCTTCAGCTTCTCGTTCATCAGCTGAACGGCGTTGCCGTGAAATCCCGCGCTGCCGTCATCCGTGGCGATCCAGAGGTTGGCCGCATGCTTCCTTGCAGTGTCCAACATGATGAGGTCCCTGTCGGAACGGGCAGCGATGATGGTGTCCGCCCCGGTCTCGACCACGGCAGGCATGATGGCCGCTGTTCCTACACCTCCTCCGATGATCAGGATGTTCCTGCTCTTGAGGTCGAATCCGTTCCCGTAGGGTCCCCTGATGGTCAGCCTGTCGCCGACCTTGTACTCGTGGAGCCTCTTGGTGGCATCACCGATGGCCTTGACTGTGATGCTCTTCGTGGTGTCCGATATGCCCGAAACCGACATGGGGATCTCATCAGTGCCAGGTATCCATATCATGATGAACTGTCCGGGCCTGACCTCGGCGTCCCAGTCGAAGACGAAGGTCTTGGTGTCATAGGCCTCGTCGATGATCTGCTTGATCCTAACGGTGTCACTCATGGGCAGCACCTACCATGGAACGGATGGAGCCGTAACCGTACTCCTCCATGAAGGCGCTCAGGCCCTCGTTGATGTTCTTGAAGACGCACAGTCCCTCTGTGCCGACCGCACTTCCGACCTGGAACGCGGATGCCCCGGCCATTATGTACTCAGCCGCATCCCTCCAGTTGGATATCCCCCCGACCCCGACCAGCGGGATGTCGAGGACGGTAGCGAGATCGTATATCGCACGCACCCCGACAGGCTTGACCGCCTCTCCGGAGAGACCGCAGAACTTGTTGCTCATGATCGGTCTGGCGAACTCCGGCGAGATGACCATGGCCTTCAGCGTGTTGATGGCCACAACTGCATCCCCTCCGGCCTCCTGAACGGCCAATCCAATCTGCGTGAGTATGTGTGTGTTGGGCGTGAGCTTTGCCCATACCGGGATCGATACGGAAGATTTCACCGCCGATACGATGGCCTTGACCATCGCTGGATCCGTTCCGACCTCCATGCCGTATCCCTTCGCGTGGGGACATGAGAGGTTCAGTTCCACGGCGCATGCACCGTAGTCCTCCATCCTCGCAGCTAGCTTGGAGAAGTCCTCGGGGCCGGCCCCGTAGATGGAACCGATGATCTTCCCTTCCTTGACGGCCTCCTCCATCTCCTCCCTGAAGAGCTCTATTCCCGGGTTCGGAAGGCCCATGGCGTTGACGTAGCCGCCCCTGACCTCCATGAAGCAGGGGTTGTCGTGTCCCGGCTTGGGTTCGAGTCCGATCGATTTCGTAACGGCCGCTCCTGCCCCCGAGCGCAGCACGCGCACCAGGGACTTTCCGGTCTCATCCATGATGCCCGAAGCGATCATTCCCGGGTTCTCGAGGGAGATGCTTCCGACATCGGTCTTCAGGGATACCATGGTTGACCGATACAGTCCATCGATATTATTCTGTTCATCAATCGGGCGCGCATTCAGGCAATACCCTTATTAAGAGCACCACGGATTGAGAGACATGGACATGTCTGAGGTCCGCAAGGACTTCCCCACCATCCGCAAGAATCTCGGGATATACCTGGACAACGCCTGTCAGTCCCTGAGGCCCGATCAGGTCATCAAGGCGATGGACGAGTATTATGAGGAGTATCCCGCGTGCGGAGGACGCAGCGTCCATTCCATGGCCACCAGGGTATCGGTGGCGATAGACGACACCAGGTCGTCCCTGGCCGATTTCTTTGGGACCGACGACCCGGACTGCTACATATTCACGAAGAACACGACCGAGGGCCTCAACACAGCCGCTTACGGACTGGGCCTGAAGAAGGGGGATGTTGTGGTCACAACGGACACCGAGCACAACTCCAACCATGTGCCGTGGCTTTTCCTGGAGGAGAACACCGGGATCAAGCGCAGGATGTCCAAGTCCGGCGAGGACGGGGTGTTCGACATGGAGTCCTTCAAGGCCTGCATGAACAGGGACGTGAAGGTCGTATCAGTCCAGCACACCAGCAACGTGACCGGGAGCTCGGTTCCCGTCAAGGCCGTCACGGAGATCGCCCACGACTACGGCGCTACGGTCATCATCGACGGCGCCCAGGCGGCCCCGCACATGCCCGTGGACCTGAAGAAGATCGATGCGGACATCTACTGCCTCTCCGTGCACAAGATGCTCGGGCCCTCCGGCATGGGGATCATGTACGGCAAGAAGGAGGTCCTGAAGAAGCTCAGACCGCTGACGCTGGGAGGAGGGACCGTCGGTCTCGCCACATACGACAGCGTGTCCTTGGCACCCGTTCCAGACAGGTTCGAGGCGGGTCTCCTTAACTATGCCGGGATCATCGGCACCAAGGCAGCTATCGATTACCTCTCCAAGGTCGGCATGGAGAACGTCGAGAGGTGGGACGCGGAGCTTCTGAAGAGGGCGTTCGCCAACCTCGAGGACGTCAAAGGGCTCCACATCGTCGGACCCGACCAGCCCGGCAAGAGGTGCGGAATCCTTTCGTTCAACATCGACGGACTGGTCTCCCACGACATCGCAATGATGCTGGACAGCATGTCCGGTGTCATGATCCGCTCCGGAATGCACTGTGCACATCCATTCTACGTGTCCAGGGCCATAGATGGGAGCGCGAGGGCCTCCACGTACCTGTACAACTCGCCGGAGGAGATCGACATCTTCACCGACACCGTCAGGAAAATCGCCGAAACGTTCGGCGAATGACCGTGACGGCCTCTCCGAACTCCAGCGTGAAATCCCCTTCATAGCATGTCTCCGCCACATACGTCCTTTCACCGTGATGCAGTTCCACGAAGCCGTCGCGGACTGTCACGTACATGCCTTCTGTCAGTATCCTCGAGCCGTCCAGCCTGATCTCGTCCAGATGCGCGAACTGGAAATAGTCCAACAGCGACGCGATCCTCTCGACGGTCTCGCCGTCCATCTCCTTCTGGTCCATATCGTATGCTCCCTCGATGACTGAGACCGTCGATGCCAGCAATATGAATCCGCAGGCGCACACCGTCACCCTGGACAGTGTGAACTCAATCAAATCTCGGTCACCTCCACACCGTCCTCGGTGCTGCACAGCTGAAGCAGACAGCGTCCGTGGACCGCGAAGTCCGGACCGGTGACCGGATGGTCCATGAGGGCCCGTCCCACCTGCCTGTCGTCCGAATAGACCCTGACGACCCAACCGTCGGAACCCCCTATCATCAGATACCCGTCATCCGGTACCGAGAACTCGGTCCTGAGCGTGTAGCCCGTTCCCCTGTTCCCCACGGAATCCACGAGACCGGCGAGCTCGTCCGCCGCATCCGAGAGGCCTCTGGTACATATGTCGTCCCTGATGTTGTCCACCATCCCCATGACCGGGGGCACCATGAGAGCCACTATCAGGAAGGATACCGCCAACCTTATGGGCATCCCGATGACCCCGCTGCGGGAACCTATCATACAATCAGTCCCTCCACGTTCTCCGAGCATTCAGTGTAACCGGACAGGAAGGCCGTCACGGTGAGCCTGATGGACGACTTCGGATAATCATCCAGCGTCCAGCCGCTCAGCGTCGCCCTCCCGTTGCGGTCCGTGGTCACATACAAATACGGCCCGTCCACCTGCTTGTTCGCGATCAGTACGCTCGCACCCTCCAGCGGATTCCCGTTCTGATCCGTAATGCATACGTGTATGTCCCCGATGACCCCGTCCTGGATCGATACCACGTTCTCCTCGATCCCCAGGTCCCTGATATAGTGGGGAGAGTCTATGCTCCCCATCCAGCCCATTATCACCGCGGTGCCCATCGTGGCCACCAGGATCACGATCATCAGCTGGAGGGGCATACCCTCTATGCTTCCCCTGTTGTCGTTCCTAAGATTCCCGATCAAGAAATCACCGGGAACGGTTTCGCCCCATCGGTTTAAAACGCAAACTGCTGCAGTCAATATGCATCTCGGATCGGGACCCTCTCGAGGACTATGTGCTTCGCACCCTTGGGGCCCAATTCGGACTTCATGACCAGGACCTCGTCGCACAGGAAGGATCCGAATTCCATATCGCCGTACCTGTCTAGGAAATCCCTCACATCGGCAGGGCCCTTGCATCTCCCGACGGTTATGTGACTCTTGAACGGCTTGTCGTCGAAGCTTATGTTCACGGCCTTGAGGTTCGCTGCGATGGAATCGGAGATCCTCTTCAGGACATCCGCCGGCTCGGCCCCTATCCAGATTACGTGAGGGTCTCTGGGCCTGGGGAAGCACCCCGCCCCGCGGATGGTCACGGTGAACGGTTCCATACCGCTGACCGCTTCCTGCACGCACCTCGTGACCTTCTTGGTCTTCCCGTCGTCGATATCCCCGACGAACCTCATTGTGATGTGCATCTGGCTCATAGGGGATGCCTTGACATTGTCGATACGATCCACATCCGCCAGGAGTTCCTTCAGGATCGATGGGTCCTTCAGCGGGACCGATATGAACATCCTGATCTTCATAGTCCCCTCTTTATCTCCTCTAGGAGCCCCTTGCATCCGGCCTCGATATCACTGTAGGCCTTGTCGAAATCCAGTGTGAAATAGGGATCGTCGACCTCTCCGCCCCCGACATAATCCATGAGCATCGCGACCTTGCATCCGGGGTTCGGACACAGCCACCTGATATCCTCCATGTTCTGACGGTCCATGGTGATTATGTAGTCGAACTCCTTGAAATCGTCCCTGGTGATCTGCCTGCTCCTCTTGCCGTCGCACGAGATGCCGTGCTTCTTCATGACGGCCACGGACCTCCTGTCCACGTAGTCCCCGAGGTGCTCCCCGCTGGTCCCCGCTGATTCGATGTAGATCCTTCCCTGCAGTCCTGCCTTCTCCACCATATCCTTGAAGACGAACTCGGCCAAGGGACTGCGGCATATGTTGCCGTAACATACGAAAAGGACGCTCACCGTCATGATGCGATCTCCGTCGGGACAACAGCACACATAGATTTATATGTGGACCTCTTTCCAGAGAACATGCAGCCTGAACTCTCGAAGCAGGACAAGATCGTCAACGCGATGCCTTTCCTTGCCTTCATCTCGATCATGGCCCTCGCAGTGGTCTTCATCTTCTGCCACTGATCCAGGGATCTATTCCGGCCCTTTCGCAAAGGGACCAGCCTCGGCTATGCCGATCCGGTCCGTTCAATAAGTGTAAAAAGAGAGGGGTCTCCCCCTCGTGTTGTTTTCAGATTCCCTTGTTCCTCATCTGGAGCAAGGCCCTCTTGGATGCGAGGTTGCCTCCTGCGGCACCCCTGTTGAACCACTTCTTGGCCTCGGCAGGATCCTTCTCGGTCCCGACTCCGTCGAGGTAGCAGCGTCCCACGATGAACATCGCATCGGGATCGCCGTTGTTCGCCGAGAACAGGTACGACTGGAAGGGCGATTCGTCTCCCTTGAGCTCGACCTTCTTCCCGGTCGCCCCTTCGACGATCTGCCTGGAGACGATGTGTCCCTGCTCCGCTGCACGGGTGTACCAGATCAGGGCCTTCTTCTCGTCGGCCTTCGTCCCGATACCGTTCGCGAGACAGTATCCGGTGTAGTACTGGCACAGTACATTCCCTCCGTCCGCTCCCTTGAGGAACCACTCGTATGCGAGCTTGTCGTTCTTGGTCGTCCCGACACCCTCGAAGTAAGCGTAGGCGACATGGTACTGCGACTTGCCGAAACCGTTGTTGGCGAGCTTGTTGTGGAGTTCGAAGGCCTTCTCGTTGTTCCTCTCGACTCCCCTTCCCTTGGAATAGGCCTCGGCCACGGAGAACATGGCCTTCATGAAGTTGTCCTCCGCCGCACGGCTGAGCCAATCGAAGGCCTTCTCGTTGTTCCTCTCGACCCCCTTCCCTAAGGAGTACGCGGTACCGACGTTGTAACATGCCACGGTGTTGCCGTGGGCCGCCGACATCATGTAGTATCTCAGGGCCGCCTTGGCGTCCTTCTTGAATCCGACTCCCTCCGTGAGGTTGTCTCCCGTGATGAGCTGTGCGTATCCGTCACCGAGGTCGGCCGCCAGTCTGAACCATTCCGCCGAGGTCTTGGTGCTCTTGGGCACCTGCTTGCCCTTGGCGTAGAGCTGACCGAACATGATCATGGCATCGGTCTGTCCGAGATCCGCCGCCCTCTGGAGGAACTCCAGTCCCTTGTCCCTGTTCTTGTCCTCCCCGACTCCGCCGAGGAAGCATCTGGCCATTCCGTACAGTCCGTCGCGGCTCCCTCTGAGGACGGCGGCCGTGTACCATGCGTTGGAATAGTTGCCGTCCTTCTCCACGCCGATACCGTCCATGTAGCACTTTCCGAGCTCGTACATGGCGTCGACCGAACCGAGGCTGACTGCCTCATCGTAGAGCGAGAATGTCCTCTTCGCATCGCGCTCGACACCGAATCCGTACTCGTAGCACTTGGCGAGGGCGAGATACGCTGGCGCGAACTTCTTGTCGACCAGCGCCTGCAGCAGCTTAGCACCCTGTCCGCGATCCCTCTTCATCCCGGTACCGTTCAGGGTGCACATCGCGACCTGGAGCGCCCCGTAAGGGCTGCCCATGGACTCGGACCTCCTGTATGCGTCGAGTGCCTTGGCGGGGTTGAATGCCGATCCGACACCGAGCTCATACAGCCTTCCGAGGATGTAGGCCGCATCGGCATCCTGCTCGGATGCCTTTAAGAAATATTCGAAAACCGCAGAATCCTCCTGCGTATCGTGTGTCTTGTAGTAGTCGGACAGAGCGAGGAACGAATCCAGGTCGCCCTTGAGAACCGCGCGGAGGAACCACATGCAGGCCTCATCCGAGTCCTGTCCCACGATGATTCCGTTCTGATAGCAGGTACCTACGACAAACGCGGACGTCTGGTGACCCAACTGGGCCGCCTTCTTGTACCATCCAAAAGCCGTCTCATCGTCCTGCTCTGCGCCTTCTCCGAGTGCGAACATCTGCCCCAGCTTGAAGCAGGAACACACGTCTCCCGCTTCAGCCATGGAAGTCAATTGCTCTAAGGATTGCATCACGTTCGGATAGCCTTGGATAAGTAATAAAAACTATGGCGGTACGCTCAGTCTTTAGCGCCTTTCATACGGTCCAATCTGCCGTTGCGGATGTAGATCATCACTCCTGCGAACACCAGCAGGAAATCGAAGACGTAGAACGCGAGGACGTAGGTTATGTCATCGTTCACAATCTTATTAGCGATGCCGAAGAGATATCCTATCAATATAGCCAGCATGAAGACTACGCTGGTACCGATGTTCGTGCGCGCCCTGTACGCCTTGGTGAGGTTGAAAGGCCATGAGACCGCGAAACAGACAAGCATCGCGGCCTCCAACAATCCGAATGCCATGGCACCTCGATGTGAGGACTAGGATATATCTGTGACCGTCCCCGGTGATGCAGGTATCTATACCTGATATTCGACTCGTGTCGAACACTTCGTTTGCATCCTTATTATATCCGACCCCTATTGCGGTTCATGGATCTCACGAGAGAGGAAGAGGCCATACTGAATGGCGAGGAAGGAGAGGGCAGGCAGAAGGCCATGGAGCTGGTCACCGCCCTCGGTAAGATCTACGGGGCGGACAGTCTCATCGACATCACGTCCGCACACCTCTCGGGAGCGTCCTACAAGACGATCGGCGACGGCGGCCTGAAGTACCTCGAGGACCTGGTCGGCGGAGGCGCCACCGTATCGGTCCCGTCCACCCTGAACCCCGTCGGGATGGACAGGGACAGATGGAGGGAGATGCACATATCCGAGGAGTTCGCCGAGAAGCAGCTGAGGATCATCGACCTCTACGGGCAGATGGGCATCAAGAAGACCTGCTCATGCACCCCGTACGTGGGCCCGAACGTTCCCTCCATGGGGGACCATGTGGCCTGGGCGGAATCCTCTGCACTCAGTTTCGTCAATTCATACATCGGAGCAAGGACCAACAGAGAGGGTGGCCCGGGAGCACTCGCCGCGGCGATCCTCGGGAAGACCGCCAACTACGGGCTGCACCTCGACGAGAAGAGGGTGCCCACCGTGGTCATCGATGCGGACATAGACGGCTCCGTATTCTCATATTCGCTGCTGGGACAGGCCGTGGGAATGGCCATCGGCTCCGGCATCCCATACTTCAGGAACATCTCTCCGGAGGTCGAGGAAGCCAAGGCACTGTGCGCGGCGATGGCCGCATCGGGATCCATCGCACTCTACCATGTGGAGGGCGTCACCCCCGAGGCCGGCAACTACGACGTCTCCGGACTGGAGACGATCCACATCGGCAAGAAGGAACTGGAGAACGCGTACGACAAGCTCAACCGCACCGAGGACGTTCAGCTGATCGCCATCGGGTGCCCCCACCTCACCGAGAAGGAGATGCATCAGATCGCATCGTTCCTCAAGGACAAGGAGAAGAAGAACAAGGACGTCGAGGTCTGGTTCTGCACCTCCGCTGAGATCAGGGAGAAATGCCCCGAGGATGTCAGGATAATGGAGAGGTTCGGACCCGTTCTGGCGGACACATGCATGGTCGTCGCCCCCATCGAAGGAGTGTTCGAGAAGACCGGTACCAACTCCGCCAAGGCGGGGAACTACCTTCCGACCCTGTGCTCGCAAAAGGCGATGTGCAGGGACATCGCAGCACTCATGGAGGTGGTGATGTGATCTTCCAGGGACGCAGCATATCCAACGGCAGGGCCAAGGGAGAGGTTATCAAGCTCGACGAGCCCCTCAGCTTCCTGGGAGGGGTGGACGGATCCACCGGGGACCTCAGGGTCAGGGACGGCAACGTCGCAGGGAAGATCCTGGTATTCCCCAAGGGAAAGGGCAGCACTGTAGGTTCCTATGTCATGTACGACCTCATGGTCCACGGCAAAGAGCCAGCTGCGGTAATCAACGAGTCCGCCGAGACCATCGTGGCAACGGGTGCGGTCATCTCCTCCATACCCATGGTGGACATGATCCCGTCCGTCAGGCTGTTCGAGGACGGGGACATCGTCACCGTCGACGCGACCAACGGGACGGTGGAGATCGAAGGCATCGTCTACAAGGAGATCGTATCGTCCGTTGTCTCCAAAGGCAACAAGTGCATCCTGGAGAAGCGCCCGGAGACCAACCATTCCTATCCCGGTTTCTGGTCCCTCGTGGCGGGCAAGATCGAGGAGGGAGAGACCGCGCTCGAGGCTGCACGCAGGGAGATCCTCGAGGAGACATCCATCAAGGTGAATGAGCCCCTTGGCACAATGGAGCCCCTGTACGTACGCGAGGGCAAGACGCTGTTCAAGGTCTATCCGTTCCACTTCGACTCCGAAGGGCAGGAGCCCGTTCTCAACGAGGAGAATGAGGGTTACGTGTGGGCATCGGTCGAGGATGCCAAGGAAATGAAGACCGTCACCGATACCGTCAAGGTCATGTCAGCATTCCTCAGCTGACGTCGCGCGCGCTCAAGTATATATAGCGCGAGCATATCACAACATCCCATGCAGACCTATGTTATCGAGAAGACGAAGACCTCGGTCAGACTGGGATTCAAAGATGCCAACCTCACGCTGATCACTCCTCTCATGAAGGAGCTGAACGCGGACCCCAACGTCGCTCTCGTCAGATACATCGATGAGCACCCGGAGCTCAAGGACCGCGTACTCTACGTTGAGGTCAAGAAGGGCGACGTGATGAAGGTCATCGATAAGGCAGCAAAGGCTGTTTCTGAATACTACTCCAACTGATGTACCGCAAGTGCACCACGGCCGAAACCAAGATCGGGATGCACAACTACCTGTGCGACACCGACGGTACCGGCGGACATCTGAAGACCCTCCCGGAGGACTTCGTCGTCAGGGAGATCTCCGACCCACCAAGGCAGAAGGACAACGGCGATTATTCCATAGCCACAGTCACCGCCAGGAACTGGGAGACCAACCGCATGGTCAGGCTCATGTCCCGTTCCATGGGCGTCTCCAGGGACAGGATAGGCTTCGCGGGGACGAAGGACAAGAGGGCCGTCACCACACAACTCATGTCCGTCTACGGGCCCCCGGAACTGTTCGACAAGATCGACCTCAAGGACCTCGAGGTCAGGGACGTCTACAGGGGTGCAAGGGGCATCAGCATAGGCGACCTGATCGGCAACGAGTTCGAGATCACCGTCAGGGACTGCACGATGGACCCTGCGATGATCAAGGACACCGTGGATGCGGACATCTCCACCATCAGGAAGACCAGCGGATTCCCCAACTACTTCGGGGTCCAGAGGTTCGGCGCCGTCAGGCCTGTGACGCATCTCGTCGGCGAGAGGCTGGTCCGCGGGGACATCGAAGGAGCCGTCAGGACATACATCTCATTCACCACCCCCGAGGAGGACGAGGTCCTTCAGCTCAAGAGGAAGGAACTGGAGGACACCCCGGTCTCCGATTGGGGGAAGGTCTTCGGATCGATCCCTCCAGCCATGGCCTTCGAGCGCATGATGGTCGGCGTCCTCATGAACGACCCCGAGGATTGGATAGGGGCCATCAGCATTGTGCCAGCTAACCTTCAGATGATGTTCACCCACGCATATCAGTCATGGCTGTTCAACGAGATGCTCAGCAGGAGGATGAATGCGGGACTCCCCCTCAACGCACCCGTGGAAGGGGACATCATAATCCCGCTGGATGCCAACAGGATACCTCAGCACGAGAATCCGATCCTCACCACCGCCAAGAACATAGACCTCGTGACGAGGCAGGTCAGGGCGGGAAGGGCGTTCGTTACCATAACCCTCTTCGGTTCCGACGGGGAACTGGCAGAGGGCGAGATGGGTGAAATCGAGCACAAGGTCATCGAGGAGAACAGGCTGAGCCACGAGGACTTCGTCATCCCCGGACTGCCCAGATGCACCTCCAAGGGCAGCAGGAGGGAGATCCTCTGTCCCCTGAAACAGATCGATTATTCCATCAAGGACGAGGGTTATTCCCTCAGCTTCTCGCTTCCCAAGGGCAACTACGCCACATGTCTCCTAAGGGAGTTCATGAAGTCCGAGATGAGGGATTACTGACCCTTCAGTAGCAGCTGTATCTGCCTGGCCTGGTAAATCCCGACCTTGCAGGCACGCATGATCTCGAACAACGTTGAACCCTGGACCCTGTCCAGGACCATCTTCAGCGAATCGTCGCGGCCGACCTCGCATCTGAGGGCCTTGCCCATGTATGCGGACAGACGCTTGGCCTCATCCACATCCTTGAACGATCCCGAGACGAATATCTTCTCCAACGAAGGCTTCTGGCCGGATTCCAGGTCCTTCCAGTTGAGTTTCAGTACGACCTCGTTGGAGGCGCGTTCCATCTTCTGGAAGTCCGGCGAGCCGGGTATGATGTCCCCGAACGGCGCATCCCTCACGATGTAATCGCGGATCTCCTCCAGTTCCGGGCCCTCGAATCCCATCGCCAACAGGAGATCCTCGTCATCCGGGGCCATCCTGGATACGTATGCACGGCGCAGCACCTTCTCGGCAGACCTCTTGACCCTAAGGTCCTCTATAGGTTCCGGCTCCGCCTTCTTGAGGCTCCTGGCCTCCTCGTCGTGACCGGCACTGACCAGCACTTCGGACATCTCCTTCAGGAGGGCCTCGTCCTGCACGTTGCACGCTCTGAATAGTTTGTATGCCTCCGTGACGCCCGAGTCCTTACGGGAATCCTTCCTGATCCTCGCCAGCAAGATCGCGGTCTCGGGGTCGTTCGGGGTCTTCTCAAGGATCATCACCGCCTGGGCGTCGGCACGGGAGAGGTATCCCCTCTCGAACAGCTTGACTGCCAGTATGTAACGCAGGTCCCTGTTCGTGGGATCGCGGTTGACCGCCATGGAGTAGCTGTCGATGGACCTGTCGTAGTAACCGAGTCCCTCCTGGGCATCGCCCTTCTTCGCCAGGATCTCCGGGAGGTTGAGGCCAAGCGCCATCGCCTTCTCGTATTCCTGGAGGGCTCCCCTGAACTCGGATTTGGCCAGTTTCACGTCACCCATCGCCTCATGGAACTTGGCGCTCTTGGGGTTGGACTTCAATGCCTCCGTGGCAAGGTCCTGCGCCCCTCTGACATCGCCGTCCAGCAGGAGGATGGAGACCTTCATGCAGACATACCTCGGCTCCTCGCCGTCGATGGCTATCGCACGGTCGATCGCCCTGAGGGCCCCCTTGTAATCCTTGATGGATATCATGGAATCCGCTATGGCGGCGGCAGCAGCGGCATCCTCCGATGAGAGGGCCTCCTCTCCGGGCTCCTGTTCCTCCGATGTGCTCTCGATTCCCTGCGAACCCTCCTCGATGGAATCTATGGCCATCCTTATCCTTGCGGAGGTCTCGTCCTTGGCCAGGGCCTCCTCGAGGACCTTCAGGGCATCATACCTCTTGTAATTGGCCAGATAGCAGTTCGCCAGCTCCAGTGCCGAATCCTCCGACGGCACCGCGGCATGGACCTCAAGGGCCACCGCCAGCCCATCGGAGGGCTTCCCCGATTCCCTCAGGACCCTTGCCCTCAGCAATGCGACATCAGGATTGGACGGGTCGGTGACCGAGCATATGTCGATGAAGAACATCGCCTCATCGTACCTGCCGTCCTTCTCCAGTATGACGGCCTTCCTCGCCATCGGATACACGGAATCGGGATCGAGCTCGATCGCCCTGTTAAGGGATTCCACCGCACCGTACAGGTCGTCGAACCTCTCCTGTATCGCCGCCTTGGATATCCAATACTCCGAATTGTTCAGGTCGAACAGGACGGCACGGTTGTAGGAGGTCTCCGCGGATTCGAAATCGCCCCTCGCCTCATCGGCCATACCCTTGGAGTGCCAGATGACGGGATCGTTGGGTGCCAGCTCGGCCGCTGCGGCGTATGAGATGGACGCTTTCACGTACTCTCCGAGGTTGTATTCCGCGTTGCCCCTGAGCATGCGTATCTCCGGGTCCGGGGCCATATCCTTCTCTATGTCATAGCAGAGGTACATGGCCTCCCTGTACTGTCCCGCCTCCATCATGGAGCAGAGTACCTTCAAGACGTTCTCCCTGCTGGGGTCCAACCTCAGGACGTTCCTGAGGGTGAGCATGGAACCGTTCATGTCCCCGCTCTCGCTCATCGCCCCGGAGAGGGTCATCATCGTCGTCACGTCGCCCGGATCCGACTCCAGTATGCGGCGGCAGATCTCGAGAGCGCCCTGGACGTCGTTCTTCTTCACCAGGATGTCCTTCTTGAGGACCAACGCATCGATGTTGTCAGGATCCTCGGTCAGGATCCTGTCGATGTCCTTCTCGGCCCCTTTGACATCCTCGGATATGAAACGGATCCTCGCTGCCAGTATCTCCACCGGCAGGTCTCCCTTGCCGACACGGGCCGCGGCCCTGGATGTGGCCTTGGCCCCGCGGATGTCCCCTTTGGAGAGAAGGTATTTGGAATAGATCACAAGATAAGCGGGATCCTTCCTGTTGGATGCCTCCATCCTGTCCATGACGGTCTTGGCATCGTCGTACCTGCCCATGGACATGAGCATACCTGCCATCTCCGAATAGTCCAGTGTGCCCGTGTATTCGCTGTCCAGGTACTCGCTGATGGCGATCATCAGGTCCCCTGCGGAGTCCTTCTGTGCGTAGGCCGATATGCGGCCCTTCATGGACCTCGGTGAGGTCATGTCGATACCGTCGTAGATGTCCAGGGCCGAATCGGGATCGTGACCCGCTATGAACGCCTCCGCCGCCTCGTACCTCACGAAGACTGGTGAGTCGGGGACGAGCTTGTCGAAGACCATCTTGGCCGAGTGCCAGTCCTTCTCGTCCGCGTTCAGCCTCGCGGATGCGAGCAGAAACTCCCAGTCCCCGTTCTTGTAATACTCTGAATTGACGAGCTTGTCGGTGGCGGCCTCCTTGTCGCCCTTGAACCAGCTGTCGTACACCGAATAGAGGTCCCTGAGCCTTGGGTCCTTCGGGACACGCATCCCCTTGCCCCTGTATGCCTCCTGGACGGACTTCCTCTCGGACCACAGTCCGCTGGGATCGTCCTCGTTGAGCATATCATAGAGCTCCATCGCATCAGGATCGATCTCCAGTGCGCGCCTGGCACTGTCCACCGCATCGATGGTGTCCCCTTCCCCGTGGTAGATCTTGGCCTCCGCCGCGTACCTGTGGAACATATCCTTGGACGTGTTGTTGGCCAGTATCTCTGCCGCTGCGGTGATCTCGTTGTTGGCCACCAGCAGTTCCGCGGCCCTGATGGCCGGCGTGCAGTCCTGCGAACGCGATTTCGAGACCAGGAGCTTCATGGTGGTCCCGGATACTGAGCCGTATTCCGCCTGGAGGGCGTTCATGAGGCTGATGAGTATCGCGGGATGTATCCCCACGGGAGCGGACTGGATCTTGGATGAAATCAGATCGAGCTTCTGTTTGGTCAACTTGCCGTTAAGGGTCTTCCAGATGTGATACCCCTCGAATGAATCAAAGACCGGCAGATTGTCCATGCGTCATGAAATCGCTTGCAAACGTATAATCCTATCATCTGGAATCAGGTCCCGCGGGGATCCGTTTTTAAGATGCTGGACAGTATGCTGCGATCCACCTAGATAAGGTTAAATACTTCACTCCAATAAGGGAGTTTCAGTGCAGCTGTGATCTAGTTGGTTAGGATCTGACCCTTCCAAGGTCATTGCCCGGGTTCGAATCCCGGCGGCTGCACTCATTCTTCTATCCACTTATCAGGAATCGACCTTCATACCGATAGCTATCGCTAACGTGATTCTCTGAAGAACTTTCCAATTCACTTAATAAGGACGCTGTCGACACCGCGGCAGGATTTGATCATCATTATGACATTCTCCTGCAACTTCCCGTCAACCACGATCTGAAGGGTCGAGTGCTCCCTGTCCCCCTCGTCGCTGACCATCGCCTGTCTAAGGGTGATACCGGAGTTGTAGAGTACCGTCGTGACGTCGGCGATGATGCCTGGCACTCTTGCATCGGTGGGTATGATGACTATCGCGGAACAATTGATCTGCTCCGCCATATCGACCATGGACAGCATCGGCCTGAGCTTGGAGAATATGCAGTCAAGCTCCGGTGTGGCGGAGATGTGCTCGAGCGTGGTCCTGACGACCCTCCTGTCCACATCGCAGGCGCGTGCTATGCCCGCATCGGTCTGCTCGATGTCGCCGCAATAGGCGACACCGTTGCTCACCCTGATACCGTATTCCAGAAGCTTCTGTGCGACCTTGCGCTGGGACGGATATCTCCTGAGCATCGATGCGATCTGATCCATGTATCTGTTATCGACTAGTGGGTATTTATGATGCACCCTTACGGTCATCAGCCGATATTATCATAACATGCTGAACCAAAACGTACAATCGAGTACCAGGTGTGGCATGACCACCAGGGGGCCGGAATTCCAGAGGAACGCGGAGAAGATCACCGCGGTGATCATGTATCCGACCATGGCACCCATCACCAGCTGGAGAGGCGTGTGCTTCCTGAGGACGTAACGGCTCCAGGCCACCGGGAACAGCAATATGAAATACAGCGCACCGAACGGCCAGAAGGCATAGGTCATCGCCATGCTGGGCCCTATGACGCCGCATGAGTGGACGCTGATCTTCCAGTACGGCGTGATGAGCATGAAGACGAAGGTCACCATCATGTAGCAGAACATCAGGACCGTCGCAAGCTTCGGAGCCTGGAAGTAGTACAACAGAGCGGTACCCAACATGTATCCGAGGACTCCGCATACCAACGGCATGAGCCTGTCATCCTTGTTCACGACATCCAGCTTATCCTCGTTGCCCGTCCTCCTTGAGAAGTACATGATGTTCACGATCGGGAGCACCGTCGCTGCGAAGAACGATATGCCGAAGAACTTCAGGAATTCCCCGGTATCGTACGTCTGGTACAGGCAGATGAGGAGGAACACTGGAATCGACAGGAACGGGGGCGTTCCGACCAGGGAGACGATCTTGGCGACCTTCTCCGTCCTGGGGGAGAGCACTCCATCGAATTTCCTTGATGGATCACGCACGGCCATTTCTCCTCACCTCCTCGAGTATCCTCTTGGTCTGCTCGTGGGTCTCCTCCACCGAGCCTGAATTGTCAATCTTGATCCACGAATCCGTGATCATGGCCATCCTCCTGCGGGTCTTGGCCAGCTCATCGACGGACTCGAACGTCTCGAGTGCCTCCCCTCTCTCGTAGATGCGCTTCATCGCGATCTCCGGCTCGATGTCCACGTAGATCTTGACATCCGGGACGGGGAGGACCATCTCTATGATTTTAAATGCGGGTCTGCACAGACTGTCCGGCAGATATGCGGCCGCCAGACTGTAGCGTACGAATATAACGTCATCGTACTCCTTTCCGTGCTTCCTCTTGAACCTGAGCGAATGCAGGACGTCGAACACGTAGTACAGGGTGGCAATGAGCACCGCGACCTTTCCGTCCTCGCAGAGGTACTTGGCCGCTGTCCTTCCGTATGCGGTGCCCGAATTGGGATGGGTGATCTCCAGGACCCTGCGTCCTTCCGCGATGAGCTGCTCCCTGATGAAATCTGACGATGTGGTCTTTCCCGACCCGTCCATTCCATCCACAGCGTACCAGGTCATGTTATCACAATCCGAGGAGTATCATGACGCCGGTCACGGCCATGCAGTTGACGATGTTGTCCACAGCCCCGGGGGTGAACGTCTCCGTTAAGGCGACCGTTCCTCCCGCCACCAGGCAGCATGCCCAGATGGGGATGATCGCATCGAAGTGTATTCCGGATGCCGGCGAGAGCGGCATGCATCCCAGGAAGACCACCAGGACGATCGAGACCAGTGCGGTGACGGTGAGGACCGCTAGGGTGCCTTCGATCGATTTGCCGTTGACGGACTTGTGCCTCCCGTACTTCTTACCGACAATGCTCCCGAATCCGTCACCCCAGGTCATGGCGACGATACCGATGGATGCCGCCAGCCAGTGATCGCTGAAGCACAATGCGACCAGGATCACGATGCTGACCACGTACAGGAACAGTCCCTGCTTGTGGCCCTTGTTCTGCGATATGTCCCCGAGCGCGGAATTGGAGATGGCATTGTCCTTCAGCATCGCGAAGAAAAGGATTATCGCGAACGGTACTGCAAAGAAGGCCTCCATCACCCAAGCGTTATCGAACATCCACCAGATGAACACGAAGTTACCGATTCCGATGTGGATGATCTTACGGATGTCAAACCTGTCGCCGGCTCTCTTCTGGATAAAGAGCGCGATTCCGAGAACAGCGACAATGAGCGCATAGACTAGGACGAGGGCGATGATGTCATTCATCGAAATCTGGAATATCCCTTCGTTTCCCATGCGCGCGCACCCGTTTTAATCACGTATTGTCCCACTCGTAATAAATGTAACGGCGATTGTTCGACAAACGTACCAAACAGCCAGCAGTCAAAAATGATCCGTTCAGACAATATCGCCATCCCTCTCCCGCAAAATGAATTATAAAGGATTCGCGATGAACATGCATGAACAAGTACCTTCAGCTGTTCAGATTGAACAATGCGCTCATCGGTTCGTTCGCCATCCTGATAGCAGCGTTCATGGCTGCAGGTACGTCAATGGTCGACTACAGTGTTAATCTTTTGATAGGGTTCTTCATCGTGTTCACCTTCATCGCCGGAGGCAACTCGCTCAACGATTACATCGATGTCGAGATTGACAGGACTGCCCATCCTGACCGTCCAGTCCCCTCCGGGAAGCTCACACCCATTCAGGCGAGGAACACCGGGGTAGCGATGCTCATCCTGAGCACCCTGCTGTCATTCCTGACCATAGATGTCCCATGCATCGTCATAGTGGTCGTGGCGGTCATCCTCATGGCCGCATACGAGATGGTTCTCAAGCAGAGGGGATTCGTCGGGAACCTGACCATAGCTCTTCTTACCGGGATGGTCTTCCTCCTCGCAGGCGCCCTCGTCGGCGACCCTATGAAGAACATCGCCGTCGGCGGCATGGCCGCTCTCGTCTCCGTCGGAAGGGAGATCTCCAAGGACATCGAGGACATGGCCTCTGACGAGGGAAGGAAGACCCTGCCCATGAGCATCGGTGTCAGGAACGCATCCATCATCGCGGCGGTCTTCTATATCGCAGGACCCATCCTCAGCTGGTACCCGATCTATCTGGATCCGGCCAACTACCTGTACTACATCGTGCTCCTGTCGGATGTGACGTTCTTCTACTGCGCGTACAAGGTCTTCTCGGATCCGCGCAAGGCGGAGAAGAAGGCAAAGGTAGGTATGCTGCTCGGTCTTCTGGCATTCATCATGAGCGCCATCTACTACAGCTTCCTCGTGTGATCCCATGAGGTTCACGAAGGACAATTCCGAACCAAGACCCATGGAGGTCTGGAACGCAAAGGTGGATTTCGACGGCTCGGATGGAGCTAAGAACAGGCCCGTGATCGTACTCGAAAAGGGGAATTCTGGCTATGTTGTTTTCATGGTCACCTCGCACGGCCACCATCCGGAGACGGACATCAAGCTCGTCGACCCCTACGAGGTCATGCTCGACAAGTCCTCCACGGTCCGCACGGACCGCACATTCTCGGTGAAGAGGGAACGCTTCAACTACAAGCTCGGAGACCTCGTACCTGACGACGTGGAGATGATAACGATGTTCTACGGACGCGTCAGGGGCGGCAGGCGCATAAAAACGGATTATGTCCGATCACGAGTACAGCCTGATGACCTTGCCCATGTTGATGAGATGGTCCGCTACCCTTTCCGAATCGGACGTCATCGAGAGGAACTCCGAACCCACGTCCAGCTTGCAGATCCCCTGGTTGAGCCTCTCCACATGGTTCTCGGCCATCTCGTCGGTGATGATGTCGACCTGCTCCTCGATGTCGTATGCCTCCTCCAGCGCGGCCTCGTTGTGCTCCGTGTAAGCCTGGACGATCTTCTCGTAGAGCCTGTCGATGAGACCCTGCATCGACACGATCTCGCTAATGGCATTGTCGGAGAACCTGACCCCGTCCGCCTCCATCTTCTGGGCATACTCCATGATGTTCTTGGAATAATCGCCGATGCGCTCCAAGTCGGAGATCGTGTGGTAGACGGTGGAGATGTAGATCTGATCCCTCTCGCTGAGCTTGTTCTCCGACAGTTTAACGAGGAACCTCGCGATCTCCTTGTTGAGGAAGTTGAGCTCCTATTCGTTGTTGCAGAAGCGCTCCATTCCCCTGAAATCGAGCTCGCGTATCATGTGACAGGCGATGCGATAGTTCTCGATCGCCATGACGGACATGTTCTTGACCTCGTTCATGACCTGCTGGACGGCGACTGGCGGCGTCCTCAGCATGTAATCGTTGATGAAATGGAGCTTGGGGGTGAACTCCTTGTCCTCCTCCTCTCCCGGCTTCTCGGGCACTATCCTCATGACCAGCGAGATCAGCTTTCCGGTCAGGGGCAGCATGATGAGGACGGTGACCACGTTGAAGAACGTGTGGAACATCGCCAGCTGGGTCGAGGGCATATCGGGGAACAGGGCCTCGAACATTCCCGCATAATGTATGTCCCAGAGCCCGAGGACGAGTCCGGCGACCACGAAGATCATCACTCCGAACACGTTGAACAGAAGGTGGATGACCGCGGTCCTCTTCGCGTTCAGCCCTCCGGAGAATCCTGCCAGGATCGCGACCACGCACGATCCTATGTTGGAACCGAGGGTGAGGTAGATTCCCTGCTCGAGGGAGATCAGCCCGGTGACCACCATGGTTATGGCCAGGGTCGTCACGACGGAGGAGCTCTGCACCAGTGCAGTGAGGACGATTCCTATCAGGAGAAGGACTATGATGTTCTCGATGCCTGCTAGGAAATCCTTGACCTCATCCAGCTGCGCGAAGTCGGTCATGGACGATGCCATCATCGTCAGTCCGACGAAGAGGAGTCCGAATCCTGTCAGGATCCCTGCCCAAATCTTAGTGGACTCCTTCTTGGTGAATGTCATTAAGAAAGCGCCGATTCCGGCGATGGCCGAGAAGATGACGGCCAGGGAGATCGTGTCCCCTCCGAACATACCGATAGCGGCCATCTGTGCGGTGATGGTCGTACCGATGTTCGCTCCGTAGATGATGGTCGCCGCGAGGGGCAGCGTCATGATCCCCGCATTCACGAATCCTATGACCATGACGGTCATGGCTCCGGAACTCTGGATCGCAGCGGTTCCGACGGTACCGATACCGACTCCGTACCATTTGCTCTTCGAGGCTTTGGTGAACATGCTTTTGAGCCTGCCGCTGCTCATGGATTCTAAGTTGGAACTGAGCATGTTGCATGCGGTGAGGAAGACACCGATACCCGCCATGAGGGTAAGAATCGCTGTGATCATCAACATGTCGTCCAAGAGACCAGGCCCCAGGGTCGTAAAGCCGACCGCTTTGAGAAACAGTAGCAGTCTATCGTAGAAAAAGTAAACGATTGAACGCACGCCCACGCGTCCGCACAAGTTTATTAGGGTTGGTTCGATTCGCCATCTATGGACATCCGCGGATTCGTGAAGAAGGAATACCTTCTGATGATATCCGCGGTGCTCGCGATCCTATCCCTTTTCCTGGTGCCGTTCGAGACGGTGCTGACCTACGATTACATGAGGATACTGAGGACGATCTGCACACTCCTGTTCTTCCTGCTGATCGTAGCGGGGCTCAAGGAATGCAAAGCACTGAAGAAACTGGCACAGTTGTCAGTCAAGAGGATAAGGACGAGCTTCCTGCTATGCGCCGTCCTGATCTTCCTTCCCTTCTTCTACGCCATGCTCTTCTCCAACGACGTTGCCCTTCTGACATTCGTGCCCCTTGCTGTCGCGATACTGAAGTTCGCCGACATGAGGAATGCCATGGCGCCGGTCATGATCCTTCAGACCCTGGCGGCCAATGTCGGCAGCTACCTCACGCCCTTCGGGAATCCGCACAACCTGTACATCTTCAACATGATGGACGACTACGGCTTCACCCTGTGGGAGTACGAATCCGCATTGATCCCGATAGTCGTCGCAGGTGCGGCCGTGATCCTCGCGTTGATGATGGTCCTGCCCAAGAGGAAGCTGGAGATACGCGAGATCAAACCGGTGGAGCTGGAGCACATCAAGTGTATCTATGTTATACTGGCACTGTTCATCCTGTCCGTGATTACGGTCTTCGGGCTCATACCGTTCTACATAACATTGGTGATAGTCATCATAGCGTTCGTCATCATGATGCCCCAGATATTCGCCAAGGTGGATTACAGCATCCTGCTGATCTTCTTCTTCCTGTTCGTGTTCGCGAACGGCCTGACCAACATGGATGACGTGCATGCGGTCCTGTCGGACCTGATGTCAAACGACCCGATGCTCACAACCGTCATAGTATCGCAGTTCACCAGCAACGTGCCGTCGACCATCCTGCTCCAGCCGTTCACCGATAACTGGGCGGCTGTTTTAGTCGGAGCGGACATAGGAGGATTCGGAACCCCCATGGCATCCATGGCCAGCGTCATCACGCTGAAGTTCTACATGGAGGAAGAGGATCAGTCCGTGAGAAGATACCTTGGGATCTTCCTGGTGTTCAATATCATCATGCTGGCGGCACTGATCCCCACGTACTACCTGTTCGGATGATCATCTCTTGGGCTTGTAGGCCCTGAGGTACTTCAGCACATCCTCGTCCTTGTCGGTCCACTCCGGGGTGTACCCGCCCTTGATGTACTCGTTGTACCAGTCCTCGCACTGCTTCATGTAGCCGGACATCTCCAGCTTGGGCTTCACGACGACCTTCGTGTTCTCCGGCGTGGGGACCCACTGGCGGGGGCGGTCGTAATCAGGCTCCTCCAGGAATCCGACGAGGAACACGATCCTGTCCAGATTGGACAGCTCGGCGTAGAGGGAGGCCTGCAGCATGTAGGACATCGGGACGTTGGAATAACCGCCCTCGTCATCCTTCCACTTCTCCATGTCATGGGAAGTCTTTATCTCCAGGATGGTGTCCCTAATGCCGTCGACTTGGATGTAGCCGTCCACGAGTCCGCCGAAGACCTTGTTGTTATGGAAATGGTCGTATCCGCACTGCTCCTTCGCGACTGGTTCCTCGACCCCGACCTTGCTCCCCTCCGGGATCTGCAACGCGTCCCTGAGCAGAGAGGGCCTCTCCGAAAGGTAATCCCTCAGGACCGGTTCCAGGATGTTGCCGGCGTCGATGTACTTGTTGGCCTTGTCTCCGGGATACAGTCCGGCGAGCTCGCATGCAACCTTGAAAGGCGTGGAGAACTCGCTCATCCCGAGGATCGGTCCGACCTTGGTGCCGGTGATCTTCTTGAACCTGTAAATGTCGAAGATGACGGTCTTCTCCTCGTCGTCGATCTCTACGATGCTCGCCCTTCCGTCGAATGCCATGATGGAGGATTCGTAAGGGGGTTTAAGAAACTTGACGTGAGCCGTCTGTGAGGGTAACCATGTGATTATCAAAGACCCAGCAGTCTGAAAAGTTCCTCGCGTTCCTGCTTTGTGATGTTGCGGTAGCGGCCTTCCTTCAGCTTCCCGAGCTCGATGTTCATGATCCTTATCCTCTCGAGTCTCACCACATCGTAACCGAAGTACTCGCACATGCGGCGGATCTGCCGGTTGAGCCCCTGCTTCAGGATTATCCTGAACTCATCGTCCGAGATGCGCTCCACGAAGCATTTCTTCGTGACCCTGTCCTCGAGGATTGGAACGCCGTTGGCCATCCCCCTGATGAACTTGTCGTCGAAGGGTTTGTTGACCCTGACAACGTACTCCTTCTCGTGCTCCCCCCTGGAACGCATGATGCGGTTGGCCAGCTCCCCATTGTTGGTCATCAGCAGAAGGCCCTGCGAATCCTTGTCCAACCTACCCACGGAATAGATCCTCTTCGGATAGTTGATGAAATCTATGACGTTGTCCTTGTCGTCGGGATTGGAGGTGCAGGTTATCCCCCTGGGCTTGTTGAAGGCCAGGATGATGTCCTCTTCCTCCTTCTTCAGCTGCTTTCCGTCCACTGCGACGACATCGCCTTCCATGACCTTGTCGCCCACGACGGCGGTCCTGCCGTTGATGGTGACCCTGCCTTCCTCGATCAGCCTGTCGGCGGCCCTGCGGGAGGCCACGCCGGCCTCGCTGATGTACTTGTTCAGACGGGTGCCTTCGGACACCTGATCAATCCTTTACGGTGGCCTCTGCCGACTGGATGCACTTGGTGAGGACGGAGTACGCGTTGATCATGTCGCTCTCACCGACTATGAAGATGGTGTCGGTGTGGCAGCTGACCGTCTCCTCGATGTTGATACCCGCATCGGAGAGGTTGGTGATCAGATATGCGATGACTCCGCTGGTGTCGACGATCTTCTCCGGGGACTTCACGGCGATCTCCACGAGGTTCTCCCTGATCTTGATGATGTTGAACCTTCCCACGGTGTCGGTGATCCTGTCCTTGAGCATGCGGTCGGCGATGATGGTGACCGCGGAGGCCGACTGTACGCACTGCATGATCGAGTTCTCGTTCCAGAGGTCCTTGAAGAGGTTGTCCATCTTGTGCAGGACGGACCAGTCATTCTTTGCGGTGACGATGCAGGTCTTCGTCCTCATCTCCAGTCTGCTGTCCTTGAGGATCCTCAGAATGTTCAGTTCGTGATCGGTCGTGACGTTGAGCTTGGACGCGTAACGGCGGCAGGCGATCATCACCGCCTCCTCGTTGTCGACATCGATATCCTTCATGATCATCCTCGCCAGGGAGGAGTAGTTGATCAATCCCTTGGCGACACAATCCTTCACGCTGGGATGTGCATCGATGTAGATCCTCGTCTTCTCCGCAAGACTCTCTTTCATCTCGCCTTTTGCCATAGACACTAGATGTCTTGCTTAGTATATTATGTCTATCTTTAGACATTTAAACGAGTAAAAGTCTCAGTATACCACCAACATATCCAAGAACAGACAAGTATTGGACGGATTATGGCCTTGTTTCTCCACCCATTCTTTTCCTGATGATCTCAATGGTCCTGGAGACATCACGCCCTATGGAGTACTCCTCCGTCATCTTCGTAACGATGACCTCTCCGCGCTGGCAATCCGGATCGTCAGTGACATCCTCCATCATTCCTTCAATATCCAGATAGTCCTGTTTGAGTGCCTCGAGGATCTCGGGGTCAGGCTTCCACAACCCCCTTCCCTCCAATTCAAGCAATCTGCGCTCGAGATCCTCCATAGCGAACTGGGTGTTCTCCTTTAGGAAGTCCCTGACCCTCTCGTCCATCACATACTTCCTGGTTATGCCATCGAATATCCTGTCGTCGACATCCTTAGAGGTTATCTGCCATCCGTACAATCTCTGGACGGCCCTCATCATTGCGGTCCCTCCGTCATAACCCTGCTCAATGTTGGACTCGATCCATTGCGGATTGAGGATCTTCGCGGTCGACAGACGGCTGATCTCATCGGACAGTGTGCGGACGGATGTATTCGAGGAATTTCTGGTGTCCCCATAATAAGATTTCACCTTTTTCCCGGTGAGGTACTCTGAGGCCATTGCCATTCCTCCCTGAGAGGTAAAGAACCCTCCGCTCAGGAGCAGATCCTTGTCATCCGAAACTATCTTGTTGAACGTGGCCGACACCTTTGACAGCTGATATCCAAACTGTCCGTGCATCTCCATACCGTTCTTTCCGACACCGTAAGCATATCCGTTGTTGTTCAGGAATAGCTCCGCAAGGTCCGAATCCTTCTCCCATGCTGACGCCATTATCGCGTAATAGAGACCAGACGACTGCCCGGGACCGATACCGAAGATACGTGAGGTTGCTTCGATTTGCGAAACTCCTGCTGATATGGATTCTGCCGTGTGCGAGTGTATATAATTCACATCATCTGGCTCATCTAACATCGCCACTTCGGAGATCATCCTGTCCACCAGATCGATACGGTCCTTGAAGACCGATACTATCGTTCCTGCGGGACGGATGAGGACATCAATGCGGGGATGCTTCAGCTCCCCCGCAGGGATTATCCTGAAATCGTTGATCTTGCCGTCCACCGACCAGATCGGTTCAGTACCGATCAGCGACATTACCTGTCCGATCATCTCACCGTCCGCGATTACAAGATCGTTGCTCATCCATGACAGGGCGAGCTCCTTCGGGTATTCGCCGTGCTCTTCGACGTATGATTCGAGCAGTCTGTCTGCCAGGTCACATCCGATAGCGTATGATGTCTTAGTAGGAAGGAGTTCGGGGTTGGCACTGTGAAGGTTGCGGCCTGTGGGGTAGATCGAGGTCTTTCCTCTGAATATGTTCCCCGCTGGCCCCGGCATGGTGTATTCTCCTGCCGAAGCTGACACCAGAGACTCCATCTCATGACATGCCTTCATCGAATCCGACAACTGCCTGCATGCGGATACAAAACCATCTAAAAATCCCCTGTCCAAATCAGGGAACTGTTCGCCGATACCATCTGGATCATCCAAGGATGAATCGATCAACTTACGGATGGTGTCACCTTCCATCTCCCTGTGCTCGTTTACCATCAGAAGATAGAGCGTATCCCTGATTTCCTCGTCACTCGGCACATCCCCGTAGACATGGGCATCAGTCTCGATAAACGTAGATACCACAGATTCGAGTTGACGCCTCACACGCCCCACATACTTGGAAAGCGGTTCATACTCCCCTTTGTCCAATACAAGGTCCGTCTTCTGGATGGCGGCGGTCAACTGCTTCGTGTACTCCCTTATATAAGCTGCGTCTTTGTTCTCCGGATCGAATGAACCGACGACATTGGACAGCTCCATCAATTCCGGAATCGGCTCCATGGATTCAACGCGCGACGGACAGTGGCTCAGTATCGTGGCATAACCCCTGCGTTTGGCTATCGTCGCATGGACGCCATCGCATGCGTCAAAGAGATAGAGGCTCACCATGTCGCCTATGCAGATGTCCGGATAACAGGTAGGGCCAAGCCCATTTATCTTACCAGGAAGATGCTCCATCGAACCGTGAGAACCCATGCCGAATACGATATCGGCATCGAGTATCCTGTTGAGGTAAAAATACGACGCCAGATAATGGTGGTTAGGAGGGCAGTTCGGATCCGTGAGAATCTTACAGTATTTCCCGCTGCATTCTCTTCCTACACATCCGCGTTTCGGCTGGACCATGATGGTCGCATTCCCAAGCTGTATCCCAGCGATGATTATGTCATCCTCATACAGCATACCCTCCCCCGGAGGCTCTCCCCACACACGGATCATATCCTCCTGCACGCTGTCATCCAGTGATTCGAAGAATCCTCTGTATTCGTCCTTTGACATCCTGTAAAGGACGCCTCCCTTGGATACCGTATCGCCTACGGAGGTCCATCTGAACTCCGGATATGCACGACGGTCGATGATCATCTGCCTCAGCTCATCACCGGATGACGGCACTATCACATCATACCCTTCATCCTTCAGACTCCTGAGCATCCTCGCCGCACTCTCCATGGCTGCCAGACCATGTGCCAGACCCAATGTGGCCTCTACGGTGGAGCAGGGCCCAATGTTCAGCATTATAACGGCCTTTTTTTCGGAATTCGGCTTATAGCGCAGCATGATGCGCCTGTGGATCCTTCCGGCCAGGCGATCGCATCTATCCTTTATGGGCATGTAGTCGGCCTGAGGGGAATAGTCTCCAACGACGGCAATCGGTATTGGTTCTATGAACCCCTTGATCTCTGGAATGGTTATCCTCGTCGGAGTCAGACCTCCAATGCTGCTGCACTCCTTCCATTCATCTTCGGTCATGTTGCGGAGTTCCATCGGGCAGAAGATCGGTATCCTCATCTTCTGGACCAATTCCTTCTCGCTCATGATGCTCATCGGACCATCCATGACATCGAACTGCATGTACGAGTTGGCAATGAAGCAATCCACCTTCGACACTCCTTCATCGGTGAGTAGCCTGTACAGGCATGTGGTCTGCCCCCAGGCATTCAGATTGGGATCGTCCTTCGGTTTTGACATGACGGATACCACGTTCATCCCAGCGTTCTCCAGCGCTTTGAACAGATACCCGCGCATCCCGTAGTTGTCGGAGACCCAGGCCTCCCTGGTTATCGGAAAGGCCACCGAGGGTTTGGAATCATCCCAACAGTAATCTTCCTTGTATGATTCCAGATTGTTGAAGACGATGCCGGGTTTGTTGAGATTGACCAGGCCATGCATCGGCACGATAACCGGTTCCCTGACAGGGATGTCCTTTGAACAGAGTCTGTTCAATATGAATTCCAATACCCTATCATAGTTCTCCTGACCGCTGTTCGATATGTATTCGTAGGTCTTGAGCGAGACGTCCTTGTCAACGTTGTTGAGGACCCAGATCCTGGGATCCTTCCCCACGGAGATGACCTTGCTGTCCGGTGAAAGGCTTAGGATACGGCTCATCTCCGCCATTTCGCCTATCAGCGGGAGCATAATCAAGATTATGTCGGGCTTGTCATTGTTTCTCAGGAATAATTCAACAACAGACAGCTGGGATCTTGCCAGATTAATGAAATGGAAATCTACATCGTCGAATCTGGAGACTGATGACTCCATCATTAGTATCTGATTGTTCGTGGCCAATGTCAGCATAGAGATGGTCATGATAGCCCTTCAAAATCACGATGAGTTATTGGATTATATATCCATCATCGTAACAGAATTGTGGATAGGGAACCACAAACTGAGCATAGTCTACCAGATACCAAAAATATTGAAAGGAAAGACCCCGGCTTCCCGGGGTTTATTGTTTCAGGCCTTGACAATGTCAGCCTTGATCAGGAAGATACCATCCACACCGGCCTTGAAGTCTTTGAGGTTCGGAATGAACTTATCAATCCAGTCCTGGACCAGCTTGGTAGCGTATCCTTCCTCGAACACTTCGGGATAGTACATCTCCACCTGGTATGCAACCCTTATGATATTGGGGACGTTGCTGTTGAAGATGAAATAATGTCCAGCTTTGTAGGCATCGGTATCCTTGAAGTAAACTCCATATTTGTCCCATATCTTCTGGACATCATCGCCAACGGTTGCGAAGGTGTAGTTGCAGGTGTGAGCAATGAAATCAGAGCTGTACTTCTCGGAGAGAATCCACTCGTCTCCGATCTCCGCTTTCTTGGAAGTGGGGAAATCGGCAAGGTTCTTTGCACCGGTACACTCTGAGGTAGCGAAAGCAGAGCCCTCGTAACCAGCTACGGAGTTGGTCATCGTTACTGCAAGTGTTGTAACCTTCTTGTCGATCTTGGCAATCTTATTCTGCATGTCCTTGTACACATTATCGGACCACTTCACGAAATCCTGTGAACTCTTCTCGTGACCACAGAGGTATCCGACGGTCAGTGCCCAATTGAGGGAATCCAGTCCACCTGCTGCATCGATCCTGACGACATCGATGTTCGCAGCCTCGAACTTCTTGTAATCCTTGAGATAGGCGGAATTGTAATCGACGACGACACAGTCGATTCCGAGATCGATACACCTGTCTAAATCTAGTGTGGTCATCGAAGAACTGATAACCTCTGCATTCTCGAGAAGATCTCCGAACATCGTAGAGTCGTATGATCCACCAGAGATCGCCTTGATCATGTCGGTGACTCCGATAGATTTCATGAGGGCGAGAGTGGTGTTAGGAAGTGCAGAAAGAGTTGTCTCGGGGTAGTGGGCACTCTTGACTTCCTTGTCATTGTTCATGTAATAGATGGTCATCTTCTCGCGGTTGATCATGCGCTTGACAAAGTCGATATCCTTGGAATCGACGGCCCCGTCCTGATTTGCGTCGGCGAACGGAGTGGTATCCATCTCTTTGTTTATGATTTTCTCAAGTGCTTTGATGTCCTCATTGTCTATGTAATCGTCATTGTTGGCGTTTCCATAGATCATAAGACGGCCAGTGTCATCATCAGATTTGTATTCGGAACCGCCACCGAGTGCGAAAAAGATTCCCACTCCGGCGACCGCTACAATCGCAATGGCGACGACGGCGATTACTTTTGTATCCATGATATCACATTGGATGATACATCCAAGGATTGATGGCCACTATTGTATTTTATGCTTACCAAGCGGACTTCCTCTGTTTTATCAACAAGAATAGGAATACAGGGCCACCGACACAAGCAGTAATCACACCCACTGGCAGACCTGTACCGATATTCCTCGCGAGAACATCAGAGCATATCAGCATCATCGCCCCGAAAGCAGCTGATGCAGGAATCAGGTAGCGATTGTCAGAACCAATGATGATACGCACCATATGCGGGGCGACCAATCCAACAAATCCTATCGTTCCGGTGAATGAAACCAGGAATGCCGTCACGATAGATGTGACTACAAGGATTATCAGCCTACACCTCTTAGGATTAACGCCCAATGAAACGGCACAGGAATCGCTGGTAATCATGACATTGATCTTCTTGGCAAATGTGGCGAACACGAATATTCCAAAGAAGGCTGCAAGGACCAAGAACCAGACATTATTCCAATTCGCCTTTCCCAGTGTACCCACGCTCCACATATAAACATCAGCCAGCGATTCATCCGAAGCAGTCAGCTTGATCAATGTTGTCATAGCGGTGAATACATACATCACAGCGATTCCAATCAGGATCATCATAGCAGGTGTAATCCTCCTCTTCAACGAAGAGAACAATATGATTACCAGAGAAGGGATTAAAGCGAACACGAATGCATCGACTATGATAGATGCCTGACCATATATCCCCGGGATTATGCATATGCCCAGAACCAGAGATATGGTTGCTCCCAATCCCGCACCTGCCGAAATCCCTGTAGTATATGGATCGGCAAGGGGATTCTTCAGTGTACTCTGCATCGCAGCACCGCACACTCCAAGTCCCGCACCCACTGCCATGGACGCGATCGCACGCGGAAATCTTAAGTCCCAGACAATGTGATCCTTCTTGATTCCAATGGGGGTATCTGGGATAATCCCACAGATATGGTCCCAAAGAATCTGGTATGATTCGAAGAAACCGACATCGTAATATCCAAAGGAAAGCTGAAGACCTACCACTAGGAATGCCACGACGATGCAGATAATTACGAACATCATCTTGCGTGACACAGATGCATGATATGTCGATTTGAAATCAGCGTTGCTCATCTCACCACACCCCCTTCTTGGACTTGAGGATCAGAATAAGGAACAATGGTCCGCCGATGAACGACATGATGACACCGACAGGCAACTCTCCGGGGTCTATCGCGGCCCTTGCGAGGAGATCGGCTGCAAGTAAGAACAAAGCACCGAATATGGCCGATGCGGGTATCACATACTTATTATCCGAACCGAGAATCGTACGGACAATGTGAGGCGATACCAGACCAAGGAATCCGACTATTCCGATGAACGACACTACAGCTGATGTCATTAGCGAAAGAACCACAAGGACGAGCAGACGATAGTTGTCCGCATTAAGACCGAGACTCTTTGCACTCTCATCGCCCAAGGTCAGTATGTTCAACTGTTTCGATGTGAATGTTAATATCACACTACCTACGGCCACTATTATGAACATCAGTGGGAAATCATCCCATGTCGTCCATTGGAGCGTACCGATCTGCCACAAGAACGCCTCCTGGATCTTTCCTGCTTCTGAGGAAATCAGGATAAGCGTGCTCATCGCATTGAACAGGTATGACATAGCAACTCCAGCCAAAATGATCGTGGCCGGCGAGGTCTTGGATATCCTTGATACAACAATCGTGACCGCGGTTGGGATCATCCCAAAGAGGAATGCGTTAGCAACAAGCCCGTAATTACCGGTAATAGACCCAGCTGTGATTCCCAATGCCAGTGCTATGGTCACACCGAGGACCGCTCCCGAGGAGATTCCCGTAGTATATGGGTCGGCCAATGGATTCTTCACAACACTCTGCATTGCAGCTCCGCCAATAGCCAGGCCTACTCCCGCCACTATAGCGATTGCTTCCCTAGGCAGACGATCTTCCCAAAGCAGATAGTCGTTAGTCCATTCAGGCGTACCTATTGGATAGGTTACCCCTATGATGTGATTCCATAACGTAGAGAATACAGTGAAGAAATCTATTTCGTGACTTCCAATGGTGAGAGCATAGCCAAATAGAACGATCAGGCTTATGGCACAGCCCAACATGAAGAGGACCTTGCGAAGAATATACCTGTGATACTCCTCTTTCATCTCCTCCCTGAAAGATCCCGGGACATCGACTCTGTTCTCAGCACTCATAAGATCCTTCTCTTGTTTAGCTCAAAACGATTTCTTCCGTCTCTCTGGTAGATGTAACTGGATCGGTCTGTTCCTTCTCGGAGATGGAATCCTTGAGTATCACATGTGGCGCCCCATCATCATCGATCACTTTAGAATCAACACCGTACACTATTCTGAGATTCTCGCTAGTGATAACCTCATTTGGAGTGCCTACATCGAACACACTGCCACCATGCATGAGGATTATCTCATCCGAATACTTCGCTGCGATGTTGATGTCGTGACAGATCATGATGACAAGGATGTCCTTCTCTCTGGACAGGCGTTTGAGCATCTTCGCCACCTCAAGCTGATGACGGACATCCAAATTGGATGTAGGCTCGTCCAGCAGCAGAATCTTGGGCTCCTGAGCGAGACCTCTAGCCAACATCACTTTCTGATGTTGTCCTGCAGATAGTTCATTGAATGAACGCATGGCCAAATCCAAGATGCCAAGCATTTCTAGAGTATCATAAACAATATCCAAATCAGAATCCAATGATCCTCTGTGACTATGAGGATGCCTTCCCATGAGCACTGTATCCACAACCGTCAATGGAAATGTATCGTTGGCTGAATACGGAACATATCCAACCATCTTCGACATCTCTTTGATTGTTATTTCCTTGACGTCTCTACCATCAATCATCACTGTCCCCGTATCAGGGGTCAGGATCTTGTTGATACAGTGTATCAGTGTAGATTTTCCCACTCCGTTTGGTCCGAGTATAGAAATGAACTTCGGTCCTTTCAATACAGCGGTGACATCTTTCAAAACTGGAGTACTGGAATACCCAAACTCGATACCGTCAATATTAATTATCAAAGGCTCACCCATTCTATTAGGATAAGATGGAGTAATCATCCAACTATTAAAAAAGTTGACATGTGAGCCCTAATTGGACAAAACTGAAAGTCTGTCTAACTTTTACTAGCATCAATACACAGGAGTGTGCATAGACATTTTGATCCGCTACACATATTCCTCCTGTCTTTGACACATCGGATAAAGTGTAGGGCTTTGTACATGCTAGGCGATGGAAAGAACAAATGCTCCTGTATGCTCATTGATGTCTCACAAACATAAAGCCAAACAAGTGTGGCATATCAGACCAAACGACAATAATCGAATACTGTCAGGAATGTGCTGCTTCCGGAAGCCCTCTTCAATTAATACAGTCTTTTCAATCATTTGATCAATAAGCTCGTTTTACGGCTAATTTTTGAATATTAATGTCCAATTTCCAATCTTTTAACAATATATTGGATGTATATGGATATAATATCCTACATTAAAAATTGTAGGATGATACATCCATCAATATATAGGAGTTCGACAATGAGTCAACGAGTTGTGATTATCATGGTTTCGACAAAAGTAATTGCAGTCGCTATCATCGCAATCGTCGCCGTTGCAGGTGTTGCAGCGCTCGTCCTCCTTGGAGGCCAGGGCGGCGGGAACAACAACAGCGTCGACACGGCCCTCGCCGTGTACGGTAACGCGAACAACGACAACACGATTGATCAGAAGGATATCGACATCATCAACGATATCATAGCAGAGAAGAAAGAGCTGAAGGACTATCCCTTCGCCGATGCCAACAACGACGCAAAGGTCAATGAGGCCGATGTCGATGTGGTAAAGGCCATAATGAACAAGTCCACCACCACCGTGCTCATTCAGTGTTTGGACCCCTCCGGAAATGCAACAGCTAAAGACGTCGCATACCCGCTCAAGAACTTCGCGGTCATTGGTACCAACATGGTCCCTGTGACCATCAATGCGGGAGCGGTTTCCTCATCCGTTGCATGGTATGAGGGAAGCACCGCCTACCCGAACCTTGAGAAAGAGATGAAGGACAAAGCATTCAGCCTCGGAAAGTCAGGCCGTGGTGCCATATCCGACGCCCTTTGGAAGAACTTCACGGACAGGGATGCGGAACTCAGGACCAGCACAGGAACCGGAATCCAGGCATTCTTCGTCGACCACAGTCTCGGAAGCGCAATAACCTCCAAGATCAGGGAGGACCTCGCTGCGATCGGAATCCCCGAGATCCGTCTTGCGGTCGCAGACCCGTACAAGGACATCTCATCCACAATGATGATCGGATTCCTCGTCGGAGGAGACGCGGAGAAAACCGCGAAGAACTATTCTGACAAGAGCATCGCTGTCCTGAACGCCATCGAGAAGAAGGTCTCTGGAATCAAGGATGCAGACAAGAAGACATACATCGGAATCACCATGTCCAACTACATCTGCCAGAACGAGTCGACCTTCGGTCAGCTTGGAGCATATGTCGCAGGTATCCCTTACTACCAGGCCAACTCAGAGTTCGCAGAGCTCTACAAAGGAACGGGTTCCACCGTCATGAGCAGTTTCGAGGCACTCTCCAACTTCGCCATCAAAGAAAAGCTCGGTGACAAGGCTGGAATCGATGTGATCTTCAGCAACCGTTCAGTTGACTTCAAGATGGGCGAGGAGAACAGAGGAGCTACGGTCATCGCCGAGTGGGAGAAATCCGTCTCCGGCGGTGCGAAAGGAAAGGCCATGGACTACTTCAAGGACCTGGACTGCTACGAACAGCTCTACTACATCAACAACCTCCTGCCTGGAGCATGCAAGCTGGCATACGCCGCGGCCTGCCTCTACCCTGGACAGTACTCGATGAGCGATGCGGACAACGTCGTGAAGGACTTCGCGAAGTTCTGCATCACCCTCAAGGATGTAGACAACAAGAACTCGGCTCTCTGCTTCGGATACACCGACTACACTGAGGCCAAGAAGGCGGCTGCCTGAACAAACAGGGGGATGATTTCCCCCTTTCTTTTTCATGACCGCGACCGTTGACATCCAGACGAAATACCACATCCTCACCATGAGGAAGGTGATGGTCCTAGCCATATCCATAGTCGGAGTCATACTGGCCGTTGGATTCTTATCCCTATCCGTATGCCCGGACATATCACTAGGCGAAGCATACGGCCTCATATGGAACCATCTGATAGGGACGGAGTACGTCCCAGGTTCACAGGACTGGTGGAATGACCGTTTCATATGGAACCGTTCCCTGCCGAGATCCGTCTGCGCGATCGTTGCCGGAATCGGATTGGCAGCATCCGGTGTAATGATGCAGTCTCTGATGAACAACCCCCTCGCCGACCCGTACAGTACCGGAATATCCTCCGGTGCCTGCTTCGGAGCCGTTGCATCTATTGTTATGGCATCGCTATTCAACGCTGCTTACGGCGACGGTACCACTATCATATTCGCATTCCTCGGAGCGATGATCCCTGCGATGATCATCATACTGATATCGTCCAGGATCCTTGTGACTCCGGCCACTCTGATCCTTCTGGGAACGGCCATATCATACTTCTTCAACTCGATGATAACGTACATGATGGTCACGACCGATGCCGACACGCTTCAGAACGCATACATCTGGCAGATCGGTACACTGGACACCGTCACATGGTCGCAGATGCCCATCATCGCATCGATATCGATCGCAGGCGCAGCGGTCGTACTGCTGCTATCAAAGAAGCTCAACCTTCTGGCGCTGGGAGACAACAGCGCGAAGACCCTCGGTCTCGACGTCGAATCGTTCAGGATCGTCTGCCTCATGGTAATGGCGGTCATGACCGCAGGGATCGTCAGTTTCACCGGTATACTAGGATTCGTCGGTCTCGTCACCCCCCATATCGTCAGATTCCTGGTGGGTTCAGACAACAAGTTCGTCACACCCATATCCATGGCCTTCGCCGCATTCCTGCTGCTGATATCGGATTATCTGTCACAGACTGTGTTCGACGTTCAAGTCGGTGCGGTCCTGGCTCTGATCGGAAGCCCGATCTTCTTCATACTCATAGTGACCCAGAGAAAAGGGAGGGGGATGTATTGATGAATACATCCGAATTTGTCTCTGGATACTTCGCCAAGAACAGGGGCAAGGTTATCGCCATCATTATCCTATGCATCTTGGCGATTGCCTGTATATTCATCACACTGGGATTCGGAGTGTATCGCATCTCCGTGCCCGATGCGATAATGGTGGTCATAGACAAACTGATGGGAAAGGATGTGAACTACCACGATGAACTCTACATCTGGGATGCACGTCTCCCCCGCGGCATCCTCGCGGTAGTGGTAGGTGCAGGCCTAGCACTATGCGGTGTCGTGATGCAGAACGTCATGCACAACCCTATGGCCGAACCGTACACGATGGGAGTGTCCTCAGGTGCGTTCTTCGGTGTGGTCATCTCTATGGTATTCAACGTCTCGATCGTACCCTGGTTCGGTGAATACGTCGCGAACATTGCCAATGCGTTCATATGCGCACTGATCCCGGTGGCGGTCATACTGCTGATAACGATGTTCAAGAAGCTGACATCGACAGCGATGATCCTGGTGGGAATCGCGTTGCTGTTCCTGTTCTCATCCATCACCCAGATGATCCTGCTGTCCGCCTCGGCCGAGACCCTAGCCCAAGCATACTCGTGGAGGGTCGGTTCTCTCTCCAACATGAGTTGGTCAGACGTAGCAGTGGTGACACCCATCGTCATACTGGTGTCCATTTTGATATTCACACTGTCCAGAAAACTGGATATGATGTACATGGGGGACCGCAACGCCCAGACCGTCGGTATTAACCCCAACGCGATACGTATCATCTCAATGACCCTGGTCTCGGTGATGACCGCGACAGTGGTCTGTTTCACAGGAACCATCGGTTTCATAGGACTGGTGGCTCCTCACGTGGCCCGCATGATCGTGGGTTCCGTCAACAAGTACCTCATGCCGTTCAGCATGGCATTCGGTGCATTCTTCCTGGTAGCGGCCGACACCGTGGCCAAGGTATCAGGTGCTAACGGTCTTCCGGTAGGGGTCATAAGCTCCCTGGTCGGAGGACCGATGTTCGTATACATCCTAATCAAACGCGGAAAGAAGGTGTGGAGCTGATGCAGTTACACAAAGAGATTGATGAGACACTGTTGACCGCGGACCTCGACGTCCACCTCGAAGGACTTGACTTCACGTACAAGGGCAGCACGAATTCCGTACTGGATTCCCTGTCCATCGACATAAAGGGCCCACAGCTCGTGTCCATTCTCGGTCCGAACGGAGCGGGGAAATCCACCCTCATCCATTGCATGAACAAGATCCTCGAGCCTACCGGCGGAACGGTCATGGTCAACGGCAAGAACGTCGAGGACATCACCGTGAAGGAGATGGCCAAGATCTCCAGCTATGTCCCGTACACATCCACCGACAGCTTCCCGCTGACCGTCGTGGACACCATCCTCATGGGCCGCCATCCGCATGCCAAATGGGGTTCCATCAAAGATGATCTAGAGATCGTCCATGAAGCGCTGCAGCTCCTCGACATTGAGGATCTTGCGGATTCCATGTTCAACGAGCTGTCGGCCGGGCAGCATCAGAAGGTCATGCTCGCCAGGGGATTCGCCCAGGAACCGCGCATCCTGTTCCTCGACGAACCCACTTCCAACCTGGATATCAAGTACCAGCTGGAGATCACCCGTATCCTGAGGAGGATGTCGCGCGAGAAGAAGGTCCTCGTGATCATGATCAGTCACGACATCAACATAGCCGCGAAGTACTCCGACAACATCATCGTCCTGCATAACCACAAGATTCACTCCGTGGGCACACCGGAGGAGGTCATAACCTCCGAGATGCTTAAGGAGGTCTACGATGTGGATGCGAAGATCACGATGGACAACGGCAAACCCCATCTGGTCCTCTGTGACGACTGCACCTATGAGCCTCTCCCCGAGGATTCCGGTGTATATCTGCCTTGATGAAAAGGATGATCCCGTGCTTTCGCACGGTAAGGAATTTCAGAGACACTCTTTCAAGAGCTTCGTGAAGACGTCCTTCTGCGAATCCTTCAGGATGAGCGGCGGGATGAGACGGATCGTGTTCCCGTGGCAGACGTTCACCAGCACGCCATTGTCGCGGCAGTACTTCTGGACCTCGGATGCGGTGACGTTCGTGTCCATCTCGATTCCGATGATCAGACCGTATCCGCGGACGTCTTTGATCTTGGGGGAATCGATGTTTCTGAGATCGGTCATCCACTTGGTACCCACGTCGCAGGCGTTCTGCACCAGATTCTCCTTCTTCATGATGTCGAGGACTGCGCATCCGGATGCGGTCACCAGAGGGTTCCCTCCGAATGTCGTACCGTGGGTCCCGGGCGTCATGACCTTGGAGATCTCCTCGGTGGTCGTGACGGCTCCGATGGGTGCTCCGCCTCCGAGTGCCTTCGCCATCGTTATAATGTCTGGTACAACGTCGAAGTTCTGTATCCCATACCATTTTCCGGTACGTCCGAGACCAGTCTGCACCTCGTCGACGATCATCATCGCGCCGTTGTCCGTGCACACGTCGCGGATGGTCTTGAAGAACTCCTTCGATGCTGTGCGCACCCCGCCTTCGCCCTGGATGGGCTCGACGATTATGGCGGCCGTATCCTTGGATACCATGCTCTTCACCGACTCGCAGTCGCCGTACTCATAGTACTGGTATGCATCGCTGATCAGGGGCTCGAATGACGCCTGGTATTTGGTCTGACCCGTCGCTCCCAATGCTGCGGCGGTACGGCCGTGGAAACCGTTCAGGGCAGCCATGACCTTCTTCTTTCCCGTGTATCTCACGGCGACCTTCAGGGCACCCTCGTTGGCCTCCGCCCCGCTGTTCACGAACAGCGTGCGGTCCATGCCGACCGGTGTGATCGATGCTATCTTCTCGGCGAGCTTCGCCTGCTCCTCCACGTAATAGAGGTTGGACACGTGGATCAGCTTGGCCACCTGTTCCTGCATGGCCTTGACCCAGTCAGGATGGGAGTAACCTATCGAGTTGACGGCTATCCCCGCAACGAGGTCGAGATACTCCTTCCCCTCCGTATCGTACAGATAGCATCCGCTACCGTGGGTGAACGACAGGTCGATGCGGCCGTAGTTCTGGAAAAGGTATCTGGAGCTCAGATCCTTCACTTCTTCGAATTTCATTTCATCACTTCACTATGATCGTTCCGTGGAGGTTCCCCTCCTTCATCACATCGGCAACGATACACTCGGGGTCGGTACCGTTGACCATGCGTACGGTGGACACACCGGACTCTATCGCCTTGCGGCATGCATCCACCTTGGGGATCATCCCTCCGGAGATGATTCCCGATTCTATGAGTTCGTCTATCTTCGCCAGGTCGACCCTATCCAGCTTGGAGCCGGGATCATGGACGTCCATCAGTATGCCTGGCACATCTGTGATCGCTATCATTTCCTTGCAGGGTACGGCGGCCGCGATCCCTGCTACCATGGTATCAGCGTTGACGTTGAGCCTCTTGCCGTCCTTGTCCTTACCGATGGGGTAGATGACAGGGACGATGCCGTTCTCGACGAGGTCCAGGAGCACGTTAGGATCGCAATCCTCGACCTCTCCCACATGACCCACGTCCACCTCAATCTCCTTCCCGTCCTCGACCGCCTTCACAGGCTTCTTTCTGACGCACAGGGTGCAGTGGTATCCGGGCATGCCAATGGCCTTGACCCCCGCCTCCTCGAGACAGGAGACGACCTCTCTGTTGAGGTTGCTCAGTACCTTCTCCGCCACATCCAATGCATCCAGGTCGGTGACCCTGATGCCTGCGACCTTCTTCGGTTTCAGGCCGCGCCTTTCCATCTCCTCGGAGATCTCGGGACCGCCTCCGTGCACCAGTATCACGCTGGCGCCCTGGGACATCATCTGGGATATCTCTCTGGCGAGGCGCATCATGGCCTCGCGGCCCCTGATGGCGTTCCCTCCGAACTTAAGGACGTACAGGTTGTTCATCCGGATCACGTTGCGTATTCCGCGTTGATGCGGACGTAGTCGTACGTGAGATCGCATCCCCATCCCGTGGCGGATTCCTTTCCGACACCCAGGTCCACGAGGATCGTGACCTCCTTGTTGTCCATCGCCATGCGGACGACCTCGACCGAGCGCTCGTCCTGGAACACCGGTGCTCCGGAATCCAGGATCGGGACCTCCATGTCGCCTCCCTTGATGGTCAGCCTGACATCCTCGAGGTTGAACTTACAGCCGCTGTTACCTACGGCCATCATGATACGGCCGTAGTTCGGGTCGGATCCGAATATTGCGGATTTAACCAGCGGGGAGTTGATGATCTCCTTGACCAGGATCTTGGCGTCCTCCTTGGTCTCCGCTCCAGTGACCTTGACCTCGATGAGCTTCGTGGCTCCCTCTCCGTCCGCGGCGACGTCGCGGGCGATCTTTGTCATGACGAACTTGAGGGCCTCGAAGAACTCGGGGTCGTCATCGGCGCACTTCCCTCCGGCGAGACCGTTGGCGAGCAGGATGCTGGTGTCGTTGGTGGACTGGTCACCGTCGACGGAGACCATGTTCAGGGATTCGTCGAGGATCTGTCCCCACTTCTCACGGAAGTTCACCGACAGGTTGGCATCGGTTGTGATGACAGAGAGGGTGGTACCATGGAGCACCTTCATGTGGGGCTCGATCATTCCGCTCCCCTTGCATATCGCTCCGATGTACACCAGTGTCCCGTCCGTGAGGCGGACGCGCACCGCGCATTCCTTCTTGATGGTGTCGGAGGTCATGATGGCCTTGGCGAAGTTGTCGTCGGCCTGACGCCCGTCGAAGAGCTCCCTGGCGGCACGGGAGATACCGTAGCGGATCTTGTGCATATCCATGAAGCGCCCGATGAGCCCGGTGGACATGACACCGACCATGGTCGGGTCCAGTCCCAGCTCCGTCGCCGTGACCTTCTTCATCTCGAGGGCATCCTCGATACCGCGGCGTCCGGTCAGCGCATTGGCGTTACCGCTGTTCACGACCACCGCCTGCAGTTTCTCGGAGTTCTCCTTCATCATCACCTGTACGGGCGCAGACTTGACGTTGTTGCTGGTGTATCCCACGCATGCCGTCGCCGGCACCTCGGAATAGACCAGCCCCAGGTCCAGCGAGCGGTACTTGACACCGCTGTGGACGCCTGCTGCCTTGTAGCCCTGCGGGGTTGTCACCCCTCCGTCTATGATCTCTACCATTTTCAGACCCCCAATCCGGGTATGTTCAATCCTTTCTTCTCATCCAGTCCGAGCATCAGGTTCATGCACTGCACGGCCTGCCCGGATGCTCCTTTGACCAGGTTGTCCAGGACTCCGAAGGAGACCACCTTGTCCCCGAGGACCTTGGACGACACCTGTGCGTGGTTGGACGCCACCACGGCGCGTATGGACGGCTCGGGGACGTAGTGTACGAACGTCTCGTTGCCGTACTGCTTACTGTAAATCGAATCCACCTCTTCCTGGGTGACTTCCTCCTTCGTGCTGAAGTAGCATGACGACAGGATGCCGCGGACTATCGGGAGCAGCTGGGGCACGAACGTGACCTTCACATGCGAGCCCGCGAACTTGTCCACCGCCATCTCGATCTCGGGCGTGTGGCGGTGCTTCCCCACGCTGTAGGGGATGATCGTCTCGCCGCAGGTGGAGTGATGGGTGCGCTCGGTCGGGACCATCCCCGCTCCGGACGTTCCGGACTTGGCATCGACGATGATGTCCTGTCCTACAATGCCCGCCTTCATGAGCGGAGCTATCGCCAGTATGATCGATGTCGCATAGCATCCGGGGTTCGCCACCAGGTCGGCCCCCTTGATCTCGTCGCGGAAGAACTCCGGGAGGCCGTAGACCGCCTTCTGCAGGTTCTCCACATCCGTGTGCTGGTGCCCGTACCATTTCTCGTAGGCGGACACATCGTGCAGGCGGTAGTCGCCCGACAGGTCGATCGCCTTGATGCCCTGCTCCAGGAGTGCAGGCACTTCCTTCATGGCGACACCGTGGGGTGTGGCCACGAACACGAAGTCCAGATCCTTGGTGTCGGATATCTTCTCGGTGAACTCCAGGTCGCCCACGTATCCCTTGAGGAAGGTGTGCACATCCTGGACCTTGCGTCCCGCGTTCTGACGGGACGTGAGCGCGGCTATCTCAACATCAGGATGGGTGCACAAGAGACGTGACAGTTCCCCTCCCGTGTATCCGGTTCCGCCTATTATTCCGACTTTTACCATGATCCTCACTCTTTTTTGGATTCATCAGGCCCATGTTTTCCCCTATATTAAGAATGATGTTTCAAATAAGACATATCTTGTTTGTTTTGAAACATACAGTAGGTACCAGACCTTCTGCGACCGAATCATAACACCATTAATGACTGAGTTCGTAAGGATATGATGCCCCGTTTCATCACACCGATTGTATGGTGCAAAACATATTTTCTCAGTTCTGCTCCTAGTTTAGCCTAGCTAGAAATCAGGTTTCACATTGGTGGTTCTTGCAATTACACCGCATACTGATCACCGTATCCACGATGACCACTATCGGACAAATCTTGTCCATCTCTTTACAACAGAGCCCTGAGACAGTCCCACTGGACACATCTCCTATCTTTACCTATTAATAACGCGATGTGCATCATTTCGCCGGTTAATATGGCAGTAGCTAAGAAAACAACTGCAAAGAAAACGAGTGCCCCCAAGGCGACCAAAGAAGCCCCCAAGGCACAGAGAGACAAGGTCGTCCTGGCCTATTCCGGAGGTCTCGACACATCGGTCGACATCCACTGGCTCCAGGAGAACTACAATGTCGATGTCATCGCCATCGCGGTGAACGTCGGACAGCCCCCCAGCAAGGACGACATCGTCGCCCGTGCACTCAGGAACGGAGCCATCAAGGCGGATTTTATCGATGTCAGGAAGGAGTTCGTCGAGGACTACATCTGGCCCGCACTCAAGGCGAACGCCATGTATCAGAACGTCTACCCCCTCAGCACGGCTGTGGCAAGACCCCTCATCACGAAGGTCCTCGCCGATGTGGCCAAGAAGGAAGGGGCGAAGTTCATCGCACACGGATGCACCGCTAAAGGAAACGACCAGGTCAGATTCGATGTCGGACTGATCTCTCAGAACCCCGACCTCAAGATCATCGCACCCATGAGGGAATGGATCACCACCAGAGAGGAGGAGATCGACTACGCCAAGAAGAACGGCATCGAGATCATCGTGAAGAAGTCCAGCCCCTACTCCCGTGACGAGAACCTCTGGGGCAACTCATGCGAGTGCGGAGTACTGGAGGATCCGTGGGAGGAGCCCCCCGCAGGAGTCTGGGCATACACTGTCGATCCCGCGAAGGCACCTGCCGCACCCAAGTACATCGAGATCGGATTCGAGAAGGGTGTGCCGGTCTGCCTCGACGGGGTCAGGATGGACGGCGTCAAGCTCATCGAGACACTCAACGAGCTCGCAGGGAAGTACGGTGTAGGAAGGATCGACCACGTCGAGGATCGTCTCGTCGGAATCAAGAGCCGTGAGACCTACGAGTGCCCCGCGGCCATCACCCTCATCACGGCGCACAGGGCCCTCGAGTCCCTCACGCTGCCCAAGAACACCATCGAGTTCAAGCGCATCATCGAGCAGAAGTTCAGCGAGATCATCTACGACGGACTCTGGTACGAGGGACTCCGCGAGAACCTCCAGGCATTCATCGATTCGAGCCAGGAGTACGTCACCGGTGTCGTCAGGATGAAGCTCTACAAGGGAACCGCGACGGTCGTCGGAAGGAGATCCCCGTACTCGCTGTACGATGTCGGTCTCAGCACCTACGCCAAGGGGGACGAGTTCGACCACAACTCCGCTGTCGGATTCATCTATTGCTGGGGACTGCCCGGCAAGACCGCAGCCAAGGCCCGTGCCGCTGCGACGAAGAAGAAAGCGCCGGCTAAGAAGGCACCCGCCAAGAAGACGGCGGCCAAGAAACCCGCGAAGAAGTGATCCTGTGAAGCAAGCCCTCTGGTCAGGAAGGTTCAAGGACGGGATGGACGACTCCACGCTGGAGTTCACGTCCTCGCTGGCGGTGGATTCCAAGATGGCATTCTACGATGTCATGGGGTCCCTCGCCCACGTCAACATGCTGAAGGCATGCAAGATCATCCCGCCGGAGGATGCGGACAGCATCATAAACGGCCTGAAGGTCATCCTCGTGGAGATAGAGGAGGGCAGGTTCGAACTCGATTACAAGCTGGAGGACATCCACACCAACATCGAGTTCACCCTCACCGAGAGGATCGGCCCGGCAGGCGGCAAACTCCACACGGGCAGGAGCAGGAACGACCAGGTCGCAGTGGACTTCAGGATGTACCTGAGGGACAAGGCGCTGGAGGCATCCGAGGCCATCGACGGCCTCATAACATCCCTGCTCAAGATCGCGGAGGGCAACGCCGACACGATCATGCCCGGATTCACACATATGCAGCATGCGCAGCCGGTCACTCTGGCACAGCACATGCTCGCATACGTGTTCAAGTTCTCGCGTGACGCGGACAGGTTCCTGGATGCGTTCGAGAGGATGGACAAGTGCCCCCTCGGATCCGCGGCATTGGCAGGTACCACCTACCCCATAGACAGGTTCATGACCGCTAAGGCCCTCGGATTCAGGGAACCCACGGAGAACTCCATGGATTCCGTCAGCGACAGGGACTTCGTCAACGAGCTCGCGTTCTGCTCCGCACAGACCCAGCTCCACCTCTCCTCGCTCTGCGAGGAGCTCGTCCTGTGGTCATCCCAGGAGTTCGGATTCGTGGAGATGGACGACAAGTACACCACTGGATCGTCCATCATGCCCCAGAAGAAGAACCCGGACATAGCGGAGCTCGTCAGGGGGAAGACCGGAGGTGTCGTGGGATCGCTCATGACCATGATGGTCCTCACGAAAGGACTCCCGCTCACATACAACCGCGACCTCCAGGAGGACAAGGCCCCCGTCATGGAGTCCATCGACACCGTGATCACCTGCCTCAACATCATGGCGAAGGTCGTGGCCACATCCAAGTTCAGGACCGACAGGATGTCCGACGTCACCGTCAGGGGACAGATCAACGCGACGGATCTGGCCGATTATCTTGTAACGAAGGGCATCCCCTTCCGCGAGGCCCACGCGATAGTCGGGGCAGCGGTCAGGGAGAGCATCGACACCGGCATCGGTCTCGAGGACATGCCGCTCGACAAGCTGAGGACGTTCTCCAACAAGATCGACAAGGACGTCTACGGATTCATATCCGTGAAGAGCTGCGTTGACAGAAGGGAATCGTACGGAGGAACCTCACCGTCTTCCACCGATGTCCAGATGTCCAAGGCCATCGAGCAGCTCATGGCCCGCGAAGAGGTCATCCGTCAGGAGACACAGCTCATCGAGGGCTGCTGGAAGGAACTCAAGAAGTGATCAGTCGTAATCGACGCGATCGTTCTCTTTGATCTCGAATTTGACACCTGCAGCGGTCAGCATCTCGCTGATGTTGTCCGCGAGGGGTTTGAGCTCTGATGCCTTGGAGTAGGTCTTGAGGTAGAACTCCTTGGAGTCCATGGGGAAGACCATCCTGACCTTTCCCTTCCTGTTGTAACCCTCGGGCTTCCTGTTGAGCTCCAGGTCCGTCATGTTGAGTTCGATCAGCATCTGGAGAAGCTCCTCCTCTTCCGGCATCTGGTCGATGGATTCGAGGAACATCTTGAGGATGTCCGGGAACACCGGTGCCAGGTCCTTGTAATCGGATTTGCCTTTCAGAACAAAATGAACGCTGCTGACCTTCATCAAAGGTCGTCAGTTGATACACTTTATTTATTGCTTTTCATATGGGTAAACGATGAGAACAGCACTTACAGTCGCAGGGTCTGACTCCGTAGGCGGAGCCGGCATACAGGCGGATATCAAGGCCATGGCGGCCGTCGGTATCCATGCCGCATCGGTGATCACGGCGGTCACGGCCCAGAACACCCAGGGCGTCGACGGGATATTCCCCATACCGACCGATTTCATACAGACCCAGCTGGAGTCCGTTCTCAGTGATTGCGACATCAAGGCCGTCAAGACAGGAATGCTCTACAGCGCCGACATCGTCGAGACCGTGGCTGACGTCCTGGAGGACCATGACGTGCCGCTCATCGTGGATCCGGTCATGGTATCCGGAACGGGCTGCTCCCTCTGCGACGACGATTTCGTGAGGGCTCTGAAGAAGAAGCTCCTGCCCATATGCGAGCTCGTGACCCCCAACATGTACGAGGCCGAGGTCCTGGCGGGAATGAAGATCAGGAACGAAGACGACATCACCCTGGCATGCGAGCTAATCGGTAAACAGGGATCCTCCGTGCTGTTCAAAGGAGGGCACCTGAAAGGCCCCAAGGTGGTGGACTACCTCTACCTGTCATCGGAGTTCAACAAAATGGAGTACCCCCGTCTCAACAAGGCCGGGCACGGAAGCGGATGCACGCTCTCGGCATACATCACCGCCAACATGGCGAAGGGCCTAGACATAGTCAACGCCGTCATGAAGTCCAGGGACATGATACAGGAATCCATAGCGACACAGTACGCCATCGGCCAGGGGGACGTGGTCGTCAACCCCATGGTGAAGGTCAAAGGCGAATCGGACAAGTTCAAGATCCTGGATGCGCTCGATTCCGCATCCGCGAGGATCGTGGACATGGTCCCGGATGAGTTCGTTCCCAACAGCGGTATGAACATCGCATACGCCCTGAAGGACGCCGCGGGACCGGAGGAGATCGCGGCCATCGACAAGCGCATGACCGTCCACAACGGCATCCTCAGGAAGAACGGCCCTGCAAAGTTCGGTGCCGCCGAGCACCTCTCGTACATGCTCCTGGAGGTCATGAAGCGCGACCCGAAGACCAGATGCATCATGAGCCTCGCTTACCGCGAGGACATCATCGACGTCATGGAGGAGGTCGGATTCGAGACCGTATCCGCCGAGATCCGGAAGGACAGGATATCGGAGTCCACCGCCAAGGCCCTGGGCAAGAGCAACAAAATGCCCGATGCCATCATCGACAAGGGCTCGTCCAAAGGCAGGCTCATCAGGATGCTGGCACATGACCCTGAGGACATGCTCTCGAAGCTGGAGTACATCCTCTGATCCGTCGTTCTTATTCTGAAAAAGAAGAGGTTTCAGGGGCCTCATTGGACCCAATAGACCCTGCCGGGCTTCCTCTCCGGGGGCTTCGGCAGCTCGCAGTTCATGTATCCGACCGCACAATGGCCGATGCCTTCCCACTCGCCCTTGATGCCGATATCGCTGAGGAACTCCTTCCATTCTGGCATCTCGAACTCCTGCTTGGCCCTGTTGATCCAGATGCTTCCCAGCCCCAGTGAGTGGGCGGCGAGCATCATGTTCCCTATGACGAGGCTGCCGTCGTAGACACGGTTCCTCCAATCCGACCTGGAGAGCACTATGAAGATGACCGGAGCACCGTAGAACGGATCGGATCCCTCCTCTCCGAGGATCCTCCCGTTGATCTGCGAGAGCCTGTCCCTGACCGCCTTGTCGGTCACCGCCACGATGATGGGGTCCTGAGTGCTCATACCGTTGGCTGCGTACAGACCGGCCTCGATTATCTGTTCCAGGTCCTCCTTCTCGGGCATGTCGGGCTTGAAATCCCTGATGCTCCTCCTCTCGATCATTGCCTTGATGACGTCGTTCATCGTGCCCTCCTCCAGAATATGGATGGTAAAGGCCGAATCCAGTAGAAAAGAGAGATGGAACGAATAAAGAAATGGTAACCCGGGCAGAGCCCGGGGAATGACTGTTTCAAGCGATCTTTACGATCTCGATCTGGAAGTAGAGGGTCTCGTTGACCTTCTCTGCATTGTTTCCGGACTTGTATGTGATGGTGCCGTCCGTGTCGATCTCGGTGATGTAGATGACCTGTCCGCCGAGGTCCAGCTTGATCATCTGGATCTCGTTCCCGTCGACCTTCTTGGCTCCCTTGATGTCGATGTCGTAGACGATCTTTCCGTCATCGATGGATGTCACGATGTACTTGACGACGGTCTCCCCGCTCTCGTAGACCTTGTATCCGTCGGAGTTGACGGTGGGGAGGTAGGTGATGACGACGGTCTTGTTCTCGACGAGGGTGGCCTGTGCGTCCCATCCGTATTTGGTCGTGAATGTCTTGGATTCTCCGTTGACGAGCTTGACATCGGAGTATGCCGACTGGAACTGCGTCAGGGGCATCTCGAAGGATGCGGACATCTCGTTGCCCTTCGCGTTGAGGGTACCGACGTCCGTCGCTCCGTAGTAGGACTCGTTGGCAGGGCAGGTGACCATGTATCTGTCGCCGACCTTGTGGCCTACGATCGAATCCTCGAATCCGCGGATCATGGTGTTCGATCCGATGGTGACATCCAGGGGTGAGTAGGATGTCTTCTTGGTAAAGTCGTTGGACTTGGCGTAGCTGTCGTTGTTCGCGACATCGGACTTGCTGGTGTCAAACACGACAGCATTCTCTTTGCCGAATTCGTCATAGTAGGTACCGATGTAGTTGACGGTAACCTTGTCACCAACAGATGCCGTTTCGTCGCCCATGGGGAAGCACGTCTTCTGGACGTAGATCCCTGTCACGATAACGGCTGCGATCAAGAATACTACGAGACAGACCGTGAAGATCGGGTCCCTATCCTTTTTGGCAGTCCTTTCGCCAGTCATTTTACCGAGCAACCGATTCGAAACCCCATATAAAAGTCCTATGTTATTATTATAGGACGATTCGCAACCTGTTATCTATCAGTACATCCTCGTCGGGTCATGTTCGACCTCTATGTGATCACGGACGAATCGCTTTCCAAGGGCCGCTCCAACGTCGAGATCGCACGCATGGCGTACGAGGGCGGGGCGGATGTCGTACAGCTGAGGATGAAGGGAGCATCCAAGGAGGACATGCTCCGGGACGCGCTGAAGATCAAGGAGATCGCCGACGATTACAACAGGTTCTTCATAGTCAACGACAGCGTCGAAGTGGCACTAGAATCCGGAGCGGACGGGGTACATCTGGGACAGTCGGATATGCCGCTCGAGGAGGCGATCGATATCCTCGGCCACAGGGCCATCATAGGCATATCGGCGAACACCGTGGAGAAGGCCGTCGAGGCCGAGCAGGGAGGAGCATCGTACATAGGGGTGGGCGCCATCTTCAAGACATCCACGAAACCCGATGCGACCCAGGGCATCGGACTCGATGCGATATTCAGGATCAGGCAGGCCGTGGACATTCCTATCGTGGCCATCGGGGGCATCAACCAGGGCAACATCCAGGAAGTGATCAGGGCCGGAGCGGACTCCGCCGCGGTCGTGTCCGCCGTGGTGTCCAAGGACGATGTCGTGAAAGCGGCCCACGATCTCAGAGACCTCATCCTGAAGGCCCGCCTGTAAGTGCCAGCAGCGAGAATCTGTTCCCATCCCTCTCGTACTTTCACTAGAAGATGAACTGTGTTCGGTAATTCGCTGGAATAGGGTCCAGCAGGACTATCTTCTCTGAACTCATACCAATATGTGTCGTTCCCGATCTGGGATACGTCCCCGCGGAACGGGGACGGCCGGCCAGTTGGGGCGGCCGTTCGTGTTCACCGGGAAGATGATCGAGTGGGGCAACCGGCTGAAGCACGCATTGGGCATAAGCTACCGTCTGGCCAAAGGGTTCCTTAATCATTTCTTGAGGGAGAAGGGGCTCAGGGGGATAAACCTCACCCAGTTCTACGACAGGTGCAGGGATGTATCCGCCGTCGGCGGGTCCGGCTCACCAGAGCGTGTTTATCGAACCCCACATCATGTGCGGGCGTCCGTTGTCCTCGATGACCCTGCATCCGATGTCGTATACGTCCATAATCATCTTCTCCGTGAACACCTCCTTGGGCGTTCCCATGGAATAGATGACCCCGGGCTTCGACATCACGATGACCTCGTGGGAATACTTCGCTGCTATGTTGAGGTCGTGGCTTATCATGACGATTATCATCCCCTCCTGCACCGCCAGTGCGCGGAGGAGTTCGGAGACGTACACTTGATGCTTCACATCCAGGTTCGCCGTGGGCTCGTCCAGTATGAGCATCTCGGTCTCCTGCACCATGCCCCTTGCAAGATTCACCTTCTGCTGCTGTCCGGCGGACAGTTCGGAACAGCTGCGCATTGCAAGATCGGATATCCCCATCGTCTCCATCGCACGGTTGGACATTTCGATGTCCCTTTCGGTGGTCCTCCATCTGCTCTTGTTGTGCCTCCCGAGGAGGATGGCGTCAAGGATTGGTACGGAGAAGCTTATCTCCGACGATACTGGCACATATCCGATCCGCTCGGAGATCTCCTTGGATCCCATCGACGCGATGTCCCTGCCGTCGATGAGCACCTCACCGGACGTAGGCGTCAGGATCCTGTTCATGCATTTCACGAGGGTGGATTTCCCCACCCCGTTGGGACCCACTATGCAGTAGAGTCCCGGACGTTCCATCCTGAGCGATATGTCCTGTATGATCGGGGTATGCCCGTCGTAGCTGAAGGAAACGTCTCTCATCTCGAATATCATTCAATCCCACACCTTTTTGTTGGACCTCAGGATCAGCCAGAGGAACAGCGGTCCGCCCAGGAACGATGTGACCACACCCACCTCCAGGACCGCTGGGGCGACGATGAGCCTGCCTACCATATCCGCTATGATGAGCAGGAAGGCACCGAAGATGGCCGAGGCAGGTACCAGGAACCTGTTGTCGGACCCTATGAATATCCTCGTTATGTGCGGAGCGACCAGTCCGACGAACCCTATCAGCCCCGTCACGCTGACGACGGCCGCGGTGGTCAGGGAGACCACAAGGAGGGTGAGCCTCCTTATCAGGCCGGTGTTCACCCCCAGGCCCTTGGCGTTCTCCTCGCCGGATGCCAGTACGTTGAGCTTGCGGGAGAGGAACTGTATGACCGCCATCCCGCCTATTACGAATCCCAGGAGCATCGGGATGTCCGACCATGTAGAGAAGTACAGCGTGCCGACGCTCCACTCGTACAGCGCCTTGAGGTCGTTGGGATCGGCGCTGAGCTTGATCAGTGCGGTGAGGGCGTTGAATATGTACATCACCGCGATCCCTGCCATGATCATCGTGGTGGGTGAGCTGTTCCTCACCTTGGATACCAGCATGATCGCCGCCATCGGGATCAGGGCGAAGACGAAGGCGTTCAGCACTATCCCTCCGCTGCCCAGCAGGCTGATGTGGAGGATCATGCCCAACGTGGCCCCGAACAGCGCTCCGGAGGACACTCCGGTGGTGTACGGGTCGGCCAGCGGGTTCAGCAGGGAGCTCTGCATAGCGACGCCGCAGACGGCGAGCCCCACGCCCGCCAGTATCGCGGTCACGATCCTTGGGAGGCGCAGGTTGATGATGATGTGGTCTTTTAGCGGATCCGCCACATCGCCGACGATGTGATCCCACACGATCTGGAAGGTCTCTAGGAAACCTATGGAATATCCTCCCAGCGTCAGCGAGTAACCGAATACCAGAACGGTAAGGGTCAGGCATGCGGCCATGAAGACCCATTTCCTCCAGGTGTACCTGCGGTACCCTTCAAGGGTCTCGGAGAGCCGTTCCGATTCGAGCGGCCTGCTCCATCTGTCCACGGATTGACGGACGACGCCGTCGATCAGGGGATCGTTGGTTACATCGTCGGAAAGGGTCATGGGGTCAAGGTAATGGGGGCGCGGACGCCCCCGGTTTCAGAGCGCGTAGATCTGAGCCCCCGCGAGGGTCTTGACATTCACGTCCTTGTACAGGGTGAACTGGTCGTAGTACTCCTGGATGTAGTTCCATCCCTTCTCCGAGTCGAAGTCGTTCGGCCACAGGTAGGAACAGATCAGCGGGAGCTGGGCTATTCCGCTGACGTTTCCGAGGACGTAGTAGTTCACACCGAACACCATCTTGTTCTTGTAGGCGTTGGTCTCCTTGAAGAAGTCCGCGGACTCCTTGAACTCGGCCTTGCCCTCGTCCACGGTGTCGTTGGTACCGCTCAGCGAGACGTAGAAGATGACGTCGGGATTGAGGTTGTACACCTCCTCCATCTCGAGCTCCGGATACATTATGTCGGCGCTGGGGTGGAAGGCGTCCTTCACGTTGATGAACGAGAGGGTGAACAGCTCCCCGTACATTGTGCCGTCGTCGTACGTAACGTCAACCTCGGTGGATGCCGCGGTGGGGTAGAGCGCGCAGAGACAGGTCTTGGCCGCGAGGCTCTTGCCCTTGATCTCTTCGGTGATCTTGTCCATGAACTTCACGTACTTCTCGGCCTTATCCTCGACCTGGAACATGACTCCGAGCATCAGCATGGAACCATTCCTGTCGGGTCCGTCGGGATCGTAGAGGCTGAGGTTTAGCTGTACGACGTTGACGTCGAGGTGTCCTGCCTCGATCGCCGTTTCGAGCTTGGATAGGTCGGACTCGCTGTGGTTGAGGATGGTCTTCACGCCGCTCTGGAGGGCGGGCTCGGGATCGGTCTGGGGCTTCCCGATGTCTGTGAAGGCGTGGGTCTCGGGGTACTTGGCCTTGTCCCCCCACTGGACGTTGGTGATAACGTTGTGCGTGACCGCCTTGACGTCCTCGTAAAGTCCGAGTGCGATGCACGCGTCGATGGGGTACATGTGGATGCATCCGATGTTCTTCGAGAGGGGGTAGGTGATCTTGTCGACCTCTCCGCTTGCGCTCACAAAGTACATGGTAGCGGATTCCTTGTTGACGAACTTCTGAAGGAGGTCAGCATCGGCCTGATCGATCTTCCCGTCGTGGTTGGTGTCCGCGTAGGGGTTCTTGGTCTTGTCCCATTTGCTGGGGTCCTTAACCAGGTCCTTCACGAGATCGAGGTCGTCCCCATCGAGATAGTCGTTGTTGTCAGCGTTGCCGTATATGAGCAGCCTTCCGGTCTTATCCAGATGGTCGTTCGAACTGTTGTTGCCGCCGAATGTGATAGCAACGGCGACAGCCGCGCCGACGACTACGATACCTGCTGCGATAATTGCGATAAGTTTCGTATTCATGCGGCGGTTGATTAGTTGACCTGTATATTAGTGTTACTAATTTTTTATTAGTGTTACTACCGATGGGGGTATATGTACACGCAGATTCGCATGAGGTGTCAGAGGTCAGAGTGAATACCGAACACAGTTGAGAAGATGGTTAGGTTTAAAATAACACACGCAAATAGTCGTGTATGGGCGCCCAGGACGAGTATCTGCGCAACTTCTGCATCCTGCTCACGAGCAAAGGAGCTGTGCCGCTGACGGATCCGTTACAGATCACGGTCTACCAGAGCCTTCTGAAAGGCATGAAGAGGCCCAGCGACCTCGCTGAAGAGCTGAACCTCAGTTCTTCCTCCCTTCACTTCATCATCGACAAGATGGTCGAATCTGGGATCATAGACAGGACGAAGTCGGAGCACGACAAGAAGACGGTCTACTATTCCACCAAGGCAAGGATCCTGGCCTGCTCGGCAGACACGGACGATGCTCGCAGGGACGAATGCACTAGGAATTTCACGGATCCGCTGAAGAACTACAACGGACTCGGATCGCTCTCCAACATGCTCGACTGCTACGTATCCGAGATCGGACTCGACATGGAGTATCTGAAGGAGAGCTACGCGGAGGCGTTGGCGGACTGCATCGACATCCAGAAGGCAGGCATGGAGGATGCCGTCCTCGAGATCAGGGACGTGTTCACCAAGCTCACCGGATTCACTTTCACGGTATACTCGTTCTCACCGCTGACGCTGGTCGTGAAGGGCGACAACGAAATCATGAAGAGATCGCCTCCGATGATGAGGTTCATCGCGAAGATGATCGAGAACGCCACAGGACGCTGGTACAACACCACCGGTATCGAACCGTTCAACGGCTCAGAGGACATGGTGAAGGTCACCATGGAACGTGCGGAGAAGCCGGAGTCCGAGTACATCAACACCACCCTGAACCATCTGGACAAGGACCGTTTCCTGGTCGTCGACCTCGACGGTAACGCCGGGCTCATGACGAGCGAGGTCCAGATGCAGATTGTGGATGCGGTCTACGAGAGGCCGCTGTGCATCACAGACATAGTCAACTGCGTGGACTTCCCGAGGTCCACAATCACCTCGAACCTCCTCAGGATGGTCGAGGAAGGAGTCATATCGGTGTTCTATTCCGAATCAGGCTCCGCATACTACGGGCTGGCATGCTCCATCCTGTTCAAGAAGGTCCGCGAGATATCCAGCGACAGCGCGGAGATCTACGAGGCCCTGGAATCCGTGAAGGACAAGGAGAACGCCTACATGGAGGGTCAGCTCCTGTACATCCTGGCCTACCTTAGGAAGCTGGGATTCGACTCGCACTACATCATGGTCGTCCTCGGAGCGAAATACATGAGGGCATCCGGTTCGCTGGATGTCCGCGAGGACTTCGACACGTACTTCGGGAAGATGTCCGACGTCGCGAAGACCATCGGTCTCTCGCTGAGCATCGTATCCGTCTACCCGCTCACCATAGGCATCTCCAACACGGACCCGGAGATACAGATGTCGCAGGCGATGACGTTCATCACCGGCATGGCGCATCAGGGTCTGGAGATGGCCAGCAGCGGTATATTCGTCAGGAGCACGGAATCCCGTCAGTCCGACGAGAACGTATCCTTCAAGGAGATCTATCCGGCCCTCAGCATGAACCCGGTCAAGGGGATAAAGGTCGAGAACCTGGCCTCCGCTCCCAAGGCGAGCAAGCGCACATCCTCGGTCAAGACCGCCCTGCTGAACCGCAGCAAGAAGGACAACGGGAAACCCGCAAGGACCGTCAGGTACATCACGTCGGCTGCCTTCATGCTTGCCTTGGCAGGTATGCTGTTCCTTGGATTCGCCGACCCGAACACCTCGGAACTCAGCGCAGACACGTTCAGCCTCTACATAGGCGACGACCTCGACGCCACGATCACCGACTCGTACGGCAACGAATTGACGTACCCGTACGGCTCCATAGAATCCGGCCAGGTCCTGACGCTCACGCTGTCGGAACCCAAGGACATCGGACTGATAACGGACGGATACGCATACCTGATGGAACCGACGGACGGCAAGTACGTGCTGACCATGGACTCCAACAAGTTCATCGAGGAGCTCGTGGACATATCGGCCCTCGAGAACGGCAAGTGCGACTTCTTCATCGAGGTCTCGGACACCAACGTCGTCAAGCCCTCGGACTACAAGGACATGACCGGCGGACTCTTCGTCAGCAAGAAGACCGACGTGAGGGTCGTACCCTACTCCGACTTCGCCATCCAGATCGGCGATGCGGGATTCGAGGGGAGCCTGAACAACTACACGTTCACCCCCCAGGTGTGCAACGACGTCACATTCATCTCCAAACCCGTGCAGATGAAGAAGGTCATCCTCGACAACGTGTTCATCTACGGCGGACAGCGCGTCGACGGAGGCATCATCGAGGTCGACGGAAAGGTCTCGTCCATCGAGCTTAAGTGGGCCAAGGACACCTATGTGACCGTCAAGGCCAACGGCGTCCCCATGAAACTTGACTGCGACAAGCGCTTCATCCTCGAACTCCCGGCGAACGGCGATGTCGTCATCACCAGCGAGGAGGAGCGCCTGCTGGCCTGATGCGCCGGCGCGCTATGGCCGATGTCCGCGGACAAGAACTCCGAGAAGATATTCTGCCCGTTCTGCGGAAGGGCCTTCTCAGGCAACTACAAGGACTGCCCGTTCTGCGGACAGGACATCAGACAGTACAAGGACGATCTCGGTCCGGTGCTGGGGAAGATCCAGACCGCGACCAACATAGACATGAAGAGCACGAAGGTCCGCGTCACCATGGCGGCGGTCATGTTCGTGCTGGTATTCGCCGGTGCTTTGGTGGTCTTCGACTACTACGAGGCGACCAGGGCCGAGGACACCGCACCACCCGTCCCCGAAGGGATCATCGTGGACCTCGGCGGGAACGAGTACCTCGATCTCATGGGGGACTTCGTCACCCAGAAGCTGTCCCTGACCCCCAGGACCGAATCGGACCTGACTCTGGACATCTCGATTTCGGAGGACCACAGGAATGACTTCACGAAGGTCATCTGGATGGTCAGGACGGACACGTACAACAGCAACCCCCAGACCCCGTTCTTCCTGAAGGTCACCAAGGAGGCTTCTGACGGCGTCGATGTATGCACCGTGACCTGGAACGACGTCACGATGGGAGCGTTCGAGGTCATAGCCGAATGCTTCACGGAGGGCGGCGAGAGCACGGTGTTCACCGGGAACGGAGTGCATTACGGCAGATTGGCCACGAGCTACGCCTGGACATACGGGGAGACGGCATACACGTTCGACTACGAGATGTCATCCGCGGACGTCAGAGAGTGCCTGGACGTGGATCTGAAGGAGAGGCTGAAGGCCCAATCTGTATCATCGATGGAGGACTATATCAACGACGGTGCGGCGGTATCCGACATCGAATCAAAGCTCAGGTCGCTGTTCTACAAGGTCAGATACACCGAGTCCGGTTATGCGGAGTTCGTCCTGTCCTTCGTGCAGTCCTGCTTCCCCTTGGAATACGACAGCTACAACTACCGCACCGAGGACTACTGGGCCTATCCGACGGAGACCCTTCTGAACGGTTGCGGCGATGACGAGGACAGGGCGATACTGTTCTGCTCGATCATGCGCGCTGCGGGCTTCGGCACCGGCATCGTTCACCTCCCTGGCACTGTAATGGCCGCGGTGAACGTGGACCTCAGCGACAGTTTCATTCAGACGTATGCGAAGACCCAGAGCTCGGGCGGCAAGCAGTACACCGTCGCGGACACCGGTTCCGACCTCGGACTGGGCCTCATGAGAGAGCGCTACGACGTGGACAGCAGGGGAAGGCTGACCTTTGACGGTGATGTGCTCGGCAAGGAATACGGGCTAGTGACGGCGTGAGCACACCCTTTTATAGACGGATCAGGTCTGAGTAACCATGGCATTCGGCATTTTCAAGGCTACCGGCGAATACAAGCTGGTCGTTCTGGTGAGGAACGACCTCAAGATGGGTAAGGGCAAGATCGCCGCCCAGGTCGGACACGCCGCCGTCGAATGCGCCCTGTTCACCGAGAAGAAGGACAGGAAGTCCTTCGACGCCTGGTACAGATGCGGACAGCCCAAGATAGTCCTCAAGGTCGACTCCATGGAGGAGCTGGATAAGTACAGGATGATCGCCAGCAGCAACAAGATTCACATCGCCGTCATTACCGATGCCGGAAGGACGCAGGTGGACCCCGGGACCGTCACATGCATGGGACTCGGCCCCGCTCCCGCCTCGGAGCTCGACAAGATCACCGGCGAACTCAAGATGCTCTGAGCATCCTTTTATTATCACGCCCAGCTATCCTACGGTCATGGCATTGATCGAGATCGAATACAGGCACACCGATGCGGAACTCGACGACCCCACCATCAGGAGGGTCACCACAGGCAAGATGACGGCTTACATCCAAGGACTGATATACGAGATGAAGTCCGCGGACATATCGTGCGACTTCAAGGAGATCGTCGTCAAGGAGGGCCCCAACACGGTCCTCATCAACGGCAGGACGATCCCCGAGATCATCGACGGACTGGAGATACGCTACCTGGATGCCGACGAGAGCTGCGACCACGGGAAGCCCAGCAGGATCTCATTCGGACGCCCCACGCTCGACTGGAAGAAGGAGTACGTGGAGGATGTGCCGGACACGATCATGAAGAACGCCATCGCCAAGGTCTACGCCGACGAGAGGCAGAAACAGACGGATTGAGTGTCAATCTCTATAAACAGCATCTGTATGGTGAGTGACGATGTTCGAGATCATCAGAAGAGACGGGATGGCCCGCATAGGAAAGTTCACGACCAATTCGGGCCGTACCATGGAGACGCCGGCGCTGTTCCCAGTCATCAATCCGAAGATCAACACCGTTCCGGCCAGGGAGCTCTACGACACGTTCGGTTTCAAGTCCCTGATCACGAACTCCTACATCATCAAGAACACTCCCGATCTCAGGGAGAAGGCTCAGGCCGTCGGACTCCACGAGATGCTGGACTTCCCCGGGATCATCATGACCGACTCGGGAACATTCCAGAGCCACATGTACGGGGAGGTCGAACTCACCAACGAGGAGATAGTCGAGTTCCAGAAATCCATCGGAACGGACATCGGTACCGTTCTGGACATCTTCACGGAACCCTACTGGACCAAGGAGCAGACCGCGGAATCCATCGAGGTCACCCTCGAGAGGACGCAGCAGGCCTGCGACATGAAGGGCGAGATGATGATCAACGGTGTCGCTCAGGGATCCATCTATCCCGACCTCAGGGAGGACTGTGCCAGGCGCATGGCGGCCATGGACATCGACGTCCACCCCATCGGCGGTGTCGTACCTCTCATGGAGCAGTACAGGTACGCAGAGCTCGTCGACGTCATCATGTCGAGCAAGAAGGGCCTGAACCCCAACCGCCCCGTCCACCTGTTCGGAGCCGGACATCCTATGATCCTTGCGTTCGCAGCCCTCATGGGATGCGATTTCTTCGATTCAGCATCATACGCCAAATTCGCCCGTGACGACAGGATGATGTTCGTCGACGGCACATTCCGCCTGGCCGACATGGAGTCCCTGGACTGCAACTGCCCGGCATGCAGGGGCCACACCCTCGAAGAGCTCAGGAAGATGGAGAAGGCCAAGAAGACCAAGCTCATCGCCGAGCACAACCTCTACCAGATCGTGCAGGAGCTGAACCTCGTCAGGAGATACATCCGCGAGGGCCGCCTCTGGGAACTGGCGGAGATCAGGTGCAGGGCGCACCCGGCGCTCCTGGAGGCTCTGAGGAAGCTCAGGGACTACCAGGACATGATGGAGCAATACGATCCCATCAGCCGTGACGGTGCGATATTCTACACGGGATCCGAGACAGGAACCGCCCCGTTTTCAAGAGGTATCTCGACAGGCTCGGGACCAGATACGTCCTCCCTACGGACAAGGTCGCACTGTTCGTGGACACGAAGGGCAAACCGTACAGCAGGCCTTACGAGCAGGAGTTCGACAAGGCACGCAGGGCAGGGTACACGCCCATAGTCGTCACACCCTTCGGACCGGTACCTGCCGAATTGGATGAACTGTACCCTCTGGCACAATCCCTTTTCCCGCAGATAATGGACGCCGAGACCGAGAACGAATCCGAGAGGCTTACCTATCAGTTCCTCAGCATGATGGGGGTCAAGGAGGTCATCCTCCAGGACCAGATCCCCGAGGGGGGAACGGAGGAATACAACGCCGACATGCTCAGAGCCAAGGCGGTCGCCAGGTACCAGTTCGGTATCGAGGCCGCAGATGCCCTGTTCAGGGAACCTGTGGAGCTCGTGACCAGCCGCAAGACCGGCAAGATAAGGAACGTCATCTCGGACGGCGAGCACGTCCTCTCGATGCGTGCCGGGGACGGATTGTACACGCTGAAGCTCGAAGGTGCCAAGAGGATCGTCGCCGCGGTGCCCAAACCCCACATGAGGGTGCAGGTCGCCCAGGATGCGGCCCCGTTCGCCGCCGAAGGGCGCAACGTCTTCGCACAGTTCGTTACGGAATGCGATCCAGAGATACGCCTGATGGAGGAAGTGATAGTCACTGACCCCGAGGACAACCCTGTGGCGACCGGACGCGCATTCCTGATACCTTTCGAGATCAGACAGATGAAGAAGGGTATGGCCGTAAAGGTCCGTTCCGGATCCAGCGACGAATGAGACCTCTGGCCCGTTGGGCAGGCTCTTCAGATCACGCCTTCGTCGCCGGCTGATCCTCGTACATGTACTTCTGGCACACGGGGATTATGACCCCTCCGATCGCATTCCCGATCGCCACGAGGATGATGAAGAACAGAGCATCCAGGCTGAACACTCCTGCCGCGCAGAAGTAGTACATGTCGGCGATGCTGTGCTCCGAACCCGCCAGGATGAAGACGGGGACGCAGATGAAGGCTCCCAGATAGGACTGCTTCTTCTTGTAGACGTCCGCCGCGATGAACATCAGCATACCGCAGAAGATTCCCTTGAGGATAATCCTCACGGGGTCGTCCAGCATGGCCAGCCTTCCGTCGATGAAACCAGGCACGAAAGCGTCGGCCATCGGCATGCAGAATGAGATGAACAGCGTTCCGATGAAGTTCCCCACGAGCATGATCAGGAGATCGATGCCGTATGTCCAGGGCTTGTCATCGAACATGTATCCGACCTTTCCCGTGTACAGGTCCAGACCGAACGTGAAGACTGTGAACAGACCGATTGCGAACAGGATCGCCCCCACCCACTTGAGCTGCGGATCGATACCCATGGTCCCCAGGAGGACCGCTCCTCCGAGTCCGATCGCCATTCCGGCCAGGATTGATCTCACAAAACATTTCGAATAATGCTGGGTGTCCATGTTCACATCTCTGCGAAAGGTGTTAGACCTGACACCGATATAACCGTTACCGTTATTCCCGATGAGATTGATGTCCCCCTCATGAGAGGGGACCTACACACCCTGAAGAATGTCTGCAGATACGCCTCCGTCGTGATGCTCGCCGGGGAGATAGCGTTCCTGGTGCTGATTGCCGCCACCCTGGTGCTCGGGGCCATGTCGTTCGGATCCGCCGAGATGAGGGAATTCTTCGTCGGACTCGTCAGATGCGGAGGATCGGACCTCTCGCTCATCGCCGCTACCCTGGAGATGGCACTGATATTCGTGGCCATGTTCATTACCGTCAAGGCAATCCACGACATCATGGTATCAATACAGAACGAGCACAGCCCGTTCCTGGTGGCCAACGCCGACCGCTTCAAGACGGTATGCCTGGCATATCTGATCCTGTCGGTCCCCCTGACCCTTCTGGAATACCTTAACAGGGAAGACGCGGTCATGGCCGTCATCGTCCTTCTCGTATGCATGCTAATAGCCGTCTGCCTGTACTGCCTAACCATCGTATTCCGCTACGGATCGATGCTCCAGACCGAATCCGATCAGACACTGTGATAACATGGCGATAATCCTCAGGCTCGACAGGGTGATGGCGGACAGGAAGATGTCCCTCAACGAGCTAGCCGAGAAGGTGGGCATCTCCAATGTCAACCTGTCCAACATCAAGACCGGGAAGATCTGCGCCATCAGGTTCTCTACCCTCAACGGGATCTGCAAGGCCCTGGACTGTCAGCCGGGGGACATCCTCGAGTACATCGAGGAGGACGATCAGGACTGAGTCTCGGAACCGATCTCCCTTTCCATCCTCTTCTTCGAGAACAGCACGGAATCCATGAATGCGACCCACGTGATCTCCACGAGGATGGATGTCGCGATGGCGACCATTCCCTGAGGGAAGAGCGCGACGCAGAGCGCTATTGCGACCCCCTTGTTCTTGTATGAGGCCATCAGGATGTCGGTGACCCTCTGCTTCCAGGGGACCCCTGACTTCTTCTCCACGAGTTCCACGCAGAGACCCAGACCGAACGACCTGAGGATCGCGATGACTATGAACACGACGAAGATCCACAGCGGGAATCCGGCGAAGGGGGTGGAACCTACAGAGAGCCAGACCATGAAGAATATACAGCAGTTCAGGAAGACCGCGATGACGGTCCTGTCGATCTCGAACCTCGCAAGGAGCCTTGACAGGACCAGCGGGATTCCGATGAGCTCGATGACGGTGATGATCAGGAACTGCATGTCGACGGATCCGGCCAGTGCGAACCACACGATGAACGGGATCCATGCGAGTGAAAGGATGTAGACAGCGATTGTTCCCCTTGCCGCGTGCTCCGGGTCCCCACGAAGGATAATGGACAGGGGGAGGACGGAACCCGCGAAGGGGGTGGCTGCGATGAACACGAGTCCGACCGCCTGGTTAGCGTACTCGGTGTCCTTGAGAAGGAAGTACCCGATCAGGGGGATGAGGGAAGCGATGACCATACCGAGCATTATGGCCCTGGCCAGGGACTTTCCGTATTTCATCGGGTTCAGATTCTGCAGGGGGATCCTGGACATGGAAAGCGTCAGCATGACGACCAGCGTACCGATGGTCAGGTTCGAACGGAGTCCGGCATCCAGTACGTCGGAGGGGAACCATCCGCAGAAGTTGGTCATGAGTGCAACGGCCATGGCGGCCATCATCATGAATGCACTGCTGGTCAGCAGGTCTATCGCTTTCATGACCGTGATATCCTTAAGCCTGTATTTATCGATTATCGATAAATAATTCATTTATAACATAAACATAATTAGGTCTCATGGCCGATGTAAGACCTGTAAAGGCAGGATGGCGGAACGTGTTCAGACCGTGGACCCTCCATGGTGCGATCATTCCCGTTCTCATAGGAGGAGCGGTAGCCTTCCAGACCGCCGAACTGAACATCCTCAGCGCGGCCATATTCGTGATGATCCTCATCGGAGGGTGCCTGCTGCAGTCCGCAGCCAACATCCTGAACACATACGGTGACTTCACCAGCGGAGTCGACACCGTGGAGAACGAGACCCGTTCCCCAGAGCTTGTCACCGGTGTCCTCAGCCCCAAGAAGGTACTGTTCGCCGGACTGACCTGTCTGGGGGTCACCGCTCTGCTCGGACTCATATTCATTTGGTACTCCGGATGGGACGTCCTCATATACGGACTGCTGGGGCTCCTGGGTGCGGGAACGTACACCATCGGCCTCTCATACAAGTACCACGGAATGGGTCAGATCAGCGTATTCGTCATGATGGGCCTGCTGATGCCCCTCGGGACCAACTGTGTCCTCACGGGGGAGATGTTCTCTCTGGAGGTCCTGCTCCTCAGCATCCCCAACACGTTCATGATCACCGGTGTCCTTGCAGGGAACGAGATGCGCGATTACTGGGAGGACAAGAAGGCAGGCGCCAGGACCCTCATAGGCAGGATGTCCTATGAAGGAGGGATGAGGCTGTACCTCTTCGAAGCCCTGGTCTCATTCCCGATACTCGTAGTCCTCGTCATCATAGGCGCGTCCCCGGTCGGATGCTTGCTGGCCCTGGTGACACTCTATGACGCCCGCATCCTCTACAACAACAGCAAGAGGGCACCCGAGGATGCCCACTGCAACTTCATGCTCGTACCGCTGTGCTTCAAACTGAACTGGCATTTCGGCCTGCTGCTCGTGATAGGATACATTTTTAGTATGGATATCATCCCGATGGTGATCTGAAATGACCGAGGATCTGAAAACCGGCAACCAGTTCGAGGGGAAGGAGGAGTTCGTCAAGGACGCCTTCACCGAGATCGCGGAGTACTACGACGAGATGAACGAGGTCATGTCCATGCACATGGTGCAGAAGTGGCACAAGTTCATGATGAAGAAGGCCGGCGACATCAGGGGCAAGACCTGCATCGACGTCGGTACCGGTACCGGGGAGATCGCTTTCCACGTTGCCAGGACCGCCGGTCCTGGATCCACGATCATTGGCATCGACCTGACCCCCGCGATGCTGGAGCTCGCCAAGAAGAAGGAGGCGGAACTCGACCTCCCAGTCAAGATCGACTGGCGCGAGGGCGACGCTCTCGCACTGGAACTCAAGGACAATTCCGTGGACCTCGTCACATCTGGATACATGCTGAGGAACGTCACGAACATCCTCCAGGCGGTCTCCGAGATGCACAGGGTCCTCGCTCCCGGAGGGAAGGTCGTCGTCGCAGAGCTGTCCAAGCCCAAGAACAGGTTCGTCAAGATCGGTTACAACCTGTACATGAAACGCGTGAAGGCATACGGCCGCAAGCGCGACAACGGCAAGAAGATCGACGGGAAATTCTCCCCGTACGAATGGCTCACGACCTCGATCGAGGGATTCCCCTACGGCGATGACATGGTCGCTATCTTCAGGAAGGCCGGTTTCAAGGATGCCCATTTCTACGTAAAGTCCATGGGCGCCGTCAACATCTACGTCGGCACCAAGGAATGATCACTGGCCGCTGTTGAGTTTCATCAGGACCTGGAAGGCGGGCTCGTACCCGTTGGCGGCGGATTTGCTCAGCCACTGGATGGCCTCCTTGTCGTCCATCTCTATCTGTCCCGATATCCCGAGCGCTCCGAGGTTGTACTGAGCGGTGGGCTCGCCCTGCTCCGCGGCATCCCTGAAATACAGCTCGGCCTCCTTCAGGTCGCCCTTGTCGAGCATCATGGAACCCAGCATCGACTGAGCGTATGAGAATCCCTTGTCTGCCGCACTCTCGAACCATTCCCTGGCCTTGGCCTTGTCCGGTTCGCCGAAGTATTCTCCGATGTAAAGTAATCCGAGATTGTATTCGGCCTTGACGTCGCCCTTCATGGCGGATGTCATGAAGTACCTCTCGGCCTCACGGTACTCCCCCCTCTCGAAGAGAATCCCCCCATAGCACAGGCACGCATCGGAATCCCCCTGGTCCGCTGACAGTTTGAAATACTTCTCGGATTCGGAACGGTCCTGAGGGATGCCCTCCCCGTTGTCGAGCATGAACGCTAGGTCGTACTGGGCGTCGGAATCCCCCTGGTCGGCCAGTTCCCTGTACAGCTGGGCGGCCTTGGCCTTGTCCATCTCCACGCCCTCTCCGTTGCGGTATTTGGTGGCAAGGATGTATTTGGCGTCGGGGTGGCCCTGTTCGGCCATACGGACATAATCCTCGAAGGTGAACTGCTGGGGCTCCATCGGTATCATCCTGAGCACTGGGAGGAACGTTGATAATACTGTCGATGAAAAGGAAGGGGTCGTCGACCCCTGAAATGTTTGGGATCAGAACAGGTCGTCCTGTTCCTTCTTCTGCTGCTGTTTCTCGGCCCTCGCTGCCTCTTCCTCGGCCTCGATCTCACGGTGCCTGGCATCGGCCTGGGCCTTGATGTTCTCCCTCTCTTCCTTCGCGGCCGCCCTGACTTCCTCGATCTGTTTCTCGTACTCCTCGATGAGTTTCCTCGATTCGTTGATCTGGTCCACATAGGTCTCGAAGTTCTTCTTGTGCGACTCGTCGCCGTCCACGGTGAAACGGTAGTATTCCTTTCCGATCAGTTCGTAATTCTCCCTGACCTTGTTCTTCTCTTCCTTGATCTGCGACTCGAGCTTGCTGACCTCCCTGCTCTCATTGAGCTTGTTGGAGGATGTGCTCATAGATGCCTTGGTCTTGTTGATCGTCTTGTCCAAGAATCCCATTGTATTACCCTGTGTTGGAATTAACGTGCGCATTATAATACGCTTATTACAGGGCCCATCAGAATAAATCGGGATTGCAATATGAGAAGGGCCCGAAGGCCCTTGAACGGTTTCAGATCTCCTTGGGGAGCTTGCTGTTGTACACTGCGTGGATCGCCTTGTACAGCATGTACTCGTCCGCCTTTGCGACTACCTCAACGGGCGCGTGCATGGACAGGACGGGGACACCGATATCGATGGTGTCGATGTTGTTGAGGGAGATGTAGGACGCGATGGTCCCTCCGCCTCCGACGTCGATCTTCCCGAGCTCTCCCATCTGCCAGCACACTCCGGCATCCCTCAGGATCCTGTGGACGTAGTTCACCATCTCTGCGGACGCGTCGTTGGTGCTGTACTTTCCTCCGGCACCGTCGTACTTGGACAGGATGGGCCCGTAGTTCATGAAGGCGCAGTTGGTCCTCTCGAACACCTCGGGATATGCGGGGTCGTAGCCTGCTCCGACATCGGCGGAGAGACATATCGACTTCCTCATGACGTGCCTGACCTCGCAGCCCTCTGCCTGGGCCAGGTCCTCCACGAAGTCCCTGAAGAAGTAGGATGCCATTCCGGTGACGCCGTCGGATCCGGTCTCCTCCTTGTCAGCGAAGATCGTGAGCGTGGTGTACTCCGGGTTCTTGGTGTTGATCTCGGCCATGAACTCCGCGTATGCGCAGGAGCTGTCGTCCTGACCGTATGCCGCGATCATGGACCTGTCGAATCCCAGGTCCCTGGGCTTGAACGCGGGCACGGCGCAGAGTTCCGCTGACTCGAGGTCGCACTCCTTGATACCGTACTTCTCGTTTAGGATCTGCATGATGGCCAACTTGCACTTCTGGGAGACCTTCTCGTCATCGAAGGGCCATGAACCTATCAGGAGGTTCAGTTGCTCTCCCTCGACGACCTTGGATGCGGTCTTCTGCATCTGGTCCCTCGCAAGGTGGACCAGGAGGTCCGTGATCACGAAAGCGGGTTCGGACTCGTCCTCTCCCACGTTGATGGTGACCCTCTTCCCGTCGGCGGTCATGACGACCCCGCGGATCGACAGAGGGATCGTAGTCCACTGGTACTTCTTGATGCCTCCGTAGTAGTGGGTCTTGAAGTAGACCATCTCTGCATCCTCGAACAGCGGATGCGGCTTGAAATCCAGTCTGGGGCTGTCCACGTGGGCGACCGCCACACGTATCCCCTCGGACACGGGCTTCTTACCCTTGGTGCACATGAGGATGTCCTTTCCACGGTTCACCATGTAGAACTTGTCCCCGGCCTTGTACTTCTTGCCGGGCACGTACTCGGTGTACTTGTGCTTCTTCAGTATGGGTATGACGTATTCGACGGCCTCGCGCTCCGTCTTGCAGGCGAGGAACTCCTTGTATCCTTCGCAGAACTTCGATGCTTCCTCGAGGAACTTGGGGTCCGTCGATCCGATGCTCTTGGTGTCCATGAGCAGCTCGTCGGCCAGTTTCTGTCCTTTCGATTTCTTGTCTGCCATGCGGGGTAGATGAAAAATGTAGTAGTTAATGGGTTTGATTGGGGTTTCGTGAGGTCCGCGATCTCACTTGACCGCACCGCAGGACTTGGCCGCCTTGATGCACTCGTGACAGCCGTCCTTCTTGATCTTGGGGAGTCCGGCCTCCAGCAGCCTGAGGACCTTGTCCAGGCAGGATGCCATGGTCTTCTTCACCATCTCGATGTCCACGGTCTCCTCCTTCCATGCATCGTAATCGGTGATGGTGGCGAGACTGCAGTAGCACATGCCCAGCTCCCTGGCCAGCTGACACTCGGGGACGACGGTCATTCCGATGATGTCACCGAATTGCCTAAACATCTTGCTCTCGGCCCTGGTGGAGAACCTAGGTCCCTCGATGCAGACATAGGTCCCGCCGTTGTGGTACTTGATACCGAGCTTCTTGGCGGTCTGGGCGAACACGTCGTTGAGATAGCCGCAGAACGGGTCCGGGATAGCGATGTGCGTGATGGAATCGTCGAAGTAGGTGTAGTCGCGCTTCTTGGTGAAATCCACGAACTGGTCGACGATGACGAGGTCCCCGGAGGCGAACTTCCTCTGGAGGGATCCGACCGCGCATGCGGAGATGACGTACTTGCATCCCAGCTCCTTGAGGGCGTACATGTTGGCCCTGTACGGGACCGAAGAGGGCGGATAGGGTATCTTCGTTCCGTGGCGGTGGAGGAATGCGACCTCCACTCCGGCGATCTTGCCGATCAGGATCTCGTCCGATGGCTTCCCGTAGGGTGTGTCAGGATAGACCGTCTCTATCAGTTCGAATGTATCCGGGTTGTAAATCCCCGTTCCGCCTATGATCGCTATGCGAGGCATGTCCGACAATTCGCGTACCTGTATATATTATAATTGGAAATTGGCGTGCTGGCACATCATAATTTCCTTGTTGCCTCGTACGGAGTAACGTGGAGGGCCTTCTCCGCTTCCTCCTTCGTGAGCCCTGCACCCAGTGCGACGGTCAGCGCGGCCTTCTCGTCCATCAGGTTCTCGGGGGCGTGGGTGTCGGAATCGATGACCATCTTGGCTCCGGCCTGCCTGGCCATGTTGGCCACGTGTCCGTTGGTGATGTTGTGGCCGGCCCTTCCCGTGATCTCCAGGATGACATCGTTGTCCTTGGCCAGCTGGGCCTCCTCCAGTGTGATGAATCCGGGGTGCGCGAGTATGTCGATCTCGGGGTTCTCCACGGATGCACGGTTGGTCCCGGGCATGACGGGTTCCGTGACGGTCTCGCCGTGCACGACTATCCACTGCGCCCCGTATTTCCTGGCCAGCTTCGCCACCTTGTCGATCTTGCTCGGTGGCACGTGGGTGATCTCCACTCCGGGGATGACCTTGATGTAATCCTCGCAGAGTTCGACGGCCTTGACGATGTTGGACACCACCCATTCCACGTTGGACATGTCCACATGGTCAGTTATCGCTATGACGTCGTGGTCCAGCACCATCGCCCTGCGCACGAGCTCGGCGGGGATGAGCTCCCCGTCGCTGTAGACCGTATGTGTGTGTAGATCCGCCCTCATTCCGCTCTCTCCTTGAGTTTCTTGTAGACCTCCGACATGGGAAGTCCTGTCTTCTCGATGGCCACCATGGTGTGGTAGATCATGTCCGCCAGCTCCCATGCCATCTCGTCAGTGTCCTTGTCCTTTATGGCCAGGGCGAATTCCCCGGCCTCCTCGATGACCTTCTTGCACATGCGGGTCTCGTCGTTGAACAGCTTGCACGTGTAGCTCTCGTCCGAGGGGTTCTCGTGCCTGTCCTTGATGACACGCATCAAGTCCGGGATTATGGCCATGGTCTCGTCGGTCTCGCCGTAGATGACCTCGTCGAAGCACGAAGGCTTCCCCAGGTGGCATGCGACACCGGTCTGCTCGACCCTGACGAGGAGCGTGTCCGCATCGCAGTCAGTCTGGATGGACTTGATCTTCTGGACGTGTCCGGACTCCTCGCCCTTCTTCCACATCTTCTGCCTGCTCCTGGACCAGAAGTGGGTGTAACCCGTGCTCTTCATCAGTTCGACGGCCTCTGCGTTCGCCCATGCGACCATGAGGACCTCGTTGGTGATCCAATCCTGGACTACTACCGGGATCAGACCCTTGTCATCATACTTGAGTTCGGTCATCTTACGCACACTCCGTTATCCCTGAGGTATTCCTTGACCTCGGCCACGGTGTACTCCTTGTAATGGAAGATGGATGCTGCCAGCGCCGCAGAGACGTTGGTCTGCTGGAACACCTCCAGTATGTGCTCCTTGGAACCGCATCCGCCGGATGCGATAACCGGTATGCTGACCTCGTCCGCGATCAGCCTAGTGGGTTCGATATCGTAACCCGTCTTGACACCGTCGGCGTCCATGGAGGTGAACAGTATCTCCCCCGCACCGCGGTCCTCGGCCTCCTTGGCCCATTCGAGGACGTCGATGCCTGTGAACCTCGTGCCTCCGTGGGTGACGACCTCCCAGTGGTTGTCCTTCCACTTGCCGTCGATGGCGACGACTATACATTGGCAGCCGAACGCGTCCGAGCATTCGGTGATGATGTCCGGATTCTGTACGGCGGCGGAGTTTATCGAGACTTTGTCCGCACCCGCGTTCAGGGTGTTCCTGACATCCTGTGCGGTCCTGATCCCTCCTCCGACGCAGAGCGGGATGTTGAGGCCCTCGGCTGTCTTCGTGACGACGTCGAGCATGGTGGCCCTCTCCTCCTGCGATGCGGAGATGTCCAGGAACGTGATCTCGTCCGCGCCCTGGCCTTCATAATCTATGGCCATGGTCGGAGGGTCCCCTACCTCCTTGATGTTCTGGAAGTTGATTCCTTTCACAACCTTTCCGCCCCTCATGTCGAGGCACGGGATGATCCTCTTCGTCAGCATGGGATCACTCGATCTTCACGTCGCCCTTGCTGCTGAGGGTCTGCTTCCTCACGACGACTGCGTCCTTCAGGGCCTTTCCCATGGACTTGAAGCCAGCCTCGATGACGTGGTGGTCGTCGAATCCGCGGATCACCAGTATGTGCAGGGTTATTCCTGCGGACATCGCGAAGCTCCTGAAGAAGTGCACATACAGCGGGTCGGGGCAATCCGCCTCGCAATAGGGCCTGTCCACGAGGTCCAGGGATGTCATGACCATGGCATCGTCCATGACGACCGTGGCGGTGGCCATCCTCTCGATGGGCTTGTCGCCGAGCGCGTCCTTGAAAGCTTTACCAAGGGTAATGGCCACGTCCTCGATCAGGTGGTGCTCGTTGTCACCGGACGCGGACATCTTGATGTCGAAGTCGGCGTACCTTGCGAGGGTCTCTACCATGTGCTTGAGGAACTGCAGGTCGCAATCGACCTCGAATTTGCCTTTCCCATCCAGATTGAGCTCGACCGAGACGTTCGTCTCCCTGGTCTCGCGTTTGATCTTAGCTATCCTTCCGGCCATTTGTACCATCCTTGTGATTCGCATCTGTTTTAATATAATGTGCGCCCGCGAGGATTCACTCGGAGACCTCGACCTCCACGGTGACCTCTACGGGCTCCGGGACGGGCTCCTCCGCGGGGGCCTCGGCAGGTGCCTCCTCCGCGGAGGCATCCTCGACCATGTCCTTCTTGTACTTCGCAGGCACGGGCACCCTTGCCGCAGTGGACTTGCCAGAGGGGTTCAGCGGGAGCAGCGCCTTCATGTACTTCTCCTTGGCCGGACAGTCGACGAAAGCGTACTCGAACACATCGCGGAGGGTCTCCATCGTGTAGATCTCCATCATGTCGTAGTACTTCCTGTCGATCATGACGTCCTTCTCGTTCTCCTTGGGGATCAGTGCGACCTTGATTCCGGAGTTAGCCGCTGCCTCGAGCTTCGCGGTGACACCTCCGATGGGCATGACCGTTCCCCTGACGTTCAGCGAACCGGTCATGGCCAGGTCCTGACGGATCGGGATGTTCTCCAATGCGGAGATGATGACCGTGGACATCGTGACCGATGCGCTGTCACCGTCGACACCGTCGTATGCCGCGACGTATTCCAGGTGGATGTCCAGACTGGACAGGTCCGTCTGGGTGTACTTCTTGATGACGGCCGCTATGTTGTCGACGGCCTCCTGTGCTATCTTTCCGAGCTGACCGGTGGCGATGATCTTTCCGCCGTCCTTGCTGATGGAGGGTGTGACCTCCGCTGCCAGCGGCATGACCATTCCGGACATCTCCGAGGAGTTGCCGTTGGACAGGACGGCGAGACCGTTGATGAGACCGACCGCCTCTCCCTCGTTCTGGAAGAGCTTGTATCTCCTCATTCCCTCGATCTGCTTGTCCGCGATCTGCTGCTCCAGGCTGCGTGCGGTGGCCCTTGCGGCCATGACATGGTCGGACGTCACGATCTTGTCTCCGTTGTTGACGGCCATGTCGCCGGCGATACGGATCAGTCCTCCGAGCTCCCTCATCCTGAGGGTGATCTCGCCCTTCTTTCCGGAACGGCGCTGACCCTCCCTGAGGATCTCCCCGACTGCATACTTGTCGAATGCGGGGATCTTGCCGTCCTTCTTGACCTCCTGGGCCACGAACCTGACGATGTTCATACGGTTCTCGTCGGTATCCGGCATGTTGGTCTCCATGAACACCTCGTATCCGTATCCCCTTATCCTGGACCTGAGTGCGGGGTGCATCCCCTGGATGGCATCCAGGTTTCCTGCGCACACCAGGATGAAGTCGCACGGTACGGGCTCGGACTTGACGAGTGCTCCCGAGGAGCGCTCGGACTGTCCGGTGATGGACATCTTCTTCTCCTGCATAGCGGTGAGGATCGCCTGCTGGGATTCCATCCTGAGCAGGTTGATCTCGTCCAGATACAAGACTCCCTTGTTCGCCTTGTGGATGCATCCTGCCTCGATCCTGTCGTGCGAGGGCGTCTCGAGTCCTCCCGACTGGAACGGGTCGTGCCTGACGTCTCCCAACAGTGCTCCGGCGTGGGTACCGGTCGCGTCTATGAAAGGCGGCATGTCGCCCGGATCGTGTCCCACCAATACCTTGGGCACGATGGAGACCTCGGTCCTCTGCTGCATGGGGTTCCTAAACAGTATCAGTATGAGGAACACCCCCATGAAGGCCATCAGGGCCACGGTGTATCCGAAATACAGGGCGCCGACCAGACCGAGGGCCAGCAGCGCTATGCAGATGTAGATGTAGGCGTTGTTCTTCTGATTCTTCTGGGCCGCGGCGGCGATCTTCTGCTCCGCAACGACGGCCTTTCCCTTTCCCGCCGGGAAGGTCCTTATCCTGGGTTCGTTGAAATCCTCGGGGTTGTGATAGGCAACGATATCCTCAAGTGCCTCCTTGGGAAGGTATTCCACCATCGAGTTGGCCAGCATGGATTTTCCTGTTCCGGGCTCTCCGATCAGCATCACATGCCTCTTCTGGAGCGCCGCCTTGCGCATAATCTCCACTGCCCTGTCCTGTCCGATGACACGGTCTGCCATCATCTCAGGGATCTCGATATCGTCCGTCGATTCGAAGGACTGCTGGTCTACCCATGCCTCCACCGACAGCTTTGATCTCTCCTTGTCCGTATCTGTCATTTTAACCCCGTTCTCATTTCATTTGTTGAGCTTCGCCGCATACAGCAAAGCCGCGACGACGATCACGACTATGACCGTCATCAGTATCATTTCACCGTAAAGTTCTATGAAGGAAGGACCGCCCTCCCTCACGTACTTGCCTTCCGCCACCTGGGGGGAGCTCAGAGAGTTGTCCCCGATGACGTCCAGGTCCACCTTGTACCAGGCCGAGGCCGAATGGGTGATCCCGTCCGCGGCCACATCGGTCATGTATCCGACCATGCCCATCTCGACCGCGTATGTAGGGTCGACGATGAACCACTGGTACACGCTCTTCCCGTCCAGGTCCCCTTTCAGATAGACCTCGTTCCAGACGTTCAGAGTCTCTTCCTTCGCCAGATGGCTCACTCCCGTGACCGCCACGGATTTGATCCCGTTGATCGCGCAGAGGTGGTTGAATGCCTGCGCTATGCCGGCCGATGTCGACTTCTTCTCGACGAGGGCCCCGTACATGTTGCTGACCGTGCCCTCCGCATCCTTCTGGTACACCACCCTGTTGAGGTAAGAAAGGATACTCTGAACCTTCTCGGAGTCCGTATTACCCGTGACCTTAATCGTCTTGACGGCGTCATCCAGCTTCTTCATCGAATCCGCGGTTATGCCGTTCGGGACGGACAGCGGGAACGCAACTCCTGTAGCTGCGTAGTACACAGAACCGGACTCGCTAACGGTCCTCGTCTCAAGATGCACGTCGACCGCGACGCCCGAGACCGGGTAGTTCCATATGTACGGCACCGCTGGACATGAGAGGTAGACCGTGGCGAGGGCATCCCTCACGATCGCCTTCGCGTACGACTCCGCGTCCCCAGATTCGTTGAACAGGCACAGGTCCTTCTCCTCGAAGCCGACATCGAAATGGATTGTGGTGTCGGCGACCGACGTGGCGGACGAGACGCTGTTGTACACCGCCTGTCCGTTCGCATCGAGTTGGGAATAGTACCTGAAGACATCGGAATCCTCGGCGTCGGCCAGTGCAGCGGGGATGACCGCTAGCGAAGCTAACACCATGATAACGACAACGATGCCTGCCTTGGGCTCCATACGCCTACCAACGCGCCCTTATTTTTAATATTATCTTACGGATGCTCGGACATGGCGCGACTTCTTCAGTTCCCTGAGCGATTCCTTGTCCTCATCGGACACCCTGTAGGACTCGCATATCTTCTGAATGGACTTACCGAAGACCCAGTCGTCCATTTTTCCGGATTCCAGGACTGCCCTCGTCCTTTCCGGGAACTTGATGTAGCAGAACGATGCGGCCCATGCGGCGCCCATCCTGTAGTAGTATCCCTCATGACGGTACCCTTCTATGTCGGCCAACAGCCTGTCCACATGTTTATCGTCCAGGAAATGGCTCATGCGCATGATCAGCGAGACTCTCATGCGATATTCCGAACCTGAATCCATCAGGGATGCGAAATAGTCATGGACCTTCTCGGCATCCTTCGCGGAGACCTTCCAGCTCTGACACAGCGTGTCACTTACGGACCAGTTGTCGATGATGTCCAGGAATCCCTCGGTGTATTGGATCCTGCGCTCCGTATCCATCGGTGCGGTGGCAATCACAAGTCCCTTCAGGATCTCCTCCTCGAAGCATGCTGGCACATTTTCCAGGAAGGATTCCCAATCATCCTTCACAATGAGCCTCGCGATCTCCCTCAGCCTGGGGATGCGGACACCTTTTATGCCCTCCTTCCCTGGGATGAGCTTGGATGAGAACCTTGCATAATCCGGTTCAGCATATTCATCGATCAGCGAACGGTAATCGATCAATGTCCACACCCTCCAGGGTCAGAAGCTTCCTCTTCAGCGACACCCCTCCGGAATAGTTGCCTATGTCCCCGGACGAGGGCACGACCCTGTGGCAGGGCACGAGTATGGGCATGGGGTTCTCGGCGCATGCAGTCCCGACCGCACGATAGGAATTCGGATACCCTATCTGCTCCGCGATCTGCTTGTAGGTGCGGACCTCTCCGTACGGGATCCTGTTCAGCTCCTCCATCACCCTGGACCTGAAATCGGAACCGTCGTAACGGAGATCCAGGTCGAACTCCTTCCTCTTCCCGGCCAGATACTCGTTGATCTGAGCCGCGGCCTCCTTCAGGGCAGGGGTCTCGCACTGGTCCATGGCCGGCAGGTTGCTGCAGGGAAGGTACACTCCGGTGATCATGCCCTCACCGTCCTCAGTGATGCTGATCGTCCCGACAAGGGTCAGAAAGGAGAAGATGCAATTCCCGCGCATGAATCCGGAACGGCCCAGAGGGTATTTAGGTTTGGCCAAGGGATTGCTGGGCTTTGAAGAAACTTCTGATTTCGTCAAAGCAAGTCTATATTATAACAGAGATTTATCGAGAAATCATGAAAGTATCCTATCCGGACCTCATCGGAATCCTGTCCGCTACCGAAGGGCTCTCACTCGTTCCGGGCGGAGAGGAGCGCTCCATGACCCGGTTCTGCGGCGAAAGTTACCGTGGATATCCCTGCTTCAAATACACGTTGCCGGAAGGATACGATGCGGACTGCGTCTCGGAGATCTGTGCTTTACAGATCATCGCCTGCAAAGATGCCATCACCGTATCGGCAGAAGGGCATGGGGTGCTCTCCGTATATCCTCCGGGAGCCAAGGTGAGCACCGCAAAGTTCGTTCTAAAGGGAGGGTTCGGTCTGGTCAGGAAATGCGGTTTAAAGATTCTGGGCAGGCTGACATCCTATGAGAATTACTGCGTGGGTATGATGAAGAGGCACATCGATGCGGATACTTGGTACATCGCGAACCTGGCCGTCGACCCCTTATATCAGAACAGGGGCCTGGCAAGAAAGATGTTGGATCCTTTCTTCGATTACTTCGATGAGATCGGGTCCTCTGCATATCTGGAGACACATTCCGCATCTAACGTCCCCTTCTACGAGCATTTCGGTTTCGAATTGGTCGAAACCGGAAAGCTCCCCGGCACCGATGTAACGCATTACGGGATGCTCAGAACGCCCAAACGCTGAATCCGCATATGGGGCTGCCGACCGGGAGCCGAATCCCTGTCCTAAGCATCTGTCAACCAGAAGAAGATTAAATGTTTCAATGAGGGTTTCCTTGAAGCAGATTGCTGAATAAGTCTAAATCCCGTGTTGGCATACTGTCTTTCGAGGTTACGACATGGAACTAAAAGGATCCAAGACAGAGGCCAACCTTATGGCCGCATTCGCAGGTGAGAGCCAGGCGAGGAACAAGTACACATATTTCGCATCCCAGGCCAAGAAAGAGGGCTACGAGCAGATCGCAGACATCTTCCTTGAGACCGCAGAGAACGAGAAGGAGCACGCCAAGATCTGGTTCAAACAGCTCCACGACGGAAAGATCCCCAAGACAGTCGAGAACCTTAAGGCCGCAGCGGAGGGAGAGAACTACGAGTACACCACAATGTACAAGGAGTTCGCGGAGACCGCGAAGGCAGAAGGTTTCGTCGAGATCGCTAAGCTCTTTGAGATGGTCGGAGACATCGAGAAGGAGCACGAGCAGAGATACCTGGCACTTCTGAAGAACATCGAGGAAGGCGTCGTATTCAAGAAGGACAAGGTCGTCATGTGGAAATGCCGCAACTGCGGATACATCCACGTCGGCGAGGAAGCCCCCGTGGTCTGTCCCGTCTGCAAACACGCCCAGTCCTTCTTCGAGGTCAGGGCAACCAACTGGTGATTTTCCAATCCCCGCCGGTCATCGGCGGGGTCCAACCTTTTTCCATCGTTTTGGATTATATCCGATCTTGACTCTCCGGACAGGATGCACTCCCGGATGTCATTCGAGCGTGAATACCGCGGTAACATTCGGTCTGTCGAGCATTCCCCTGATCTCCGAAGCGGACATCCCAGTGATCTTTCCCAGTTTTGTGAAGCTGTATGAATTATTGTCGAAGTAGAGGCATATCTGGACACCGTTGTACAGGACGATATCTCCTAGACCAACATCGATCAAGGAGTCGTTCCTGACGATGGATTTCACCATGCTTCCCGTCTGCTCGAAACCACCGTATCTTTGCATCTCAACGATCATCCCATCCTTGGCCAGCTTTTTTATCGCATCCACCGAAGGATTATCCTCCCAGTTCACATCCACCTTCTTTCCGTCGACCGTCATCAACAGTGCCATGCCATCCACCTTCGGACTCACAGGGTCATCCTCGTCCGTACCAGGACCGTTACTTTGAGAATACCATATTCCAATACACGCCGCAGAAAGAACGATTGCTGCGGCAACCGCGACGATGACCGTTCTGTTCACGATATGAACAATATCCGTGACGTTATAACCTTTGAGTCGGGAAAAGAAGGTTATCTGTACAATGACATCCACTGGTCATGAGCGACAGGAATGTGGATCCCGAGCTGGAAAGGCTGATAGCGGATCTGAATGCTGGAAAGACCACAACGAGCGAGAGCGGACAGAGCGTGCTGAGGAAATACGCCCGTGAAGCACAGATGGTCACGGCCAGGATGAACACGGGATTCCACGAGGAAGATGAACTGCGCGAACTGATGTCCGAACTCATAGGGAAGGATGTTCCGGACGACTTCTGCCTGTTCCCGCCGATCTACGCCGATTTCGGAAAGAACATCACGATCGGCAAAGGCGTTTTCATCAACTCGGGGTGCTGTTTCCAGGACCAGGGCGGCATATCCATAGGAGACGGATGTTTCATCGGGCATCAGGTGGTGTTCGCAACGATCGACCACAGTCTGGAACCCGAGCACAGGCATGACAACTACGTCTCCCCGATAAGACTGGGGAAGAACGTATGGGTGGGCTCCCATGCCACGATCCTGCGCGGAGTGAATATCGGCGACAATGCCGTGATAGCGGCCGGTGCTGTAGTGAACAGGGATGTGCCCGCTAACACGGTGGTCGGGGGAGTCCCGGCTAAGGTCATCAAGCAAATCGGATGACGGGCCTGATGCCCCTGCCCGGTATAACGCTCATCTCAGTCTGATCGTCTCGAGGTTCTGGGGGGCCTTGGTCTCGATTCCGAACTTCTTGTAGATGGACGAGGCGAAATCGGTACACTTCTTGTCCTCGCCGTGGCCGATGATGATCTTGTTCGGCTTGGGTTCAAGAGACGAAATGTACCTCATGAGCTGCTTCCTGTCGGAGTGACCGGAGAATCCGTCCACTGTGACCCTCTGCATCTTGATCTGCAGGTCGATGGGCTTGCCCTTCATGCTGAGCGTGATCTCGCTGCGTCCCCTCTGGATCGTCCTTCCGATGGATCCCTCGGACTGGTATCCGACGAACAGGAGCCAGTTGTTCTCGTCGTCGGCCCACTCGCGGAAGTACTCCATGACCGGTCCTCCGGACATCATACCGGATGTGGCGAGCACGATGCACGGGTCCGGCGAGTGACATATCTCCTCCCTCATGTCCGCTGTCTCGACCCTCTTGAAGATCGGTGACAGGAAGGGGTTCTCGTTCTGCTGGAAGATCTGCGTCCTCAACGAGCTGTTGAGATATTCAGGATATGCCGTATGGATGGCCGTGGCCTCCCAGATCATTCCGTCGAGATAGACGGGGCACTTCGGGATCTTGCCCTGGCGCATCTGCTCCTCGATGACGAGCATGACCTCCTGGGACCTTCCCACCGCGAAGACCGGGATCAGGACCTTTCCGCCCTTGGCGGTCGCCCTCTGGAGCAGGTTACCCATCTCCTCGGATGCCTCCGCCCTCGTGGGTGTGACGTCGTTGTGCCCTCCGTAGGTGGACTCGATGACCAGGGTCTCCAGCCTGGGGAACCTGTTGTTGGCCGGATTGAACAGCCATGTCTTCTCGTACTTCGTATCACCGGAGAACGCGACGTTGTGGAGCCCGTCCCCGATGTGGAAGTGGGCGATGGCGGAACCCAGAATGTGCCCCGCGTTGTGGAACGTGAGCCTGACATCGGGTGCGATGTCCGTGGTCTCGTTGTACTTGAGAGTGATCGTGTGCAGGATCTCCTGCCTCACGTGGGATGCGTCGTACGGGGTCTTCTTGTCCTCCCCGAATCCCAACTTGATGTTGTCCAGCTGGAGCAGGGCCATGAGGTCCCTGGTGGGCGGCGTGCAATACACCGGCCCCTTGTATCCGTATTTGAACAGCGCCGGAAGGGTACCGCAGTGGTCCAGGTGGGCGTGCGTGATGACGACCGCGTCGATGTCGGAGAGCGGCTGTGCCTCCGGGATCGCGAAATATGGTGTGGAATCGGACGACGGGTCCAGACCGCAGTCGATGAGGATCTTGGACTCCCTCGTGGTGAGCAGGGAACATGACCTCCCGACCTGCCTGAATCCTCCCATGGCGGTGACCCTGACCCACTGCTCTCCCTCGAGCTTGGGCCTAGCGATCCTCCTGGCGACGTAGGACAGCATCTCCTGCCTCTCGTCGTGGTTGGCACGGAGATATCCCCTGACATCCGAAACCGTCTTCGAGGGGATCGGCGGCGCCCTGATGACCTTTACGTTCCATCCGGATTCCTTCCTGAGCTCGGTCAGCAGCTTCCCTTCCTTCCCGACGACCTCGCTGGGGTTGATGGCCTCGACTATGGCCTCTCCCGTCTCCTCGACGAAGTTGATGTCAAAAATCTCCGCCTTCTTGGGGATCATGCTCCTGATCTTCTCCTCAACCTTGTCCGCATCCTCCAGCGTCGAGGGGTCCGGTCTGATGTCGACCCTGCGGTGGATGTTCTGGGCAATGGTCCTTGCAAGACTGTCGTCGGCCGAGAACTTCTCGTAATCGTTCGTGTACACTACAACCACCGGGCCCTCGAACTTGATAGCCGAGATACCCATGTCTGAAGGTACCAGTCTCCTGACCTCTGCGGTGAGGGTTTCGAATAGCTTGTCTACGTTCATTTCGAATCCAGCTTTGAGAAGTGAAGTTTGAGAATGGAAAGGGTTTATGGTTGCGTCAGTTGGGGTACTTGAATCCCAACTTCTCGCAGCGGGAGATGATCTCCTCGCGGGATATCTCCTCGTAACCCTTGGGCCCTATGTAGGACACAAGGAACCCGTCTCCCGAGTAGTTGTCCCTCCTCCTGGAGGAGTTGAGGGCTGTGATGGCACAGTTGATTCCCTCGTCCTTGGTCATGTTGGGCTTGTAGGATGCCTCGAGCGATCCGAGTGCGAACACAGATCCGGATCCCGAGGATGTATAATTGTCCTCGAGGACGCCTCCAGCCATGTCGACGCTGAAGATGTGTCCTCCGCTGGCGTCGTATCCGCCGACCAGAGGAGCCACGTAGAATCCCTGGCGGAGAATGTTGCCGATCATAACGGCAGCAGTCTGGACGGACATGGGTGCGCCCTTCTTCATCTTGTATATCGAGATCTCGCTCTGGAGGTAGCGGATGAGCAGCTGGGCGTCGCCCACGCCTCCCGCGATGGTCATACCGAGGTTCTCTGCGAGGGGGAACACCTTCTGGCAGTGGTTGTCGGCGATCAGGTTGCCCATGGTGGCCCTCTGATCCGTAGCCAGAATGACTCCGTCCTTCAGTTTCAATCCGATTGTGGTCGTACCGGTCTTAAGAGTATCCTCAGTCATTTTTAATCTCCCAGTTAGCGAGAAAAGGCACACATTATCGTGTGTTAATGTAGAGTATTCCCCGGTTCTATTTAAAAAGTTTGAATGGAAAGGCGGTTTTGTCGCGAATGATCGCGACCGTCACTTGGACTTGTGCCTGGTCTTGACCGCTATGCCCCTCTTGAGGTCGGTCATCTCCCTTCCGCACATTGCCGCGACACCGACCGCACGGACCCTGCCGTTGCATACGGCTATCGCCTCGTCTCCCACATGGATGCTTGGGTCGGCCTTGACGACACCGACCGCGAACAGGTTGCCCTTCATCTCGAAGTCCATGATCTCTATGGCCGGATACCCTCCGTCCACCAGTATCTGGGCGCCTTCCAGCGTGAGGGACACTCCTCCCCTCTCGGGCGTGAACATCCCGAGCTGGGTCTTCTTATGGTCCGCATCCTCGCGGAACAACTTGTAGTACGGGAACTTGCCGATGGCGTATGTGTTCTCGTCCATCAGGAGCTCCGCCCACCTGCGTCCGAACTGGAAGCTGAGCATGTTGAACATCTGGGCGTTCCTGTCGATCATGTAGTCCACGGGCTCCATGCCCTTGGTTGCCTCCCTGAGGGCCTTGTCCAGATTCTGAAGTGATGCAGGGGATGTGCTGTCACCGACGACTGTGCATGTCATATCGGCGAGCCCCTCGACCAGCTCGTAATCTTCGCCCAGGTGGCAGATGACCGAATCCCATCCCTGCGCGATTATGTCGCCGACCATGCGACGGATCATCGCCTTCTCCTCGGGTTTCCACTCACCGGTGACAGGTATGTCGTAGGAGTTAGCGGGATAGTACGCGTCCAATTCCCTCGGAACGACTCCCAGCGGGGATGTGACTATCAGCTCCTGGACCAGCGTGTCGTGCTGTGCGGTATGAATCGCGGATGAGAACGCCTTGTGCGTCTTGGAGATGTGGTACGGTTTCTTGGCCGAGCACGGCAGCAGGAGGAGCACTCTCTTGTGCTCCGGCTTCCTGTAGTCGGCCATGCGTGCCCTGTAGCTCTTGACGTCCGGTCTCCTCAGGGCCTGGGTGGTGTTGCATCCGAACCTGCATCCGACGGTGGAGCAGGTCTCCTCCGCATACTCGTAGCCGAGATCGTCATACAGCCTCAGCAGGGCGACGGACGAAGGCGATGATGGGGCCCTCTGGTCCGCCAGCTCCCTCAGGCGGTCCGCCTGGATGAACATCCTGATCTTGGAGAGCTCATCCTCCATGGACGCGATGTTCGCCTCGGATTCGTCGCCGCCCGTCTGGATCTCCGCCTCCGGGATCAGCCTGATACCGCTGGCCCCGGCGGCCATAGGCAGTGCCAGATCGAACAGGTCCACACCCATGTATGCCAGCAGGGCGATGGTGGAGGGCTCCCCGAGACCGGAGAGATACAGCAGGCGGTTGAATCCTGCTGCCCTCCTCAGCTTGATCACAGAATCCACGATGCGTCTGGGGTCCTTCCTCAGCTCGTACGCGTTCGGTACCGCCACAATCTCGACGGAATCGTCGAACATCAGATCGTCCCTGACCGGGAGCCTGACGACGGCCACGCCGTCCTTGACCTTCACCTCGGTATCCATTCCGGAGTTCGACGTCGTCCTCAGACCGTTGTCCATCGGGATCTCGGATCCCATGACGTGCATAATCCTGCCCTCCTCGGTGGTCCCGATCCAAATCGGGGAACCTTCCTTCGAGGGTATCGCCGAAGGGGTGGAGATCTTGATGCCGTCGCGGGTGTATTCGCAGACCCTCGACCTTTGGGACCTGAAGATGACGTCCAACATGCTACCTCGACCCCCGTCCAAGTATAAAATTAACAAGGATTATTTAGGCGTACGCGATTAAGTTTAACCATGGACCTACTCAACAGGGATATCGTCTCGATCACGGACTTTTCCAAGGACGATATCGAAGGGATCCTGGACCTGGCGGAGGAGATGGTTCCTTACGCCAAAGGCGAGAAGACCAAGCGCACTCTGGACGGAAAGATCCTCGGCAACCTGTTCTTCGAGCCCTCTACGCGCACAAAGCTGTCCTTCGAGAGCGCGGCATACAGGCTGGGATGCGAAGTGATAGATGTGTCCGAAACGTCCATGACATCTATGGCCAAGGGGGAGACCCTGGCGGACACCATCAAGATCGTCGACGCATACTGCGACGCGACCGTCCTGAGGCATCCCTTCGAGGGGGCGGCCAGGCTCGCGGCGGAGTTCTCCGACCACCCGGTCATCAACGCCGGGGACGGTGCCGGATCGCACCCCACGCAGACACTGCTGGACCTCTTCACGATGAGAAGGGCCAAAGGAGCGCTCGAGAACCTCAACATAGTGCTGGTCGGGGACCTGAAGTACGGAAGGACCGTCCACTCCCTGGCGCAGGCCCTCACGAGGTTCGGCATGAACATCACCCTGGTGGCGCCCGAGAGCCTCAGGATGCCGCAGGACATCATAGACCACCTTGAATCCAACGGATGCCATCCCAGGACGATGACCTTCCTCGAGGATGCGATCCCCGACGCGGACATCCTCTACGTCACACGCATACAGAGGGAGAGGTTCCCGGACCCGTCGGAGTACGAGAAGGTCGCAGGGACATACAGGATCGACAACGCGCTCCTGGAGAACGCCAAGGATGACATGATCGTCATGCACCCCCTCCCCAGGGTCAGCGAGATCGCCCCCGAGGTTGACAAGAGCAAGCACGCGATGTACTTCCAGCAGGCCGCCAACGGTGTGCCGGTGAGGATGGCCCTGCTCAACGCGATAATGGGAGGCGAGCTCTGATGGCCTCGGAAGGTCCGATCAAGGAGGTCAGGCTGACCCCCATCAGGAACGGAACCGTCATCGACCACATCGCCTGCGGACAGGCCCTGAACGTCATCAAGATCCTCGGGATCACCGAGAACAACATCTACTCGTCCATCAGCATCGGGATGCACATCACCTCCACGACTCTGGGGGGATGGAAGGACATCGTCAAGATCGAGGACAGGGAGCTTGATTCCAAGACCGCCGAGAAGATCGCCCTGGTTGCGCCGGACGCCACGATCTCCATCATCAGGGACTTCTGCGTTGATAGGAAGTACAAGGTCTCCATCAGCGACTGCGTCGTCGGCCTGGCCAGATGCAGCAATCCAAACTGCATCACCAACAAGGGCGAACCCGTCGAGACCAAGTTCAGGGTCGTATCCAGATGTCCGGTCCAACTCAAGTGCTGCTACTGCGACAGGGTCCTGATGAACATCTCCGACAACCTGCTGTGATCCCATGAAGATACTTCTCATCACAGGGATGCCGGGCGCCGGTAAGGAAGAGCTGCTGAACGTTGCACGCTCCATGGACATCCCGTTCCTGAGGATGGGCGACATCGTCAGGGAGTTCCACGCCACATCAGGAGCGGCCGAGAAGGGCCTCTCCGTAGGGCAGGTGGCCAACGGCGAGAGGGAACTGCACGGCAAGGACATCTGGGCCAAGAGGGCCATCGAGAGGATGTCCGGGGACCTGTTCCTGGTGGACGGATGCAGGAGCCTGGACGAGGTGAATTCGTACAAGGGCCTCAGCGACAACGTCTACATCATCGGCATCCACGCGCCCCGCATGACCCGCTACGAGAGGCTCGTGAAAAGGGGACGCGACGACGCACCCAAGGACATCGCCGAATTCGACGAGCGCGACAACCGCGAGCTCGGATGGGGCCTGGGGAATGTCATCGCGCTTTCCGACATAATGATCATCAACGACTCCGACCTGGATTCCTTCAAGGCGAAGGTCAGAAAGGAGTTGGAGGCCCTCAGATGAAGTTCTCCATAGCCCGCCTCTGCGGCGGAAAAGCCCTGATGGCCGTGTCCGTGGACATCATGGACATCGATATGGAGGCCGCTGCGAAGAGGATCGAGGAGGAAGGGCTTCCGATACAGACCAAGGACGATCAGATGATCGTCTACCAGTGGAACGGCATGGAGACCACCCTCTACAGGCCCGGAAAGGTCATGTTCTATCCTCTCGAGGACAAGGCGGAATGCATCAGGTTCGCCACTGAGATCCTCGAGAAATACCAATAAGTGCCACACATCGGAAAACGATGGTTTTTGCACAGAGCATAGCTTATTAATGCGATACCCTATCGACAGCCATGAATCCCATCACGATGGTGGCCGTCGAGGTCATCCTGTCGGCAATCCTCTCGGTGGCGGTGTACAAGCTGCACTGCCTGTCGAAGAGCGGGGCCGTCGCCTCTTTTGTGGTGGGGTCGTTGCTCGCGGTCTTCGCCACGTTCAGCGAGTTCTTCATAATCACGTTCTTCGTGATCATGAGCTTCTTCGCCACGATGAAGGACATCGACAAGAAGATAGCCATGGGACTTCAGGAGGGCCAGTTCGGGGAGAGGAAGTGGAGGAACGTCGCGGCCGTGGCGTTCCCTCCGGTCCTGATCGCTCTGATCCATTGTTTCTTCCCGATGGACCAGGACCTGTACACGATCATGTTCCTGACATCGGTGGTCGTGGCGGCTTCGGACACGGTGGCCAGCGAGATTGGTGTCAAGGATCCGAAGGCCTACATGATCACTACATTCGAACTCGTTCCCCCGGGGACCAACGGCGGCATATCCAAAAAGGGAACGCTGGCATCGACGATCGCCGCCCTGCTGGTAGCGATCCTAGGATGGGGAGTAATGACGGAATCTCTGAGCCCGCTCCTCCTAATCCCGTTCGTCTTCGGAGTGTTCGGTAACTTACTGGACAGCCTGTTCGGGGCCTGGTTCGAGAACAAGGGCTACATCTCAAAATACACCAACAACTGGAGCACCGAACTGATCTCCGCACTCCTGGCCGGTGGCGTGTTCGCCCTCCTCTTCTGAGATGCATATTGCCTGCAGTGGTTTTCTTTAAATTGGGTACGAACAAAACATCCCTCATGACCAAAACTTTCAACACGGAAAGAAAGGACAGGGAAGAGTTCATGGATGCGACGTTCAAAAGATTCGTCCGCAACAAGCATGTGCTGTCCACGCTCCTGAAAGGTTATGTCAGGGAGTTCAGGGATTCCGACATCGAAGAGATCATAGGGTGCCTCGATGTGGACGCAGACACAGATATAGTCAAGGGAAGACCGACCGAATTCATCTCAGACAACGTGAAGAAGATTGTCTATGATTCGATCTATGATGTGAGACTTCCCGGAAAGAACGAGAAGGTCGGAATCATAATCAACCTCGAGGGACAGACCAAGGATCAAAGGAATCTGTTCAACAGGGCGCTGTATTACGGTTCCGCTCTGATCGTAGACCAGAAAGGGAAGATATTCAGCGGCAAGGAATTCGGAAAACTGAAGAAAGTTTACTCGATATGGTGTATCCTAAAGCCTGCCAAGAACAAACGGAACAGCATCGCTTCCTACACATTCAACGGGAATTACTTCCCAGGCTACGAATCTGAAGAGGCTATGGAAAACTGCGATTTTCTGGAGATAGTGATGGTCGGGGTCGGACAGTTCGATGAGACGGAGAACAGAACGGATTCGAACGATGCAACCTCCCGGGCCATGGGGCTTCTCGACGTGTTCTTCGATGTCAAGATGACCAATCAGGAGAAGAGTGACGTGATGCAGACAGTATATAATATCCCGTACGATGATAACTTGAAAAGAAGCTTGGAGGACATCGAAACCATGATTGATGACGAGGAATTCAAGCAGGCTGTCTTCGAGGAGAAGATGGAGATTGCCTGTGAAGAAGCGGCGGCAAAGGCTGCAGCAAAGGCGGCGGCAAAGGCTGCGGCGGAGGCCACAGCTGAAGCAACGGCAATTACAAGTGCTAGGATACTGTCCTCGTATATGAGAAAGACAGGCTCGTCCCTTGAACAGGCAATGGATTACTTGGATATTCCCGAGGAACACCGCGAATCCATCGCCCCCCTCGTCAAACTGTGACATTCTGGACGTCATAGGATAGGATTATATACTGCCCATATATCCCCTGTATTGGCATGACGGCCATAGCGGCGGAGTCACACCCGGTCCCATTCCGAACCCGGCAGTAAAGCCCGCCCGCGTACCTGTCTGTACTGTATTGCGCAAGTGTACGGGAACTCAGGCACGCTGTCAGCCACTTTTCCCATTCTACCAGAACAGCTAAGGCGCTATACTCACGCAGATATCCTCTTCGAGACCTGGCGTTCCGTGAACAACGTAACCGTAACGATCGACACCGCTCCGATGGAGTGTCCACAGACCAATGCCCATCCAATGGCTGTCAGCTCTGGCTGCTGGATGGCGATGAGATAACATGTTATCAGGGCCGCATTCCTCCACAGCGCCATTATCAAAGAACGGTTCGGATGTCCCATCGCCTGCATGTAGCCGGAACAGATCGGAGTGAACGCGAACAGTCCTATGTAGAGGCACATGACCCTCAGCATGGCCACCATCTCCGGCCTGTTGTCCAGCATCTCGCCCGAATACGAGAAGATGTACAGCCACAGATCCGGGGCCATTTCTATGAGTGCTGCCAGTGCGACCACTGTCAGGATACCGACCTTGACGGAGAACCTGAACGACCTCCTCATACGGTCCGGGTCCTTCTGACCCAGTGCGGACGATGCCACGGGAATTAGGGCAGAACCAATGGCCAATGCCGGGATCACTATCAGCATCATCAGGTTGTCCGGGACGGAATAGACGGTGAGCGCGTGGGACCCTTCCACCGAGAGCAGCACGATCATGTTCAGAACAGCATCCATGAAGTAGAGCACGGCGTACTCCAGCATCTGCGGGACCCCGGCCTTCAGGAGCATCCCCATGCATCCCCTGTCGTAGACCAGGGAGGAACGCCTCATCGGGAGGAACGTCCTCTTGCTTATGATCAGGAGGGTCCCCACAAGCAGTGATGCCGCCGTGGCCACCGTCGTCGCCACCGCCGCTCCGACCAGTCCCATGCCCAGGACGTAGATCATCAGAGGATCCAGTACGATGTTCAGGACTGCCTGGATGACCGTGAGGTACATCGAGTACTGGGTCGCGCCCTGGCCGTTGAGTATGCCTATGATCACACCGGTCATGACTATGAACACGGTGCAGACGCTGTACGGAAGCATGTATGTGCAGCAGATGTCCAGGATGTTCTCCTTGCTGAGTATGGCCAGCAATCCGTCCTGACCGAAGAACATGATCGGGGTCATCACCGCTCCGAACAGGATCCCGAACAGAAGCGACTGTGCGGCCGTCCTGGAGGCGCGGTCCTTGTCCTGGGCGCCGATCATCCTGGAGATGACCGCTGACGCTCCCACCCCGATACCGCTGCCGAGACCGACCAGCGTGAGATACACCGGCGTGACCACTGCTATGGCCGACATCGCATCGTCACCCAACGCGGCGCACCATGCACGGTCTGCGATGACGTTGACCTGGGAGACCAGCAGGGACAGCAGAAGCGGTATCGCCATCGCTATGACGGCTTTCCTGGGGTTCCCCAGGAGCAACGATACCCTGTCCTCGGCGGCCATGTTTCAACATCATGAACGCCGTTATAATAATTGGTGGAAAAGTACCGGGGGATAGCCCCCGGCTTGAGGTTTCATCACTCGATGTCGTACTTGAAGAGGAGGATTCCCTTGTCCTGCATCTTCTTGACCCCGAACAGAACCAGGATCATGGCGACGATACCGAGGATCGTGACTATCCAGCTCTGCCAGAATCCGGCGATGAGGAAGAACACGAACGATACCGTGGCGACGAGTATCGCATAGGGCACCTGCGTGGTCACGTGGTTGATGTGACTGCACTGGGCTCCGGCGGACGACATGATGGTGGTATCCGAGATGGGAGAACAGTGGTCTCCGAACACGGCTCCGGACAGACATGCGCTGATTCCGACGACCATGAGTCCCGGGTTGACATCCGCGAACACCGCGTACACGATGGGCAGGAGGATACCGAAGGTTCCCCATGAGGTTCCGGTCGAGAAGGAGATGAAACATGCAAGGAGCATGAACACCGCCGGCAGTAAGTTCATCAGTCCTTCCGCGTTGCTGCCGACGAGGTCCTCCACGAATCCGGGGGCGTCGAGACCGTACCTAGTGATGCTTGTCAGTGCCCACGCGAGGATCAGGATGGTGATCGCGGGGACCATGTTACGGAATCCCTGGGGGATGCATTCCATGGTCCTCTCGAACGTAACAGTCTTGCGGGTGAGCATGTAGATGATGGTCAGGATGAGGGCTCCGAGGGAACCGTACGCGAGAGCGGTGGATGCGCTGGCGTCGCTGAAGGCTCCGATGAAGTCGTGGTAGTAGTCGCTGCTCGCATCGAAGAATCCGCCGGTCCAGATGAGGGTGATGATACAGATCGGGACCAGGAACAGGAATATGGGGATGAGGAGGTCAAACACCCTTCCGTTGGTGTTGATGACCTCTTCCCTCTCGTTCGCATACGGCCTCTCGGGCGTCGTGAACAGGTCTCCCTTCTTCGCATTCTCCTCGTGGATCTTCATCGGACCGAAGTCCAGATCGAGGACTGCGATGGCGATGACCATTGCGATGGTGAACAGTGCATAGAAGTTGTACTGGATCGACTGGACGAACAGCGAGAAACCATCCACTCCCTCGAGATACGAGGTGACCGCTGCGGCCCATGAGCTGACCGGAGCGATGATACAGATGGGTGCGGCCATCGAGTCGATGATGTACGCGAGCTTGGCACGGGAGATGTTGAACTTGTCGGTGACGGACCTCATGACCTGACCGACTGTCAGACAGTTGAAGTAGTCGTCAACGAAGATCAGCATTCCGAGGAATGCGGTCATGAGCTGGGCTCCCGCACGGGACTTGATGTGGCCCAATGCCCATTCACCGTACGCACGGCTCCCTCCGCCCACGAGGAGCAGGGAACCGATTATTCCCAGCGCCACGAGGAACAGCAGGATACCAGTGTCGAGTCCGCCGAGCAATCCCCAGGTGTCATCGACGATCGTGACAACGTCCCCGTCGACGGTAATGACGTCGTGCGAGGAGGAACCGTCCATGATGTTGATGAACGTGTTCTCGAGGTTCCCGTCACCCATGAACACTCCTGCGAGGAGTATTCCGACGAACAGGGACATGTAAACATTCTTGGTTACCAAGGCCAGGAAGATCGCGACGACTGCCGGGACCAATGCCCAGAACGTCCTTGCGAACCTGCTCTCGTCACCGGCACTGGGTTCGGTTGTCATGAACCCGATGGCGGCGACAACGATAACCAGAATCCCTATGACAATCAATGTCAATAGCTGATTGTGTGATTTCGTTAGTTCCATTAATATTCACCAAACTAGTTGGCCGGCCCATTTTTCTTTAACTTTATAATAATGGAGTGTCTGAATCCGAATTCCGTAACGAAACTATGGAAAAACCCAATATTTCCACGAAAATCGTACAAAATTCAATTGTTTTCGATGGAATACAATCTTGAGAATGTAGTGACCGCACCCGAAGGTGCGGAATAAGTTTGATCTCAGATCCTCTCGTCGATCTCTTTCCTGACATCGGCGATGAAGTCATCGAGCTTGACGGCACCCTGGTCGCCGCCGTCCCTCTTCCTGACGGTGACGATGGTCCCGTCCTGGACCTCGTTCTCTCCGAGGACGAGCATGTAGGGGACCTTCTGGAGCTGTGCCTCACGGATCTTGTATCCGATCTTCTCGCCCCTGTTGTCCAGCTTGACCCTGATACCGGCTGCCTTCAGCTTGTCGGCGACCTTCTCAGCGTAGTCGAAGGACTTCTCCGAGACGGACAAGACCCTGACCTGAACGGGCGCGAGCCAGGTGGGGAACTTTCCTCCGTAGTGCTCGATGAGGATTCCCATGAATCTGTCGATGGATCCGTAGATGACACGGTGGATCATGATCGGCCTGTGCTTCTCTCCGTCGGCACCGATGTAGTTGATGTCGAACCTCTGGGGGAGCTGGAAATCCAGCTGGATGGTTCCGCACTGCCAGGTCCTTCCCAGCGAATCCTCCACGTGGAAGTCGATCTTGGGTCCGTAGAACGCTCCGTCTCCCTCGTTGACCGCGTACTCGCGTCCGAGGCTGTCGAGAGCTTCCCTGAGACCGTTGGTCGCCATCTCCCACTCCTCGTCGGTACCCATTGAGTCCTCGGGCCTGGTGGAGAGTTCGATGTGGTAGTTGAATCCGAATTTGGAATAGACCTCGTCGACTAGCCTGACGACTCCCGCGATCTCCTGGGGGATCTGCTCTGGGGTCATGAAGATGTGGGCATCGTCCTGGGTGAAGCATCTGACCCTGAACAGACCGTGCAGGGTTCCGGACCTCTCGTGCCTGTGGACGGTACCGAGCTCTGCGAGTCTGAGAGGCAGCTCCTTGTATGAGTGGTTCTCGTTCTTGTAGACGAGGATGCCTCCGGAACAGTTCATGGGCTTGATGCAGTGTATCTGGTCATCGATGACCGTGGTGTACATGTTCTCCTTGTAGTGGTCCCAGTGACCCGACCTGAGCCAGAGTTCCTGGCTGAGGATCAGAGGGGTGGAGATCTCATGGTATCCCTCCCTGATGTGGAGCTCCCTCCAGTACTCTATCAGAGAGTTCCTGAGGATCATTCCCTTGGGGAGGTAGAACGGGAATCCCTGTCCCTCGTCCATGATGGCGAAGAGACCGAGCTCCTTACCGAGTTTCCTGTGGTCCCTCTTCTTGGCCTCCTCCAGCATGGTGAGGTACTTCTCGAGGGATTCCTTGGACTCCCATGCGGTACCGTAGATACGGGTGAGCATCTTGTTCTTCTCGTCACCCCTCCAGTAGGCACCCGCGATGGACGTGAGCTTGAAGGCCTTCACTGCCTTCGTGTAAAGGGCGTGGGGTCCTGCGCAGAGGTCCACGAACTCGCCCTGCTTGTAGAAGCTGATCCTTGCGTCCTGGGGAAGGTCCACTACGAGCTGGACCTTGTAGATCTCTCCCCTGGATTTCAGGTATTCGATAGCCTCCTGTCTGGACAGCGTGTAGGTCTCGAGCTTGAGGTTCTCCTTCACGATCTTCTTCATCTCGGCCTCGATCTTCTCGAGGTCCTCGGGGGCGAATCCGCCCTCCTTGTCGAAATCGTAGTAGAATCCGTCATCGATCGCTGGTCCAATTGCAAGCTTGGTCCCGGGGTAGAGCCTCTGGACCGCCTGCGCCATAACGTGGGAAGCGGTGTGCCTGATGGTCTTGAGCTCATCTTCGCACTCCTGGACGCTTCCGTCGCTGTACAAAGCCTTCATTTCAATCACTTTCGACCCGTCGACATACGTTCGCCGGCTGGGATTAATTTTGTAAAGGCGGGTATGCGTTACCGCTTTTATATTTATCCCAGAATGGGACAGCACTGGTAGAGTTGACTAATCAACTGTATTATATCCTAGACCTGATATGTACGTCCGCGAAGGCAGCGGCATGAAGTCCATTCTGAGATTCCTGAAGTGGAGCCATTGGGCATTGATAGCGGTCATGGCGGTATTCATATCGCTGCAGGTCTGGCTCGACCTGGAGATCCCTGGATACATGACCAGGATCACGATCCTCCTCAACAGCGGAGGTACGGCCGACGAGATCCTGGCCGAAGGCATATCGATGATCGGATGCTCAATCGGCAGTGTTATATGCTCGGTTGCCGCCGGAGGATTCGCCGCATATGTTGCCTCGGAGTTCGCGAAGATCCTGCGCAGGAAACAGTTCACCAAGGTCCAGTCGTTCTCTCCCGAGGAGATGAGCAGGTTCGACATTTACAGCCTCATCACCCGTTCTACCAATGACGTCACGCAGGTCCAGCTGGCCGTAGCAAGGACGTCGCAGCTGGTGGTGAAGGTCCCTGTCATGGTCTACATCGCCCTGAGCAAGGTCGCCACGGGCAGCTGGGAATGGACGGAAGTCACGGCGATCGGAATCATCGCCATAGTAATCGTCCAGATATTCGCACTGGGTTACGTGATCCCGCGCTACAGGAGGGTCCAGAAGTTCACCGACGGTATGAACCGTACGGTCAGGGAGAGCCTCTCTGGAGTGAGGGTCATCCGTGCCTTCAACGCCGACGACTATCAGAATGCCAAGGCCGACAAGGCCAACGACGAACTGACCGAGAACAACCTGTTCGCTTCCCGCCTTCTGGCTTTCACACGTCCGTTCAACGGTGTCGTCCAAAACATCCTGACGGTCGCCATATATCTCCTGGGAGCGGAGATCATACTCGCATCGGCGACCTACGAGGACGCCCTGACCGTGTTCTCGAACATGATCGTGTTCTCCTCGTACGTACTTTACGTCGTATCATCATTCATATTGTTGGCACATGTAGCCATGGGCCTCCCTCGCGCACTGGTGTCCGCACGCCGTATCAACGAAGTGATAAACACAGACATCAGGGTCCTGAACGGTGACAGGAAGGATTCCGAGGACACGGACGTCTGCATTTCGTTCAAGGACGTCTCGTTCGCATACCCCGACAGCAAGGGGGATACCCTTACGGACATCACATTCGACGTCCGCCGCGGGGAGACCGTCGCGATTATCGGGCAGACCGGATCCGGGAAGACCTCGCTCATCAACCTGATCCCCCGCATGTTCGATGCCACGGGCGGCACCGTGACCATCGACGGGATCGATGCTAAGGACTACGATCTTGACTTCCTCCGTTCGAAGATAGGCTTCGCAACCCAGAAACCAGTCCTGTTCTCCGGTACGGCCGGATTCAACATCGGATACGGATGCGAGGACTGCACTGAGGACAGACTGTGGGAGTCTGCACGCGTCGCCTGCATCGATACCTTCCTCAAGAGCAAGGACGGCATGTCCACCAAGATAGAGCAGATGGGCGCCAACCTCTCCGGGGGACAGAAACAGCGTCTGTCCATTGCGCGTGCCGTGTGCAAGAAGCCGGAGATCTACATCTTCGACGACACGTTCTCCGCATTGGACTTCAAGACCGACGTGAATGTACGCAGGAATCTCAGGAAGGAGACCTCGGGTTCCACCATCATAATCGTATCCCAGAGAATAGGCACGATAGCCGATGCCGACAGGATAATCGTCCTCTCTGACGGGAGGATCGTCGGCAACGGCAAGCACGACGAGCTCCTCAGGACGTGCGAGATCTACAGGGAGATGGCCAAGATCCAGGGCTGCATGGAGGTGTCGTCATGAACAGAGGGCCTAAGAACTCATCCAAACCGGACGACTTCAAGGAAGCCTGGATGAACATATTCAGATACATCAAGAAGTACAGGATCGTTTTCATCATAACCGCAGCCATATCGGCCATGGCATCCGCTCTGGCACTCCTCGGTCCGTACTATCTCAGCGAGATGACCAACCTCATCAAGGAAGGCCTGGAATCCGTGATGGACATCGACGAGGTGAAAAGCGTCGGGTTCATCCTCATAGCGATATACCTCATCAGCGGGGTCTTCCACTTCGCCGAGAACTATCTCATGGCCACGATATCCCAGCGTACCGCACAGATGTTCCGCAGGGACATAGCCAGGAAGATCAACCGCATCCCGCTGCGCTACTTCGACCAATCCTCGAAGGGGGATGTCATGAGCCGTGTCACGAACGACGTCGACACCCTCGGAATGTCCATGAACCAGTGCATAGGGTCGGTCGTGACCGCGATCACCACGCTGGCCATGTCCTTCATCCTCATGGCCTTCATGAACATACCGCTGACCGCCCTCTCGGTGGCTATAGCGGTGGTCGGCTTCCTCATAATCAAGATCATCGCCAAGCGCACGCAGAAGTACTTCAAGTCTCAGCAGAAGAACCTGGGTGCCATGAACGGACTCGTGGAGGAGCAGTACTCCGGGCACTCCGTCGTGACCATATACGCCGGTCAGAAAGAAGCCATCGAAAGATTCGACAAGATCAACGACGAGCTCGGACACACCGCATTCAGGTCACAGTTCCTGGGGAACGTCTCCGCCTACCTCAGCGGACTGATCAGCAACGTCGGATACGTCCTCATATGCGTGGTGGGCGCCATGCTGTACATGAACGGGAGCATCTCGTTCGGTGTGATAGTCGCATTCATGATCTACGTCAAGATGTTCACAGGTGCGTTCTCGCAGCTGTCCTCGGCGATAGTCAGCATGCAATCGGTGGCTGCCGCGGCGGAACGCGTCTTCATATTCCTCGGATACGACGAGATGCCTCCAGAGGAGGAAAAACTGGACGTATCGGATGTCAAGGGATCCGTGGAATTCAGGAACGTCACCTTCGGATACGACCCGGAGAAACCGGTCATCCGCGGACTGTCGATAGATGTCAAGCCAGGTCAGAAGGTCGCCATCGTAGGCCCCACCGGGGCCGGGAAGACCACTCTGATTAACCTCCTGATGAGGTTCTACGAGGTCGACTCCGGGGAGATACTGATAGACGGCATCCCCACCAGGGAGATGACCCGCGAGCAGGTGCGCTCACTGTTCGGAATGGTCCTGCAGGACACATGGATGTTCGAGGGGACCCTCAGGGAGAACATAGTGTTCAACTCGCAGAACGTTTCCGACGAGGAACTTGACAAGGTGTGCCAGGCTGTCGGTCTCAACCACTTCATATCCTCTCTTCCGGACGGTTACGACACTCCCATCAGGGACAACGATTCCATGTCCGTCGGCCAGAGGCAGCAGGTGGCCATCGCGAGGGCGATGATAGGGGAACCCAGGATGGTCATACTCGACGAGGCCACCAGTTCCGTCGACCCGCTGACCGAGAGGATGATCAAGGAGGCCACGGACCGCATGATGAACGGACGCACCTCGTTCGTGATCGCGCACAGGCTGTCCACGATAGTCGATGCCGACCTGATCCTGGTCGTCAAGGACGGATCCATAGTGGAAACCGGCCGCCACGAGGAGCTCCTCGGAAGGAACGGCCCGTACAGGGAGCTGTTCTACAGCCAGTTCGACGTGACCGACTCCTGAAGGACCGAAGGAATCCTGGATATGTTTATTTCTTTGAGGAATCATTCGCAATCATGGACCCATTCATGATTTCATGCATCATACTGATAGCTGGTGCAGCATTCCTGGTCTACGAGGCCTTCGTGCCCGGAGGCTTCGGAGTCATCCCAGGGGTAGTTCTTCTGGTCTTGGGGGCCATCGGACTCGTCTGGCCTGACGTTCTGATGAGCATCTGGGCGCCGATCATAGCGCTGGTCGTGGCGATACCCGTCACCCTGATCACGCTGAAGGTGTACCAGCTCCTGGCCAAGCCGGAACCCCCATCCACCACGGTGGCGGATTCCCTGGTGGGAAGGAAGGGGAAGGTCGTCGTCGCCACAGAGGACGGGAACATGAAGGGCAAAGTGAAGATCGGCACGGACCTCTGGTCGGCCGTATCGGACGAACCCATTGAGGTCGGGACCGAGGTCATCGTGGACAGCAGCGAAGGTGTCCACGTGCACGTCCGCAGGATCTGAGGTGTTTCGAATGGATGAAATTATTATGATACTGTCAGCGATAGCCGTCCTGGTAGTCATCGCGGTGATTGCCAGCGGTATAAAGATCGTCCAGCCGTACGAGCAGGCGATCTACATGAGGCTGGGAAAGTTCGTAAGGGTCCTGAACCAGGGACTCAACGTGGTATGCCCCCTCATCAACACCGTAGTGAAGATGGACCTCCGTACCGAGGTCCTGGACGTACCCAAGCAGGAGGTCATCACCAAGGACAACTCCCCGGTGGACGTGGATGCGGTCATCTACATCAAGGTGACTGACCCCAAGAACGCATTCTTCGAGGTCACCAACTACAGGTTCGCAACGGTGAATCTGGCACAGACCACCCTGAGGTCCATCATCGGAGACATGGAGCTCGATGAAATCCTGTCCTCGAGAGAGAAGATCAACGTGAGCCTGAGGGACATCCTGGACGAGAACACCGACAAGTGGGGTGTCAAGATCGAGGCCGTCGAGATCAGGGAAGTGAACCCTGCGAGGAAGGTCAAGGACTCCATGGAGGAACAGACCTCCGCGGAGAGGAAGAGACGTGCGGCGATCCTGGAAGCTGACGGTCAAAAGAGGGCCGCCATCCTGGAAGCCGAGGGAAAGAAGAGGTCCCGCATCCTCGAGGCGGAAGGACTCAGGCAGTCCATGATCCTGGAGGCCGAGGGAAAGAGGCTCGCCACCATCCTGGAGGGACAGGGAGAGGCCCAGAAGCTCAGGATCATGTCCGTCGGAGCGGCATCCATGGATTCCAAGGCGCTCTCCGTGCTTTCGATGCAGACCCTGCAGAAGGTGGGAGAGGGGGAGTCCTCCAAGATCTTCTTCCCCATGGAAGTCACCAAGATGGTCGAGGGAGTCTCGGAGTACCTCAGTACCGCAAAGAATGTGCCGGACAGGGAAGTGGCCGACGTGGATTCCATCCGCAAGGCCGTAGGGGACCCGGACGACATCCTCGGGCCGATCCCCACTCCGGAACAGATCTCCAAGGAGACCGAGGAGATTGAGAAGTCCGTCGACACTTCGGACGAGAATCTTGGCATCTGAAAACGAGGGGGAAACCCCTCTTTCAAAAACATCCAGTCGTCGCGTTCCGACGCGATGACCTTTTTATATCGTTCCATTAATGCAAGTCGCATGATTCAATGTCCGCGCGGTACCAGGGATTTCCTCCCTGACGAGATGGAGAAACGCAGGTTCTACGAGAACAGGCTCAGACATACCGCGCAGACCTTCGGTTTCAGGGAGATCGAGACCCCCATATTCGAGGATGCCGAACTGTTCATCCTCAGGTCCGGACCCAACGTCCTCAAGGAGCTCTACGCCTTCAAGGACAAGGGGGACAGGGAGATCGCGCTCCGCCCGGAGATGACCGCCCCCACCGTGAGGATGTTCGTCAACGGTATGAGCAACGATCCCAAACCGATCAAGATATTCTACTTCGGACAGTGCTTCAGATACGAGAGGCCCCAGAGCGGAAGGTACAGGGAGTTCTTCCAGTTCGGTGCGGAGCTCATCGGTTCCGCCACACCGGAGGCGGACGCCGAGGTCATCTGCATGGCGGCGTCCATGATCAAGGAGCTCGGACTGAAGGACTACAAGATCCACATCGGCCACATCGGTGTCCTCAGACAGGCCATCGCCGACGCCGGTGTCCCCAAGGAGAGGACCGCGGAGGTCCTCCAGAAGCTCGACAAGAAGCTCTACGACGAGGCACGTCCCCTGCTCCAGGAGATGGGTGTTGACGAAGCGACGATTGACGAGATCTTCACACTGACCGAGACCGTCGGAGGCACGGAGGTCCTGGCAAAGGTCCCCGGAGACGCCGGCGACTACCTGAGGCAGGTCACCGCATACATGCATGCCATGGGCGTGGACAACTTCGATATCGACCTCGGAGTGGTCCGCGGCCTGGATTACTACACGGGAATGGTCTTCGAGGCAGAGGCTCCCGCCCTGGGTGCGGAGAAGCAGATCTGCGGAGGAGGCTCGTACACACTGTCGGAGCTCTTCGGAGGGGAGAAGGTGTTCTCCACCGGATTCGCCATAGGATTCGATAGGATCCTCCTGGCTCTGGAGAAGGAAGGCCAGAATTACGAGCTCAGGAGCCTTGACGCCTATGTCGTACCCGTCTCGGACGATGTCAGGCTCAAATCAGCGGAGATACTGGCACTGCTCCGTTCCAACGGGATCTCGTCCGACATGGACATCATGGGACGCAAGATGGCCAAGGCCATGAAGTACGCATCAACCATAAGGGCTAGATATGCTGTCATCGTCGGTGCCAAGGAACTCGAGGAAGAATCCATCACGCTCAGGGACATGACCACCGGCGAACAGCAGATGGTGAAAATAACGGAGCTCGTATCGAAGATACAGTGATCGGTGCCTGTCCATCTCCTCGTTAAGGAGGAAATCGGCACGGGGGATCAGTTCCTCCGACCTGCGGACGTTACGGAACGATACCTTCGGGATCATGGAGCACAGGTTCTTCGCATCATCGTACAGGGCCTTCATGTCCGGGTTCTTGACCTTGTATTCCCCGTTCATCTGCCTTATGACCAGCTGCGAGTCCATGACGAACTCGGCCTCGGTGCCCTTGTAATCGAGCACCTTCGCGATGCCTGCAATGAGACCGCGGTATTCCGCATAATTGTTGGTGTGGATCCCGAGATACTCCGCATGCTCGTGGACGACCTCTCCGTCCTCCACCACGACGATCGCATAGGCGGACTTTCCGGGATTCCCTCTGGACCCTCCGTCCGAATAGACAGTGAACATCAGTACACCAGTTCCCTGACTACCTTGTTGTCGGAGTCCACGAGGAGAACCTTGGCCTTGATGGGTTCGCTCACAAGCTCGAAACCCATGATGATGACCTTGTCCCCCTCCTTACAAAGATGGGCGGCAGCTCCGTTGATCGCGATGATCCCCGAATCCCTCTTGCCCGGAAGGACGTACGTCTCGAAGCGCGACCCGTTGTTGACATCGGCGATGAGGACCTTCTCTCCCGGACAGATGTCGCATCTCTCGAGGAGACCCTCGTCGATGGTGATGCTGCCCTCGTAATCGAGACGGGTCTCGGTGACCGTCGCCCTGTGGATCTTGCTGCGTAACATCCAACGCATGAACCCTCGATACTCGGGGGTTGTTTATCTATATTGCCCTGCCAAATCCCGCAATCCGCACGACATCATTAATAGTAGTATTGTTTTTTGGTCAATTAGTAATACTATGAAATCCAAGACAATCGCATTGACCATGACGGCCCTGATGGTGCTCGCATCGTTCGCTGTCATATCATTCCAGGACGAATCTGATGCCGCCATAACCGTCCAGGACGGGGAGGGAACATCGTTCACCTTCGACGGACCCGTGAACAAGATCATAACCATCGGTGCAGGTGCCACGGCCACGGCTGCCGGCGTCGGGGCATTGGACAAGATCGTCGTCTGCGACTCCTATTCGAAGAGCTACGACAACCCTGTCCTCAAGGATGTGAAGAGGTACATCGAAGAGGGGAAGATAGCCGCTAACGGAAACATCTACAGCAGCGGAAAGGCACAGCTCGAGACGGACATAGTCTACGCCTCCAATCCCGATACCGGATCCTTCGACAGGGAGAAGGACGTCGTCATCGTGATCGTATCGCCTTCGTACAAGGCGAACGTGGCGTTCCTCGAGGAATACGGATTCAAGAACGTGATGTTCTGGGACAGCAGCTCGAAGACATACGGTGACATCGTGAAGTTCGTGGAGACGGTCTCTCTGGTATGCAACGGAGGAGTCGACGGCAGTGCGAAGAAGATGCAGGCGGTGGTCGATACGATCAGCGATACGCTGGACAGGACCAAGACCCCCTCCAAGGATGCATTCTACATCACATACTCCGGAGGCAACTATGTCGTCGGGAACACGAAGTCCATCACCACGGTCATGATAGAGGCCGCAGGCGGTACCGTCGTCACAAAGGACGACACCAAGAGCCAGACGACCATTCAGGTGAACCTTGCGATGCTCAAGCAGGACCATCCCGATGCGATCATCTTCGCGGATAACACGATAGCGAAGAGCCAGGAACACATGAACTACATCAGGAGCATCTTCGGCGAGGAACAGAAGATCGTACCCCTCGACCCACTTTGGAACAACTTCTCTATCGAGAGCTCTACCGGTGTCTGGACCATGGCATGCGCCATGTATCCCGACCTGTTCAGCGGGGACGTCCCCGATGCCGGGGGCTCCTCGGACGACATGATGATCTATGTCGCGGGCGGTGCGGTGGCGGTGATCGCCATCCTCGCTTTGGCATACTTCTTTATGAGGTCGAAGTGAATCGCCCCTGAGGAATACGGATGAGTCTGTTCAAGACACGCAGGACGGGGATTGCCCTTACACTGGTCATAGTCCTTGCCCTGACGGTCTACTGTGTCCTCCTGGACCTCTCATGGGTCTCGGAGGGCAGGTCGTACACCATCGCCGAGGTCATTAACGCGCTGATGGGCAACGGCGACTGGGCAGCGGACATCATCATCAAGAATCTGAATGCCAGGAGGGTCGCCATAGGTATCTTCGTTGGTGCCGGGCTGGCCGTGACCGGAACCGCCATGCAGGCGGTCTTCAAGAACCCCCTGGCATCGCCTTACATCCTCGGACTGTCGTCTGGAGCGTCCCTCGGTGCTGCCGTGAGCATGCTCTTCGCGATACCGTTCATCCCCGCGGCCATAACCACGCCGCTGCTGGCATTCGTGACCTGTTTCCTGACCATGATCCTCGTCTATACGATGGCACGTACAGGGAACATCGTCAGGACCGAGACGCTGATCCTTTCGGGAGTCGCCGTCTCAGCATTGCTGTCCGCACTGGTATCCTTCCTCACGTTCATCTCCGGTGACAAACTGGAGGGTATCGTGTTCTGGTCCATGGGTAACCTCAGCAATGCCGACTGGGGGGAGATCGCGTTCGCGGCACCGATCATCCTCGTCGCATCCATTCTCCTGATAACACAGGCGAAGAACCTGAACGTGCTCATGCTCGGTGATGCCCATGCCATGGACCTGGGGGTTGACGTCAAAAGAGCCAGACTGTTCATTCTGATACTCTCGACCGTTGTCGTCGCGGCATCGGTCGCCTTCGTCGGAGTCATCGGATTCATAGGTCTTGTGATCCCCCATATCCTGAGGATCCTCCTGGGTCCCGACAACAGGGTGATCATGCCCCTGGCGATGATCACCGGTTCCTGTTTCATCCTGATATGCGACTATCTGACGCATGTGATCGCACCCTACTACGGGGTGCTCCCGATAGGTGTCGTCACCGCGATGGTCGGTGCGCCCATCTTCATATACCTGCTTGTCCGCAGGAAGAAGGAGGTGGGCTGGAATTGACGCTTGAGACCAGGAACCTGTCTTACACATACTCCAAATGGCCTGTCCTCAAGGACATCAACCTCGAGGTGAGGAAAGGGGAGATACTGGGCATCCTGGGGCCCAACGGCTGCGGGAAAACCACCCTCCTGAAGAACCTGAACAAGAACCTGTCTCCGCAGAGAGGATGCATCATGCTGGAAGGAGAGGACCTCGAGGACATCTCGAAGAAGGAGATCGCCCGCAGCATAGCCGTGGTCCCACAGACCAACGAGGTCAGGTTCTCATTCACCGTGAGGGACATCGTCTCCATGGGGAGGATGCCGTTCCAGGGCTTGATGGACGGCATGTCCTCCGATGACGAGAGGATAGTCGACGATGCGCTGGAACGCGTCGGACTGAAGGATTTCGCGGACCGTCACATAAACGTCATGAGCGGAGGAGAGAGGCAGAGGGTGATCATCGCACGTGCGCTCGCCCAGACCCCTGAGATACTCCTGATGGACGAACCCACGCTCCATCTCGACATCAACACCCAGTTCGATGTCCTGGATCTCGTGAGCGACCTTTCCAAGAAGGACGGTCTCACCGTGGTCATCGTCTCCCATGACCTGGGCATGGTCGCGAGATACTGCGACCGCGTGCTCCTGATCAAGGACCATTCTATCCTGGCCATCGGGACCCCGGAAGAGGCCCTGACACCGCAGAACATGGCAGAGGTCTTCGGTGTCGATGCGGAGCTAATTTTTGATGAGAAGACCGGGAAGAACACGGTCTTCCTCCACGGCTCCACGAGATCGATGAAGAATCGATGACAGAGTCCGCTTCTGAATTGAACGAAGAAAAGATGAGCGCCCTGGACGGAATTTGAATCCGTGTCGAAGCCTCGACAGGGCTTCATGATAGGCCGCTACACTACCAGGGCAACATTCCAGAGTATAATGGGGATGTATTTAACACTTGGGGAAGTCGGCCAGAACAGGGCCAGTATCGCCCCCGACCATAGTTTATAACGGTGGTTTTTGATTGCGTATCCATGCCATTGGGTGACCCGCACGGAGCCAATTTCGAGTACACGGTGGAAGGACTGCCGACATCAGTACACGTATGCACCATACCCGTCAGCGACATCGCTAAAGCGCTCCCCTTCTACAGGGACATCCTCTGCATGGAGGTCCTCTCCACGGATGACTCGACCGCCTATCTCATCAGGGAGAACTGCAGACTGATCCTCAGGAAGAGCGATGTGCCAGGCATAGATACCGGACTGTATCTCGGAGTGGATTCGCCTTACAACACGAGACGCCGCCTCATTGACGAGGGCGTAAAATTTGCCCAGGAACCGAGACACGGACCGTTCGGGACGTTCTGCTCGATACTGGATTATGACGGGAACGTCATCCATCTGATAGAGACGGAGGCCGGATTCAGGATCTGAATCAGTCACCGAGGTTCGCCTTGGCGATGGCCTCGTCCAGTTCCTTCTGGAGCGCCGGCGGGAGACCGTTGATGCTTCCGCTGGACAGGAATCCCTTGACGATCATGCTGACCGCCTGGTCCTCGGTGAGTCCTCTGGACATGAGATACTCGATCTGATCCCTGGCCACCTTACCTACGGCAGCCTCGTGGGTCATCTCGACATCCGCTATGTGGGCCTCGAGCTCCGGGATCGCGAGCGTGGTACCGCCGTCCTTGAGGATGATGGACCTGCATTCCAAGTGGCCCTTCGCTCCGGGAGCGTTACCGACCATCCTTCCGCGGGCGCACATCTTTCCGCCCATGGAGATGGACCTGCTCATGATCTCCGCCCTCGATCCGACTCCGTTGAGATTGACCATACCGCCCGTGTCGATGTCCGAGTTCTCGTGCGCTATGCACATGGTGTTGTACGTCGCCGAGGAGTTGTCCCCGAGGGTGGCAACCGGGAAGCTCTGGAGGGTCCCGACCGGATTCAGGATGACGTAGTTGTTGGTGTAGTGGGAGTTCTTCCCGATCAACGCGTTCGTCCTGGGGCGAACTCCCGTGGACTTGCCCCAGCTGTGGATCATGCTGAATGTGAGGCTGGCGTTGTCACCGACGTAGATCTCCGACACCCCGACGTGCAGTGCATCGTTGGCGTGATGGGCGGTGGAACAGCCTGTGATCATCTCGAGGGATGCGTTGTCCTCGACGATGATGATGTTGTGGAGTTTCTGTATGGACTTGTCCTTGTTCAGCAGCATGCAGGTCTGCAGGGGCTGGCTGATGTGGTATCCGGATTTGACCCTGACGAAGTATCCGTCCCCGTCCTCGAGGAAGGTCGTTGCGGTGTACTTGTCCTTGGTGGGGTCCATGGCCTTCCAGAAGTAGTCCTTGAGACCGTCGTACTTCTTGACGGCCTCCTTGGTGCTCATGAGCTCCACTCCTTCCTGGATCTTCGTGGAGCAGTGGCTGGGGTTGTTGTCGATGAACATCAGCGTTCCCGAGCGCTCCATCTCATCGGCCACGATCCCGACGTTCTCCATGTAGCTCTTGTAATCGGATTTCTGGAGATCGTCCACGATGATCTGCTCGCTGGCATCCTCGTCGTAGTGCTCGAGGTCGACGTCCTTGCCGTACGCACCCTTCTTCTTCAAGGCTTCCCTGACTGTCTGACTCTCCGGCATGTTCTCACTCCCCGTCCCCGTAACCGTTCTGCCTGATGTCCTTCAGGAGCTCCATGGGGTTTCCCTCGCGTTCGATGACACCTGCCCTCATGACGTATCCACGGTCGGCACCGATGTAGTCCATAATCTGACCGGTGTGCGTGATGACAAGGGACGATGCCTTCTTCCTGTTCTCGTCGAACAGGAGATCGTGGACCTTCCTTCCGATGAGGTCTATGTTCTCCAGGTCGACTCCCGATTCGGGCTCGTCGAGGAGGATGAGGTCCGGTTTCTGTGCGGTCAGCTGGAGCAGTTCAGACCTCTTGATCTCCCCTCCGGAGAAACCTACGTTGATCTCCCTGTCCAGGAACCTCTCCATCTTGAAATTGTCCGCCTCGGCAAGGATCTCCTCCGCGTTGGAAGATGATGCCCTGATGAGGTCCCCGAGTTTCACCCCGTAGATGTTCGGAGGCCTCTGCATCATCATACCGATGCCCAGTTTGGCGCGCTCATCCACCGGGAACTCGGTGACGTCCTTGCCCTTGAACATAATGCTTCCCTGTGTGACCTCGATCGTGCTGTAACCCATGATACTGGCCAGAAGCGTTGACTTTCCACTTCCGTTGGGTCCGAAGAGGACGCTTGTCTCCCCTTCCCTCACGGTCAGGTTTACTCCTTTCAGAATCTCCCTTCCACCGGCTTCTACGTGGAGGTCGACGATCTTCAGCAGGTCTGCCATTTGTTCACCTTAATGCACACGCGATTGATTGGATGTATATATTTGAGACCGTTCGGTCGCGCTTAGTTAAGCCTAGTTAACGCTGTTATTTATTGATGTGGGATGCCGTTTCGCCATCAGCGAAAGGTTAACTATTGGGTATCCGATGGAAGGGGCATGAAAGTGATCGCCATCTGCGGCAGCCCCAGACCCATCGGGAACACCAACAACATCCTCCACGAGGTCCAGGACCAGTTCGAGAGGGAGGGCATCGAGATGGAGACCATCAACATCTACGACTATCATCTCATGAACTGCAACGTCTGCCTCACATGCGAGATCCGCGGCGACGGCAGATGCCAGGACGAGGACGACGGGCTCAACGACATCCTCGACACCCTAAGGGAGGCGGATGCCGTCCTGTTCGCATCACCCACCTATTCCAACTCCTGCCCAAGTGTTCTCCAGACCTTCCTCGAGAGAGCGTCCCTCGTATACGAAAAAGGGGATCTGGGTCTTAAGGGCAAAGTCGGCGGGGCGATAGCCGTCTGCTCGCACGAAGGCGGCATGCTCGTGTACAATCAGCTCGTGGATTTCATGCTCCGCAACGGCATGAACGTCTGCGGATCGAATCCGCTGCCGATAGTCCATGCACTCAATTCTCCCCAGTACGAGGATGACAAACAGGGGATGAAGGGGGTACGTTCCCTCGTAGAGAACATGACCGCCCTCATCATGCGTTTGAACGGTTACTGATCAGAAGAAGAACCAACCGCACCTTTCCGCGACGGAGATCTTGGCCACTGCCTCCATCCTCTCGACCGGTCCCTTGTAGCGGTTCACGTAGACCTTGCCCTCCTTGGGCAACGCCTCCTTCAGAACGACGATCTCCCTCAGGAGCTTCTCGGCGTCGTCCGGGGAGAAGATTATGTGGAGCTCTGCGGACCTGGGAGCGGAAGCGGTGATCGTGCAGCCATATTTCGCTGCGATCTCCGGGAGCTTGCTGTTGTTGGGTCCGAACGCGCCTATGCATCCGCGGCCCTTGTCCCAAGACAGGGGGCATTTGGCGCACATCTCATTCATCTCGTCGAACTCGAGCTGGTCCCAGCCAGTGATGATATCGTCCTTGCTGGCGACGGCCATGAGGTCCTTCTTCCTGTCCTCGGGGACGCCCTCCATGGGGACCCATCCCGTGCAGACCTTCTTGGCCAAAGGTGCCAGGAGCGCGATGTCCTCGTCCTTCTTGACCTTGCTCATGTAGACGGCATCGGTCTCCTCGTTGATGCGGTTCCTCTTGATGAACGCCTCCCAGTCCCCGACCGCCTTCTTGGCGGTCTTGAGGTCCACGACATCCTCGTACTGGACAAGGTCCTCGAATCCGGTCGGGTCATCGATATGGACCCTTACCACGGTTGACCTCAGCTCCCTGCAGAGCGCGTTCTTAGCTTCCGTCTCGCAAATACCGATGTTGATTCCCATCTCTTCGCCTCGATTACGAATGGTTGACGGGATTTTAAAGTCCTTTGATTCCTTGGATGCAATATCCAACTTAAAATATCGAAAGGCAGATTCCTCTCCGCCTATGTATCAACTAGCACTGTACGGGAAGGGCGGAATCGGGAAATCCACGATGGCCGCGAACATATCGGTCGCACTTGCCAAGAAGGGCAAGAGGGTCATGCAGGTCGGATGCGACCCCAAGCATGATTCCACCAGATTGCTGCTGGAAGGGAGGGCCCAGCCCACTGTGCTGGAGTATGTGCGCAGCACCCCCCTCGGGAAGAGGAAGCTCGAGGACCTCATAATGGAAGGTACCGACGGCGTCCTGTGCACGGAGGCAGGAGGGCCGGAGCCCGGGATCGGATGCGCCGGCAGAGGGATCCTGACGACCTTCGACACCCTGAAGAAGCTGGGCGCGGACAAGCTCGACGTGGACATGAAGATCTACGACGTCCTGGGGGACGTGGTCTGCGGAGGTTTCGCGGTCCCGCTGAGGGGAGAGTATGCGGACGGTATAATCCTGGTCACATCTGGAGAATTCATGGCCATGTACGCGGCCAACAACATCATGAAGGGATTGGGCAACTTCGATACGGGCTCCCCCCGTCTGATAGGCATCATCCTGAACTCCCGCGGAGTGGAGGGCGAGGAGGAGACGGTCAGGAGATTCGCGGCCGCCACGGGCACGGAGGTCATCGCCGTCATGCCCAGGGACAGGCTGTTCGCGGAAGCGGAGGGCAGGGGCCACACGGTCAGGGAGCTGTTCCCCGATTCCAGGATTTCCTCGGAGATAGATTCGATCGCACAGCGCATCATCGACGTCTCCGAAGGGAAGTGCCAGTGCGTGTACCCGCACCCGCTGGACGACGACCAGCTGTCCGATCTGGCGGCCGGAAGGGAGATCCGTCCGGGAAAGGATTGCGGCGAACAACGAACGACCTGCGACGGATGTACTGGATGCAGGAGGACGTCCATCAAGGACACCCGCATCATGATGTCATGCGCCGCATACGGTGCGCTTGCGGCATATATGAAGCTCACCGATTTCGCGGTGGTGCTCCACGGACCCGAGAGCTGTCTCTATTTCATGGACACCTCCCGTAGCAAAGCCGTGCTGGAGCTGTACGACAGGGACTTGTTCGAGACCGTCCCGACCCACAATATCAGGTGCACCATGATGGACGACGCCGTATCGATATTCGGCGGCACCAAGTACCTGGAGAAGGCCCTGAGGGACACGATAGATGACGGATTCAACAGGATCGCAGTGGTCACAACATGCATGCCCGGTATCATCGGGGACGACTGCATAAGTGTCATAGACAGGATCATGAAGGAGAACCCCGGAGTCGAGATACAATATGTGCCAGCGGACGGGGACATCACCGGCGAGTACACCGACGGGTTCATGCTTGCCACATCCAACATCGTTCAGATGATTGATACCGACGTGAAGCCCGAGAAGGACCTCATCAATCTCATCGGTACATCGTTCTTCGACCTGCATTCGAAGAAACACATGGAGGAACTTGATTCCATGCTGGACCGTTTCGGCATCAGGGTGAACTGCAGATTCATCGACGAGACGGACTCCGAACGTATCAGGAACTTCTGCCGCGGTTCGATAGACATAATGCTCAACGACACCGCGAACAACCGGGAGCTCTACGACATGATCTCCCAGCGCACGGGAAGGGAACTGTTCATGCAGACGATCCCCGTGGGACTGTACGATTACGAGAACTGGCTGGACAGGATCGGTTCCATCACCGGTAAGACACGTGAGGCCGAGGAGGAGATAAGACGTGCGGAGAAGGAGTATGACGACTTCATCGCCGCACACAGACACCGCTTCGATGGGAAGAGGATCATCCTGGTCAGCAGGATCTCGTCGAACATCGACTGGCTTATAGACCTGCTCCTCGATCTTGGAGCGGACCTGGTCAAGGTTGCATGCCAGACGAGCGGCAGGAAGAACGGCGTCAATGTCGTCTCGCGCCATGCTGATATAATCACGCAGAATTACGAGTCCGAGGACCTCAAGGAGGACATCAGGACGCTGAGACCTGACCTCATCATCTCGGATGTGAACAGACCCTCGGAGGATGTGCGTTTCGCCAGGGTCGGAAAGGTCGGTCTGGGACTCAGACCCACCCTCGACTACGTCGAGTATCTGGAGAACATAATACGCCTTCCGAACGACGAGGGCTGGAAGAAAGGAGGAATCATATGAAGAGGACACTGCCGGACGGATTCGTGGGGGCGGTCATGGCCGTTGAGAGCATATCGGATGCCATCGCATTCCTGCACGGACCCGGCGGATGCAGGGTCAGGTTCATGGTCTACTCCAGCGCAGTGTTCCCAAGGGTGTCCCTGGAAGAGAACGACGACTACTTCATCCCGTACTTCTGCGGATATCCCAGAGTGCCAGCAACCTTCCTGGACGAATACGATTACATCAACGGCGCCTACTACAAACTGGAGGAGGGGCTCCCCATCGTCGACTCCAAGAAACCCCGTCTCACGGTCATCTTCAACTCCCCCGGTGCGGGCCTGATCGGCGACAACCATGAGAAGGCCATCAGGGAATCCGGCATGGAGGACCGTGCGATCTGGATGGATGAGGCGCTCTGCTCGATGCCTGTCACCAGCGGATACGACCACACGCTGACCGAGATCGTCAGCTATCTGGACCCTGCCCGCGAGAGGACCGACAAGGATACGGTCCTGATCCTCGGGATGACCATTCTGGACAAATCCTGGGAGGGGGCTCTCGACGAGTTCACCGAGAACCTCGGGTCAATGGGACTACATGTGAAATGCGTCCCGGGTGCCGGTGCGGATATCGACGACCTGATCGACTCCGTGAATGCGGAATATGCCGTCGTCGTATGCCCGGAGGCCTGCGAATCGTTGGCCAGATTCTATGAATCGAAGGGTGTGAAGGTCATAAGTTCCCAATCCGGGGCACCTGTCGGTTTCGACGCAGTGGAGTCGTGGTACAAGGCCATCGCCGAGGCCACGGGGAAGGATGCCAGCATCCCTGTCGGAAAAGTCGACAAAGCCCGCGACATGATCTACAGGAAGTTCGTCGGCATGAAGTACAACGCACTGAGGATCAAGGGACTGAGGTTCTCCATCGCCGGGATCGGCTCGGTGATAAGGCCTCTGACGGAATGGCTCTACCACTATCTGGCCGTGGCACCGATCGCAGTCGACGTCGATCCGGGATCGGACGAGGATAACGTACAGAGGCTCAAGGCATTCCTAGATTCCATAGATTATTCCGAATCGTTCGGAATCGAGCCGAAGAAGGGTTCCGACATAGTCCTCTGCGAGGACATAACGGCACTCACCATGTGCATCAACGGTGAGTGCAACATCGGTATCCCCATAGGCCATTCGTCGATGGGCCTGGATGACGTCATCCCGCGTCCGATCTACGGGGTGCAGGGCACGCTGTTCATCCTCGATGAGATCCTTCACGGTGTCCGCGGTTCGTGAGCGGACGGATTCTAAAAAAGAAAGGGATAGGATGCCTTCCGGCATCCCGTTCCCGTTTGTTTCATATCTTCCTGGTCTTCAGGAAGTGATAGTCTATCAGGAATATCACAACGCCGAACACGAAGAGCACCAGCAGCGACAGCCACGGGAAAGGCAGCTCGGTCGGCAGTTCCAATGCGGCCGCCCTGATGCACAGACTGCTGTGCGTCAGCGGCAGGCAGTAGAGTATTCCCTGGAAGATCGGATTCAGAGAATCCACCGAGAAGAAGGTACCGCACAGGAAGGTCATCGGGAGGATGATCAGGCTGTTGAAGGTGGCCATGCTCTGATGCGATTTGGCGAGCAATGCCGCCATAAGACCCAGCATCGAGAATACCATACAGCTCAGAATCACGCAGACGATCGTCAGGATGTTCAGATGGAGCTCCGGTGCCAATACCAGTCCGAGCGCGTACATCAGGAAGCACCCGATCATTCCCCTGACCAGTCCGAGCATCGCCTTTCCGAGCACAATGGCGCCCATGCTGATGGGGCACAGCATCATCTCGTCGAAGCACTTGTAGTACAGTCTCTGGACGTTTACCCTGGTGGATGTCGATCCGAACGATGACGACAGGGACGACAATGCCATGATACCCGGGATGACGAACGCCACGTAGGATACACCTATGTCAGTGGTCCCGGACCTGAGTCCGTATCCGAACGCTATCAGGTACAGCAGCGGGCTCATGATCGTCATGACCGTGATGTTGATGAGGTTGTGCTTCATGAACATCAGGTCGGACCACGCCACGTGGTAGACCTGCGAGAAGAATCCTGTGTTCCTCTTGTAACCGACCTCTGTTGTCCCGCTCATTTCTGATCACCTACCGATTTTCCGGTGAGCTCTACGAACACGTCCTCCAGGTTGGTCTTCCTGACGGTCGCGTCCTCGAACTTGTTCTCGGCCACATAGTTCTGGGCCTCCTCCATATTCTTGAAGTACCTGTACTGGGTCTTTCCGTTCTCCATGAATTCCACGGCCATCCTCCCAGTGTTCTCGATGAGGGCCTTCGGGGTATCCAATGCGATGATCTTACCGTGATCGATGATACCGACCCTGTCGCATAGCATCTGGGCCTCCTCGATGTAGTGGGTGGTGAGTACGATGGTGGTCCCGGACTGGTTGAGCTTCTTGACAACATCCCAGAGGAGACGCCTGGCGTTGATGTCCAGTCCCGATGTGGGCTCGTCGAGGAACAGCACCTTGGGCTGATGGAGCATCGCGCAGACGATAGCCGCACGTTTCTTCCATCCTCCGGAGAGGGAATCCACGGGCTTGTCCAGATACTCCCCCAGACCGAAATACTCGGAGAGCTCATCGATCCTTGCATTCCTCTCGGCCTTCCCCATCCCGTGGTACATCGCATGCGAGATCATGTTCTCGCGGATCGTGAGGTCCTTGTCCAGCGAGATCTGCTGCTGGATGACTCCCATGTACTGCTTGGCCTCCACCTGGTTCTTTGCGACATCGACCCCGTTGACGAGGATCGTTCCGCTCGTGACGTTGGTCAGAGTGGAAATGCACCTGACCGTCGTGGTCTTGCCTGCACCGTTGGGCCCGAGGAATCCGAACAGCTCGCCCTCGTGAACGGAGAAACTTATGCCGTTCACGGCGACCTTCTCACCGAATTTCTTGGTGAGATCCTTTATCTCAATGATATCTGCCATCGAATCACCATCAGTTGACAAATCAACTGTATATGCTCCCAGTATTAATTGGTTTATTCGACAGACACAACGAACCGCATCGAAATCGATCCTTGGGCGCGCCCCCAGCTACGCATATCCTGTTGGGGAGCCTTCATTCGCTGAATTTGAACCTCTCCGGATCCTTTATCAGAATGTATACGAGGATGACGGCCAGGATCGCCGATACCGCAGCGAACAGGATGGTCAGATATGGAGCCAAGGTCTCCAGGAGGGACTCCTCGGGCTCTGCCCCCGAAAGGTCCTTCGTGAGATCCAGATGTCCTATGCTCCTGTCCAGCACAGTACCGTCCTGGTAGACCAGACCCAGATGCACCCTGTCCAGAGTGATGTGTCTGTCCAGGCCCCTCTTCATGTCCACGTCGAGCCCCCTGATATCCAGCTCCACATCCCTGAACTCGTCGAAGACGGTGGTACGCGAATCCTTCAGGATCGTTATTGACTTCGCGGTCATGGCCATGCGCGTGTCCAGTTTGAAATCGTTGTCCGACATCTTGTCGAACATCGCTATGATGCCCTCGGTGGCGTAATCGTAATCCTTGACCCATACCTGCCCGTGCGTCGTTTCCACGTTCAGGCCCTCCCCGTCGGCCTGGAACTCGATATCGTAATAGGCCATGTCCATGTGCCAGGGCATACGGAGGCTCATGTTGAAACCTATGGATTCGTCGAAGGTCATACCGAAGGAACCCGTCATGTCGTTGGATGTGACCGTGACCTCCATGCTACCCTCGGGATCCGTGTATTGCTTGTCCTCCTTGACCGTCACGTAATAGCCGATGGCGGACACCTTTCCATCTATCACCGACTGGTCCAGGTAGTTGGAGTGGTCTATCGACATCACCACGGATAACGTAGCGGCGGTGCTGCTCAGCTTGCCGGACCTGACATCTATCGTCTTGCCCTCCTCCTCGTAGAGGACGGAGAAACCAGCGTTGGTGATCTGGAGCTCCGAATGGGCGTCTGTGGAGAAGTTGACACCGGATGTGAATGCGTCGAGACATTCTGACAGCGAACCGCTGGATTCCAGATATGCCATGGTACGGTCGAATTCCATCACGGCCGTCCCCTCCCCGTATCCGGTCCTGTAGAACAGATCGGAGAAGCCAACCGTCATCGTGTTGAGTCCCTTACCGTCCCTGCACAGCAGTCCGTTGGCCTCGTTGACCGACATCTCGTACACGCCGTCGTCGTCCGAATCACGGGTCATGGACTCGAAACTCACTTCCAGCCTCTCGCTGCAGTCCAGGAGCTGCTGGACGGTGATCTTCCCGGCCCTGGAATAGAGCTTGTACAGGTTGTAGATGTCCAGGTCCGTGGCCTTCAGCCTGGAATCGGCTATGACCGTGCTGGAGGTGTTGTCCGGAGACTGCTTGGTGACCGTGATCTGCGACACCGTCACATCGGTGTCGAGGACCAGCTTCCTGCTCATCGTGAATGATGCGAAATCCATCTTCGAGGCCTCTACCTTGATGTGCGTATCCCCCTCGTCCATGTCCAGGCTCATGTAGCTGTCCGATGTGTCGTTGCCGTCCACCACGAGGACGATGTTCGTGAACGTCCTCGACCTCTCGTTCTCGTAATCCTCCGTGACGGACGACTCCGCCGTGAACCTGAGCGATTTCAGCATCTCCGACAGGATCTGCGTGTCGTCGCTCAGGGACAGGATCATCTTTCCCAGCACGGTAGGGTCGGTGACCACGTTGAGCGTCATCTTCGTGACGGTCTCCTTCCACTGGAGCTTGTCCTTCTCGTACTTCTCCATGACCGCCGTTTCAGCCTTGGTCGATATGTGCTGGAGACCATTGGAATCCGTAGAGAGCGAGGTAGGCCCGATCTCTGTCACCGTGGTCCTGTTTACGATGCCGGTCTCCATGAACTCCTCCGTCTCATCGATCTCCTTGATGTCCAGGGAATTGATGACGGGCCCGTTCTTGGTGAGGGTCGCATCCATGGCATCCCTGTTCCGATCCGCTTTGAAGGTTATCGTCTCCTTGGAGACAAGCGTACCCGAATCGTAATGGTCGGTCACGTAATCCGCCGATGTGAACCTGCATTGGATCTGCGGACCGTTGGAACTTGTCCTGACCGTTATTTCCGGGTCCGTTATGGACAGGACCGTGTGATCCCATGAGATGTTCAGACGGTCATCATCCTCCGCAGGGACGAGGGTTATCCTGGCCGTCCCTGAACCGAGGTAGTCCTTGGTGATGATCACGCTTCCGTCGAAACTGTAGCAGACATCCTTCTCCAAACCGGGAAGGGCCACGCCCATGAGCGCGACAGGACTGCCCTGCCTGACTATGATCTTACCGTTATGGGACATTATTGTCGCCGAACCTGCCACGCCTATGCGGGATCCCTCTCCGAAATCCAAGGTGAACGTGGATACGTCCAGGACCGTCTTGTCCGCTATGAGGATGTTCGAACCGTCATCGAAGAAGGTGTCCTCAGTGAGTGTGACCTCTCCGGAGATGGTCGTGGTGCTGCCGATCTTCGATATGTCCGCAGAGATATCGTCGGATACGACGGTGATGCACATCAATAGTGCCAGCATCAGAATGGCCGGTATGAGGGAACGGGTCTTCATATCTCCTTCTCCCCCCTTACAAGTAACAATGCCACAGGCACCGCCACCACCACGAACGCTATCGCACCGTATGTGAATCCTACCCCGACACCCTCCGCGAAGAAAGTGGCGATCTCATCGGTGAGGCCCGGGATCGCCCTGATGAAATCGTTGAGCGGCGTGACCAGGAGGTTGGCTATGGAACTGTCCGAAGGCAGCTGCACGGGCATGATGGAATTCCAATGGTCGACCGTGGCGCCTATCCTCTCTTTCATGTAGAGATCGGCCATCAGCTGGTAGAAGTTGTATCCCAGCCACAGCGACAGGGTACGTACCATGATCGCGAAGGACATCATCGCACCGTTGTTGTCCTCGTTGGTCCTGTTCTGGATGGTCGCGTTCAGCATCGAGACCAGGCATCCGATCGCAAGGCCAAGCACGAACAGGTGAAGTGCGTACAGGAACGAAGGGTCGTCCTCGGTGACGAATACCATCGATAGCAGCGCTATCGGCGACAGCACCGCGCTCAGCAGGAGCCATACCAGATGTCCGGTCCTGTCTATCATCTTCGATATGCATATGGCCGTCACGGCCGCCCCGCATACCAAGATGATGAAGAAGGGGGCAGCCTCCATCACTGACATCTGATACGTGAAGAATGCTATCTTGACCATGAATCCGACGGCACCCATGTCAATGACGCCCAGCAGTACGATGAATATCAGGGAGGCGGCGGTCAGCTTGGCGTTCTTGACCTTCCTGTGGAACATCGATTCCGGATCATGGACCTCGATCAGAAGGAATGCAAGGAACAGCATCACCAGGAGTCCCAGGCACATCTGGGCCATCGGGTCGGCGATGCTCCAGTCGAGATACATCTTCTGAAGGAAGAACACGAACAGGCCCGCCCATACGGTAATGATGATTGCCGCCGGCGGATTGACCTTCAGGGTGCTCTTCCTGCCGTTGGAAAGGATCTCCAGGGACGGATACATCACGAGCGCCTGGAGGATCGCGAATATCCAGAACGCCACCGGCCAATCGATGACGCCCATCACGGCCCTGCCGGCGAATATCCCTGTGAGCATACCGCCTCCGAATCCGAGGGACATTATCCCGTTGGCCATGTAACGGAGCTTCGGGTTCTCCACGTCGAAGAATATCTGGGCGATGCATGTGACGATGATTATCCCTGCACCGAATCCCTCGACCCCACGGAACAGGATGAACGGCATCATCTCCGTGGAGAGCGCACAGGCCGCCGAGGATGCGATGAACAGGAGGGAACCTATCAGGTATGGTATCTTCCTGCCGTACCTGTCCAGGGTACTCGCGCACAGACCCATGGATGCGCATTCCCCTGCGACGAAAGCGGGGAACGTCCACGCATAATCGTTTCCGGGGAACGAGTTCAGGTCCAGCATCAGATCGAACGATATGATCTGGGTGAATGCGGCGGGTACACAGACGATATATGTACTGAAGGATAACAGGAACAATCCCGGCAATCTCTTCTTTATAGCTGCGTCCATGTCCTCGCCTTTAATAACGTCTGGCAAGTCCAGGACCTATTTATATTGGAGTGTTTAACAATCGCCATATTCGAACCATCGCGGTTCTTTTTTACCGTATTCCATCCAATTATCATGTGTTTTTTTGACTAGGGGATAGGGGCATACCCTATTTAATTAAATATTATCGGCTTAAACCCTTGGGGGGTATGGTATACCTTATCTACTATAACATTATACAGTGGACTATAGCACCAACTCGGAGTGTAAGGAACAATGTCAAGAACCACAATCATCGCGGTGACAATCATTGCTGTCATCGCAGTCGCAGCAATAGCCATCTGGGGCACCCAGGGTAGCCAGTCTCCCGATGAGGAATCGACGATCGAATTCGTGGATTCCGGAGGGAATACAATCAAGCTCAATGGACCGGTAGATTCGGTCGTCAGCATAAACACGCTTCCGGCCATCGCCATGAAGATCCTCGACCTGCAGGACAAGGTGGACGAGATCCTCTTCTACAAGACGGAAAACAGATACCAGTACTTCCATGATGCTGGGTTCAACAACATCTCTTCTGACACACCATTCTATTCCACGCTCACCACAGCGGATTACTTCGTTGAGAACAACATGAAGGTCCTGCTCGCCCCCACAACCGCAAGTCCCCTGTCAGCCACGCTCGAGAACTCCTGCAAGGAGTATGGCATCACGATAATCAAACTCGACTGTTTCGGAGAGACCATGATCGAGGACATGGAGAAACTCGTGAAGATGTTCGGAAATCCGGAGAAATCCGTCAAGGCCCTCAACGACTACAAGGCCCTCAGGAACGGCGTCATCGACGATGTCCTCAGCAAATGCTCCCCCAGCGACGACAATCTGTTCCTCTTCGAAATGATGGGCATCTCCGCATTCTACAACGAGAACGGGGAACTCAGCAAGGCGGTGGAGAAGATCTACGGAAAGAACGCGGTCAGGTTTATGGACCTAACACCCACCGAGAAGGTTACCACGACCGCCAAGGGTGACGGTCCTAAGGAGAGTCTCACCGTCATCGACGGCAAGACCCCCATCACAATTCTGTTCCTGAGAGCTTCAGCGGGAGACGACGCCGATACCATCGCAAGCAAATGGAACAGCAACGTTGTCAAGGACTACAACCTAAGCTATCTGAAGGATGATTCCGTATTCTGCATAGACAGTGAGATCGTAACGGGAACCATGGACTACATCGGATACGTGGCCATGGCACAGGCATGCGGTGTCGACACCGGTTACAGCCTGACCGAACTGGCATCCCAGTACGAAGAGCTCTATGGATTCCCCAAGGAGATAGAGAACAACCTGTGGCAGCTCCAGTTCGACACCGACGGGAAACTGATCGCGGTCGTCGACTACGACGCTGCTTGAATCCGCTAAAGATACCATGGACGGCGATGAACGCAGGCATGAACTGACCCGTATCATCAGGAACGATATCGACACCGATACGTTCCAGGGAAAATACGATGCCGGCATCAGGAAGAAAATATTGTTCATCCTGTCCATGGTGGCCGTTACCATCGTCGTGGCGATAGCATCCATATGCCTCGGGGCGACGGATATCCCCCTCGAGGACCTTTTCCGTGTGTTCTTCCATCCGCTGTTCCCGGACTGGGTACCGGAACCGTCCCATGACTACTACTACAACTTCGTTTACAACGGAAGGCTGCCCAGACTCGTTCTGATAATACTTACCGGAGTGAGCCTGGGGGCAGCGGGAATGATGATGCAGGCTGTCCTGCGTAACCCGCTCGTGAGCCCGTTCACTCTCGGTGTATCCACCGCGGCATCATTCGGTGCCGCGCTTGCAATCCTGCTCGGGGACGCCATCCTCGGCGCATCCGCCATGGGCACGGCCGTCGATGTCATAGGTACATCGTTCTCGGTCAGCGACCTCTTCAGGGTCGTGATGGCCTTCCTAGTGGCCCTGCTGAGCATCTGGCTGGTCCTGATCATGTCCAGGAGAGGGTCATCATCCAGATCCCTTCTGATCCTTTCCGGGGTGGTCATCAGCTACCTCTTCCAGGCTGGGATAATGTCCAGCAAGTACTTCTCCAACGACGAGCAACTGAGGGAGATCACACTATGGATCATGGGGAGCATGGCCAACGCCTCATGGGGCGCGGACCTGATCATCTTCCCCGTGGTCACAGTATGCCTGATATTCCTGTTCAAGCAATCCATGGACCTTAATGCGCTCTCGGCCGGCGATGAGGTCGCATCGTCCCTGGGAGTGGATGTCGACAGGCTCAGGAAGAGAACATTGGTGCTGTGCACGCTGATGTCTGCGGTGTGCCTCGCATTCACCGGCGTGATCGGATTCATCGGACTGATGGCCCCCCACATCTGCAGGATGATCATAGGGAACGATGCGAGATACCTCATGCCCGCATCGACATTGATGGGAATCGTGGTGCTGTCGATATCGGACCTGTTCTGCAGGCTCATCATACGTCCCGGGGAACTCCCCACAGGTATCGTGCTGTATCTGATCGGAGGTCTGTTCTTCATCTGGCTGGTCAGCAACAGGAAATGGGGGTCAAGACTATGAAGCTCAAGATCGAAGGCCTGGCACAGGGATACCAGAACAAGACCGTGATCCACGACATAGACATGGAGGCGAACTCCGGAGAGGTCGTCACCATCCTAGGACCCAACGGTGCCGGGAAATCCACACTTATCAAGACGATCTGCAACGTGATGAGGCCCGTTGCCGGGAGGATAAGCATCGACGGCAGGGACATAACCGACATCGACAGGACGGAATACGCCAAAATCATCGGATACGTCCCCCAGACCGCCGTCTTCTTCGGAAGTTCGAGCGTGTACGACAACGTCCTCATCGGGCGCAGACCGTACGTCAAGTGGTCGTACAGCGACACGGACATCCAGATGGCCGCCGATGCGATGATACGCATGAAGGTCGACGACCTCTACGACAGACCGATCCACAGGCTCTCGGGCGGACAGAGGCAGAGGGTCACGCTCGCACGTGCACTGGCACAGTCCCCCTCGTTCTACGTTTTCGACGAACCCACTAGCGCATTGGACCTCAGGAATCAGCTCGACACCCTCAAGGTCATGCGCCAGGTCATATCGGAGAACAACGCCTGCATGATCATCGCGCTCCACGACCTGAATCTCGCCTACCGCTACTCGGACAAGGTCCTGGTCCTGAAGGACGGGACTGTATACGCGTTCGGTGACACAGAAGATGTCATAACACCCGAGATGATCGGTGACGTCTACGGCGTCGACGCGGAGATCGTCGAGGGAAGCAAGGGAAAGTTCATCCATTCCTATGATTCCGAGCTGGACGGATTGTGATCAGGACAGGATCCTTCCGTCGCGGGCGATGACTGTCTCCTTCACCTGGATGTCCTTCCCTGACGCGTCTACCGCCGATGCGACCAGCCTCGTCAGTGCACTGCAGCAGGGCACCTCCATCCTCACGACCTCGACGGAATTGATCTGGTTGTTGGCAAAAATCTCCGTGAACTTGTCGAACCTCTCCCTCTCGTCGAGCTTGGGGCAGCCGATTACGATCGGATCCCCGTTGACGAACCGCTCCCTGAAGTTCCCGACCTTGAATGCGGTACAATCCGCCGCGATAACCAGCCTCCCTTTCAAGAAATCCGACTTGGAAGACACGAGTGCCAGCTGTATCGGCCACTGTTCTCCCGGGACCGCCATGAGATTGGATCCTGAGGAGATCAGGGGCTTGGCGGCCGGTGCCCCGATCTTGGGATCCTCCTGCTTTCCGGGCAGCGCCGATTGGGACTCCGGCTGCCTGAGCTTCGGATCCTCCTTCTTGGCGGACAATGCCCCCTGCGGTCTCGGTGCGTTGAGTTTCGGATTATCATCCTTGAATGAGATCGCACCCTGAGGGCATGCCGGCAGGCAGTCACCCATGCCGTCACAGTAATTAGGTTTGACAAGTCTGGCCTTCCCGTCGATCAATGCCAATGCACCTTCGTGACATGCTTCCACGCACAATCCGCACCCGTTACACCTAGATTCGTCGATTGCAATAGTTTTGGCCATGATTGAGGTATGGATTCCAAGTTTAAAGAGTCAATTCTATAGTTTGTCCCCCTAAAAATGTTGGATGAATTATCCTATGTTATTAATACGACGATACTATCGAGGTGATGGACTAATAATCCAAGTGATTTAATGGATAAAAAAGTATTAGCGATAGGTGTTGTCGCTATCCTTCTGGTCGCTGGAGCAGCTATTTTCTTCATGCTCCCCAAGGAACAGAAGGCCGAGTATGATCCCGCTAAAGGATGGTATTCCTGGGACCCGTACGTCGGAGATTACGGCACATCTGAGATGACCTCATCCCCTAACCTTCTGAAAGCCACTGAGAAGTTGTATACAACGGTATACACTGACCTCCCGGACTATTCCAAGTACACGAAGGTTCCTGACGACTTCCTCAAATTCGATTCCAGAGTATCTGAAACCAGTGATTCCATCACGGTTACCAGTTTCATCAGAAAAGAGACGAAGGGAACGGACTACGAGGAAGTCCAGGTGACAATCCCCAAGGGAAAGAACTATCACCTCGTCACGGTCGCATCCACAGCTGCCCTCATCAAACAGATGCTGGAGACCAGCCTGTCCCCTGCCGAGGCAGAGGCGAAGACATGGGAATACATCTATGGACTGGACAAGTCCGCATTCCCCGGTGCATCGTCCGATATTAACAAGAACTACGGAATGACCATTCCTGAAGGAGTAAAGAGTGTCTCGAGCACATACAACCCCGTCAGCAAGCTGGATGAATACACTGGATATGTGGCTGATGCCTGTGCAACAGAGGATGATGTTTTCGTTCTCCTTTGCAGCGGTAACTTCGGAGCTAGCTATGCAGACATGCAGCCTTTCCTCGACATGCTCAACGCGGCGAATCCCGGAAAGGCATACCTTGTCGCACTGTACTCCACCGACCTCAGCGATGTTTTCGCATCCATTGAGATCATCGGATCCATCTTCGACAAGAAATCCGCAGCAGACGATCTAATCGACGACATCCGCCTGCACTTCTACGCTATGCACCAGGAGTCGTCCAAACTGAACAAGAACTACAAGGTGTACGTAGAGAGCACATCTGGCCAGGGAGCCGGAACCGGATCCATCATCAACGACGTCGTCACCAGCGTCCTGAGCCTGAAGAACATCTGCAAGCACGAGCAGTGGGTCAAGATCAGCGATGAAATCGTTATCGATGAACAGCCAAAAGTCATCATCTTCCAGTCATCGGACAAGAGGACCATGGATGAGAGGATGAGAGTTGGCTACATCCCCGGACAGACAGAAACAGCTTGAACAAAATGAGGGGGTCAACCCCCTCACAACACGTGATATGATGAATGATGACGCCGCACTCCTAAAGACACTGGAAAAGAGGGACGAAAGATCCTTCCTGATAATGGTGACACTCTGCATATCCATTGTCGTCTTATTCGTGGTTTGTCTTATGTTCGGTGCCGCCTCCTACACTATCGAGGATGTTCTGGCGGTATTCAGAGGAGAAGGCGATTGGGGGATCACATACATCGTATACAACCTGCGTATCCCCCGTGAGATCTGCGCCCTGGTCGTAGGTGCAGGACTCTCAATCGCCGGAGTCGGTATGCAAGCGATGTTCAGGAACCCGATGGCGTCGCCATCCGTTCTTGGATTGTCGTCCGGTGCATCATTCGGTGCATGTCTGGCACTTGCTTTTGGAATCGGTTCCTTCCTCGGAGGATACCCCGTGCCCATCATGGCATTCATCTTCTGTTTCGTGACCATGTTCCTGGTATACGGCCTGGCAACCACCAGATACGGAACTCCTGTGACACTGTTGCTTCTCTCGGGAATCGCCGTAGGTGCACTATTCAGTGGAATGACCTCTTTCGTGGAGTACATCGTCGAATCCGATGTCCTTCAGGGGATCGTGTTCTGGACCATGGGCGGTTTCAGCAGATGCTTCTGGTCCCAGGTTTCCATGGGCTGTCCGATTATCATCTTGGGAATCCTAATGATCGCTGTCTGCCACAGGGAACTCAATCTCATCTCTCTCGGAGAGGAACAGGCTGAATCTCTTGGGGTCAACATACGCCGTACCCGTTTCATGTTGCTCATCGGAACATCACTGGCTGTGGGCGGATCGGTAGCCATATCCGGAGTCATCGGATTCGTCGGACTCATCATCCCGCATGTTTGCCGTGCACTCTGCGGACCTAACCACAAGATGCTGATACCGATGAGCATACTTGTCGGTGCAGTATTCATGATTCTCATGGATACCCTTGCAAAGACGATCATGGCTCCAGCTGAGATGCCTGTCGGTATATTGACCTCGCTATTGGGTGCGCCATTCTTCATCTACATCATGAGAAAGAAGAGAGCAGAGTTCTGGGGATGATCCGATGAAATTGAAAGTCAATGACGTTTGTTTCAACTATGGGAGCAAGGACACCCTGAAGAATGTAACCTTCGAGGCCTGCGAGGGAAAAATAGTGGGGATCCTCGGACAGAACGGCTGCGGCAAAACAACGTTACTCAGATGCATCGACAGGATGCTGAAACCGAAGAACGGATGCGTCATCATAGAGTCTCCCTCGGAAGACATCTTCGACAAGAGGACGACGGTCGATGACAAAGAGAATGTGAACATAAACTACCTTAGCAGGAAAGAACTTGCCAGAGGTGTGGCCGTTGTTTCTCAGAGTGCCTATGTGTCGTTCCCGTTCACCGCTTTTGACGCTGTGATGATGGGGCGCTATGCGAGATTGTCCGGTAGCCTGGAAAAGGACAGGGCTGCGGTGATAGATGCGATGAAGCGCTCCGGATCCATTGAGTTCGCGGACAGAGCCGTGAATCAGTTGAGTGGAGGAGAGCTCAGAAGGGTCATGATCGCAAGAGCATTGGCACAGGAGCCTAACGTACTCCTTCTGGATGAACCCACTCTACATCTGGATGTAAACCATCAGTTCGATCTGATGAATCTGATCACAGAGTTGAAGGCAACGACCAAGATGACGATCGTCATAGTCACCCACGATCTGATGTACGCGGCACGTTACTGCGATCAGATCATACTGATGGAGAAAGGTGAGATTGTGGACGCAGGTATGACCATGGATGTCCTCACCAAAGAGAACATCAGACGTATCTTCGACATAGATGCGATCGTTGAATTCGACCCAAGAGTCAATGCACCCAACGTTGTCATGATCGGCAGATGAGTGCCGCCTCTTAATAATTGAAGCATCTCAATTATATCCTAGTTGGATATATCATCCTGCAAACAGGTGTAAGCATGGAGAAACTTCTGTTCCCATTCGTATCGATTGTAGCTCAGGAAGACATGAAGAGGGCATTGCTCCTCAACATGGTGGACCCCGGGATCGGCGGTGCACTGATCAAAGGAGAGAAAGGAACCGCCAAATCCACGACGGTCCGTTCGCTCGCCCAGATCCTCCCGTTCAGGACAACGGTCGAGGGCTGCGTCTTCAACTGCGACCCGTCAAGGCCGGATATGCTCTGCCCATACTGCGCGGAGAAACTGGCGAAAGGGATCGAACTGAAATCCAAGCCCATGCAGATGAGGGTGGTGGAGCTGCCGCTCAGCGCCACCGAGGACCGTGTGGCCGGAACTCTAGATATAGAGCACGTGCTGAAGACCGGTGAGAAGAAGTTCGAACCCGGTGTCCTGGCACAGGCCAACGGAAATCTCCTGTACGTTGATGAGGTCAACCTGTTGGACGATCATATCGTCGACCTCCTGCTCGACTCCGCAGCCATGGGAGTCAACTACATCGAGAGGGAGGGGGTGTCATTCTCCCACCCGTCACGTTTCATTCTCGTGGGAACGATGAACCCCGAAGAGGGAGAGCTCAGGCCCCAGCTCCTGGACAGGTTCGGACTGTCCGTGGATGTAAAGGGGGACAAGGACATGGACATGCGCATGGAGGTCGTCAAGAGGAGGGTCGCGTTCGACAGCGACCCCGTAGGATACACCAAGGCCTGCCAGGCGGAGACCGATGCCATGCGCGAGAAGGTCACCAAGGCCCGCGAGATCCTCCCCAAGGTCGCCACCGACGATGCAATAATCAAAGCGATCGTGTCCATCACCACATCTTTTGGTATAGACGGCCACAGGGCCGACATCACCATGATGAAGGCCGCCAAGGCCAATGCGGCACTGGACGGCAGGACAAATGTCACCAAGGATGACATCAGGGCCGTCGCGGCACTCGTCCTGTCCCACCGCATGAGGCGCAGACCCTTCGAGGAGGCCGCCTTCGACACCGAGGAGCTCGAGAGATGCCTTCAGTCGATCTGAGGTCCTTCCCCTTCACCGCCGTCCTCGGCATGGAAGATGCCAAGAGGGCGATGGAATGCGTACTGGTCAATCCCAACGTCAAGACGGTGATGATCAGGGGCGGACAGGGCTCCGCCAAGACTGTCCTAGCCAGATCCGTGGGCAGGATTTCCGGCAGAAGGATCATTAACATCCCGGTCAACGTCTCCGAGGAGCAGCTCTTCGGAGGGATGGACATCGATGCCACCATAAAGCAGGGCAAGGCCGTCATGCAGCCCGGACTGCTGTCGCAGGCCGACGGGAACATCCTGTACGTGGATGACGTCAACCTGATGGACCAGAGGATCCTCATGAGCCTCCTGAACTCCGTACTGGACGGAAGGGTCGTGCTGGAAAGGGAGGGCGTTTCCGCGGAATACGACGTGGACACCGCGCTCATCGCCACCATGAATCCCGTGGATTCGGATGTCAGCTCCCATGTCCTCGACCGTTTCGACCTCTGCGCGTATGCGGACTTCCCGGAAGCCGAGGAGGGCAGGGCGGAGATCCTGAGGCGCAACGCGGACTTCCAGAAGGATCCGGCCTCGTTCATCGAGAGATACAAGGAAGAGGAGGATGCCCTGGTCGCGAAGATCGAGAGGGCCCGCAAGCTCCTCCCGCTGGTATCCATCTCTGACGATCTGATAAGCGTCTGCGTGGAACTTGCTGTCAAGGTCCTGGCCGACGGCCACCGCGGCGACATAGCCATGATCAACACCGCCAAGGCGCTCGCCGCGCTCAATGACCGCGACGAGGTCATGAAGAAGGACGTCGAGGAAGCAGCGATGCTGTGTTTGGCACATAGGCGCAACTATGTGCAGGAACCCCCACCGGAACCCCCTGAGCCTCCCGAGGATCAGGATGATCAGGACGAGGATCCCCCTGAGGACCAGGACGACGATGACAAGGATGACGATCAGGAGGACGAGGAGGATGAACAGGATCAGGATGATCAAGACGATCAGGAACAGACCCCTCCGCCCGACATCGACCTCCAGCAGCTGATGGACGAGATGGTATTCGAGATCGGGGACCAGTTCAGGGTCATCGATTACCTCAACGACGGCAACAGGAAGGTCTCCAAGACCTCCGCGAAGAAGGGCCGCAGGATGATGGTGGAGAGTTCGGACTCGTCCGGACGCTACGCCCGCTCCAGGATACCCGCTGAGAAGACCCATGACATCGCCTTCGATGCCACGGTCAGAGCCGCCGCCCCGTACCAGAGGCAGAGGGAGAAGACCGGGCTCGCGATCAACATCCAGAAGCAGGATGTCAGGGAGAAGGTCCGCGAGATGCGCGCCGGATGCACCATACTGTTCCTCGTGGATGCCAGCGGATCGCTCGGAGTCAGGAAGAGGATGACCGCCGTCAAGGGCGCGGTCCTCTCCATGCTCAGGGACAGCTACGTCAAGAGGGACCGCATAGGCATGATGGCCTTCAGGCGCGATTCCGCCGAACTAGTGCTCCCGCCGACCAGATCGGTCGAGTACAGCTACAGGAAGCTGGAGGAGATGCCCACCGGAGGGAAGACCCCGCTGGGAGAGGCACTGATGACCGTCAACCAGTACATGACGTCCTACTCCCGCGCTCATGTCGGGGAGATGTGCTACATCGTCATCATCACGGACGGCCGCGCCAACGTGGCGCTGAACGAGGGCGCGGATGCCAACAAGGAAGTGCTGAAGCTCGCCGAGGACATGGCCATCCCGCAGGTCAAATGGATCGTCATAGATGCCAGTGCCGGGTTCATCAGATTCGACAACGCCGAGAAGCTCGCACAGGCGCTCGAGGCCACATACTTCAGGCTCGAGGACCTTAACGCCGACCGTCTGGCCGAGAGCGTGAGAGCAGTCATCCGCTGACATGGCACAGTACAAATATCCGATACTCGGATACCACTACATTCGACCTGGATGCCTCATCCAGTAAAGGCAGGGTTACTGATGAAATATGTGAACATCGCCGTGGGAACCAACGACAGCTTCCTGATGAACAAGGCTGTCAACACCATCCGTTCCATGGGATACGAGGTCGACTACCACTACTACAACGGCTCCGATCTCGACGAGGACCCGCTGTACCTAGCGGATGCGGTGAAGGTCATATCCTCAGCGGATTTCATCACCATAAAAGTCCACGGCGACACCACGTACTGCAAGAAGTTCGACAAGATCAAAGAGGCCATCGAGACCCATCACGTCTGCACCCACCTCATCTGCACCGACTCATGGGTGGTGGACGAGTACAGGAACCATTTCCTGGGCACGGAGGAGGATTACAATCTCGTGACGACCTATGCGGTCCTCGCCGGGGATGACAACTACATCGGCCTCATCAAGTGGGCGCTCAGGAAGTTCGACGGACTGGACATAGAGCTCCCGGAACCCAGCCATCCCCTGACAGAAGGCATATACATGCCCGGGCTGGAGAACCATTCCATCAAAGACTTCATCGATGGGCTGGACCCTTCCAAACCCAACATCGGGATCTTCTTCTACCAGAAGCAGTGGGTCACCCACAACATCGATCACATCGACGGCCTCATACGCGCCGTCCAGGAACTGGGAGGGAATCCCGTCCCCGTATTCTTCAACACACAGGAGTTCAAGGTCGACAACTCCAAAGGGATCAAGAGGCTGCTAAGGGAGGACCTCACCAGGGACGGTAAGCCCGTACTGGACAGCATCATCAACACCATGAGCTTCAGCCAGACCCTGATCGCCACACCAGGGGCAGGGGAACAGGTCTTTGAGGAGAACATGTACATGGATTACGGCGTGCCCGTGATACAGTCCATGAACCTTGCGGAGGACGAGGAATGGTGGAACGGACATCTGGAGGGGCTCAATCCTGCCGAGATAGCGTACAGCGTCGTCCATCCGGAATTCGACGGACAGATCATAACCGTCCCTTCCGCCAGCACCGAGATCGCCGCCAACAGCGAGAGGTACTGCAAGAGCCTCACAGACAGGGCGTTCCGCGTGGCGGACATCGCCATCATGTGGGGCAGGCTCCGCCGCATAAAGAACAAGGACAGGAAGGTTGCCATCCTGCTCTACCAATATCCCGCAAAGAACGCGGGTGCCGGTGGCGCGAGCGGACTGGACACATTCGGAAGCGTCGTGAACATTCTCCGTCAGATGAAGGAGGAGGGCTACGATGTCGGGGAGAGGATCCCCGAGACCGCCAAGGAACTTGTGGACATCCTCCTCTCCGGTCTCACCAACGACACCGAATGGTTGTCCAACGAGGAGGTCAGAAAGCGTTCGGTCGACCTGATACCTCCGGAGCAGTACGACATATGGTACAGGGAGCTGTCGGAGACCGCACGCAACAAAATCGAAAAGGACTGGGGGAAGCCCCCCGGGGACATATACACCTCGAAGAACGACATGATAGTACCAGGCACCGTCTTCGGCAACATCATCGTCGGATTCCAGCCCGACAGGAGCAGGGACCTGCAGGCCAACTACCACGACCCGGATGTCGTCCATCCCCATCAGTACTACGCTTACTACAAATGGCTCAGATTCGACTTCGGCGCCGACGCGGTGATCCATGTCGGCACCCACGGGACGCTCGAATGGCTGCCGGGAAAATCGGTGGCCCTCGGGAACGACTGCTGCCCCGACTACATCATGACCTCCCTCCCGGACATCTACCCTTACATCATCGGAAACCCGGGGGAGGGGACCCAGGCGAAGAGGCGCGCCGCAGCCGTCATCATCGACCACATGATACCGACCATGACCCGTGCCGGCGGATACGATGACATACTGGAACTGGAGGGGGCCCTCCAGAACTACATGCAGGCCAAGACGCAGGGGCAGAACGAGAACGTCTCCATGATCAGGGAGAAGCTCAGGGAGATCCTTGGCAAGATGGAGATGTACAACGACATCGGACTCGTACCGGACTGCTCGAACGAGGAACTGGACGGCAGGATCGATGACCTCTACGATTACGTCGTGGATATCAAGGAGAATCTCATAAAGGATGGCCTTCACATCCTGGGCGACGTACCGAAGGACAAGAGACTGGAAGAGGACATCTACAGCCTCACCAGGGTCGACAACGGCGATATCCCCTCGCTCCGCCGCGGGATTTCCGAATCCATGGGATACGACATCCTGGACATCCAGAACAACGCCTCCGGGATCGACGAGAGGACCGGAAAGCTGAAGGGTCAGATCCTCGAGGAGGTCGAGACCACGATGGAAGGACTGATCTCGGAATTCGCCGAGGCAGGGTTCGATGAGGACCGCTGTCTGGCACTTGTGAAGAGGTTCGGTTCCGACGACATTAACACCACGGTATCGTTCCTCTGCACCAGCATCTATCCCAACCTCATGAGGATGCGCGACGAGGTCGGCAGCGTCATGAGCGCACTGGAGGGCAACTACATAGAGCCCGGACCGTCGGGATGCCCGACCAGGGGCAGGGCGCAGATCCTCCCTACGGGCAGGAACTTCTATTCCATAGACCCCGACTCCATCCCGTGGCATTCCAGCTGGGAGATCGGGAAGAGGATGGCCGACCAGATGCTGGAGAGGTTCGTCGACGAGCACGGCAGCTATCCGAAGAACATCGGCATAGTGATGTGGGCCACAGACACCATGAAGACCGGCGGTGACGACACCGCATATGTGCTCTGGCTCCTGGGGATACGCCCTGTATGGACAGGGTACGCGGGCAGGGTCAAGGACCTGGAGGTCATCCCGGTTTCCGAACTTGGGAGACCTAGGATAGACGTCACGCTCAGGATCAGCGGGCTGTTCAGGGACACCTTCCCCAACCTGGTCAGGATGATCGATCGCGCGGTGCAGACCGTCGCCGGCCTTGATGAATCCGAAGAGGAGAACTTCATCCTCGCCAACTTGCGTAGGGACATAGTCCTCTCCATCGAGGAGGGGATGCCGGAGGACCAGGCCAGGGAGGATGCCATGATCCGCATATTCGGTGATGCTCCTGGCACATACGGTTCCGGAACGAACATCCTCGTCCGCACGTCCGATTGGAAGGACCAGGACGAGCTCGGGAAGATATACCGTGACTACGGGGAGTACGCATACGGTATCGGAAGGTTCGGCGAGAGGAAGCCCGATGCCTTCAGGCACAAGCTGATGAACATGGACGTCACCGTGAAGAACAGCGTCAGCAGGGAGTACGACATGTTCGACAACGACGACGTGTACACGGACCTCGGAGGTTTCAACGCCGCGGTCAGATCGGTGAGGGGCACCCTCCCCATGTCCATGATCGGATTCTCCGCGGACACCACCAATCTGAAGACCAAGACGATCGACGAGGAAGGACGCTACATCTTCCGCAGCAAGATCAACAACCCCAAATGGTTCGAGGGGCTGAAGCCGCACGGGTTCAAGGGCGCCCAGGAGATATCGAAGATGACTGAGTACGTCTTCGGCTGGGACGCCACATCGGACATCATCGAAGGATGGGAGTACAAATCCATAGCGGAGAACTTCCTATTCAACAAGGAGAACGCGGAGTGGTTCCGCGAGGCGAACCCCTACGCCATGATGGAAGTGGTCTCGAGGCTGCTCGAGGCCATATACCGCGACATGTGGGACGCCGGGGACGAGATGCAGCAGAGACTGCAGGACCTTTACGAGGACCTGGAGGGAGAACTGGAGGGCCTGAATGACAGATGACATCATAATCAGCGGGATAGGGATCACCAAGAAATTCGGGAATTTCACAGCCGTGGACAACATAGACGTGGAGGTCAAGCGCGGCGAGATATTCGGGTTCCTGGGGCCCAACGGGGCCGGGAAGACCACCACCATCAGGGTGATGACCACCCTCACGCCCCCTACCTCCGGGGAGATAATGATCGAGGGACATGTGATCAAGGGTCTCGACGACCCCATGAAGGAAAAGATCGGGATCGTCCAGCAGCACATCTCCATGGACAGGGACGTATCCGTCAGGGAGAACATCTGGTACCATGCGATCCTCCACCGCATGCCCAAAAAGCTGGCCCAGGAGAGGTTCGACGCATTGGTCAAGGCCATGGACCTGGGGGATTATCTGGATTACATGACGATCAACCTCTCCGGAGGCTGGAAGAGGAAAGCTGCCATCGTTTGCGCTCTGATCCACGACCCGTCGATACTGGTCCTTGACGAACCCACGGCCGGTCTCGACACCCAGTCCAGGCACATGCTGTGGAAGCTCATAAGGGAGCTGAATTCCAAGGGCACGACGATCTTCCTCACGACCCATTACATGGACGAGGCGGAGGAGCTGTGCGACAGGATAGCCATCCTGGACCACGGCCACATCATCGCCCAGGGGACGCCGAAGGAGCTGTGCGAGAATCTGGGCAGATGGGCGATAGAATACATAGAGGACGGCGACAAGAACTGCCGCTATTTCCACGATTACACGGATGCCAAGGCATTCAGGGATTCCCTGCCTGAGGACATGCAGGTCACATCTAGGAGCACCAACCTGGAGGACGTGTTCCTCGAACTGACGGGGAAGGAGAACGTACAGGCCACCGAGGAGGTGAAGTACAGGATATGACGGTGATCTCCGATTCCTTCCGTGTCGCCTGGATCGACTTCATGTTCATCAAGAGGAACATCCTCGTGGTGCTCATCACCAGCCTGGTCACACCGCTGCTGTATATCGTTGCGTTCGGATACGGTTTCGGCTCCGGCGCGACGGTGGACGGCATAGATTACATCGCTTTCATGATACCGGGAGTCATGTCGATGTCGACCATGAACTCGTGCTTCAACAATGTGGCCCAGAAGGTCATGGTCCAACGTACATACTATCAGAGCTTCGACGAACTGTTCCTGTGCTCGATGAAACCCATATCCGTGATACTGGGAAGGACCTGGGCCGGGATGATCAGGAGCCTCATCAGCTGCGCGGTGCTGTATGCTGTCGGGATGGTACTGACAGAGGACATGCACCTTTCGATACTCAGCATAGGCGTGATCCTGCTGTGCTGTCTGACCTACTCCCTCCTGGGTGTGGTGGCAGGTATGCTCGCCAACTCGCATCTGACCCTCACGCTGTTCACGACGCTCGTGATCACGCCGATGACGTTCCTGTCCGGGACCATCTTCTCCCTGGACGCCCTCCCGGAGGTCGCACAGTGGATACTCAACGCCCTGCCGCTCACGCATTCCACGGATTGCATCAGGTCGTCCATTTTGGACACCGGGTTCCCGCTGGTATCCTTGGCCGTCATCCTCGTCTACATGACCGTATTCATACTGATCAGCAGACACCTTCTGGTGAAGGGGAGGCAGTGAGATGGACAACATCGTAGAAGTCAAGGACCTGGTGGTGAAGTTCGGGGATTTCACCGCAGTGAACGGAATCACATTCGAAGTGAAGGAAGGGGAGATCTTCGGATTCCTCGGACCGAACGGAGCAGGCAAGACCACCACGATCCGTACCATCACCACCATTCAGAAATTCGTATCTGGCTCTGTCAAAGTCGGAGGGTTCGACATCAGGAAGGACTATGTCGAGGCCCGCAAGCTCATCGGCATGTCCCAGCAGAACATCTCCCTGGACAAGGACCTCACCGTACGTCAGAACCTGAAGCACCACGCCATCATGCACAAGATCCCTTCCAAGCAGATCGACAGACTGGTCAAGGAGACCGCCGACATCCTGGAGCTGGGGGACTACATGGACAGGAAGGTCATGGAGCTCTCCGGCGGCTGGAAGAGGAAAGCGTCCATCATATGCGCCATAATCCACCACCCGAAGATCCTGCTGCTGGATGAGCCCACGGCGGGACTGGACACACGCTCGCGCCACATGCTGTGGGACCTCGTGGGGATGCTGAACTCCCGCGGGACGACCATATTCCTGACCACCCACTACATAGAGGAGGCCGAATCCCTGTGCGACAGGGTGGCCATAATCGACCACGGGGAACTCGTGGCGATAGGCACGGTCAGCGAACTCAAGGCCAAGGTCGGAAAGTTCGCCGTAGAGACCACCAACGACGAAGGGAAGAGGAGGATGGAATACTTCGAATCCCTGGACGATGCCAAGGCGTTCTCCCAGACCCTCGGCGACAGACTGTTCAACATCAGAAGGGTCACCCTGGAAGATGCGTATCTAAAGCTCACGGGAGGTCTCTAATGGGCGTCCTCGACGAATCGTACAGGGTCGCATGGGGCGACCTGGAGTACATGAAGGGCAACATGGTGGAGGTGCTCCTGTCATCGCTGGTCGGCCCGCTCCTGTACCTGCTGGCATTCGGTTTCGGTGTGGGAAGCAACATGGACGACCCCCAAGGCTACGTCACCTACATCGTACCGGGAATCATCGCCCTTACTACGCTGTCGGCCACGTTCAGCACCGTGTCCATGAAGATACTAGTACAGAGGCTGTTCTACATGAGCTTCGACGAACTGCTGCTCTGTCCCCTCCACATATCCTCGATCATACTGGGCAAGACCATACAAGGGATCGTGAGAGCGCTCATCAGCTGCACCATCCTGCTGATCGTGGGATGGCTCCTGTCCCCCGCGGTAGCCATCAGCCCGTGGATCTTCATCCTGATCATAGTGTCCAGTCTGCTGTTCTCGCTGCTGGGACTCCTGGCCGGGATGCTGACCAACAAGACGCAGAAGCTGACGCTGTTCTCCAGCATCGTCATCGTCCCGATGACGTTCCTCTGCGGTACCCTATTCGATTCCAGTGCGCTGCCGGAGATCGCGGCGGACATCATCTACGCGCTGCCGCTGACCCATGTCAGCGCAATCACCAGAGGCATAATGCTCCCGGACTACTCGGTCGACCCGATCTCCATCGTGATCGTGGCGGCCTACATCATCGCACTCTATGCGATCTGCTATTACATGATCAAGAACAACAAATGCTGAGTGATAACATGACATCAGAACACGCCGCCAAAGCAGTGGACAAGAACGACAGGAAGCTGGCACTTGTGATAGTCGATGTGCAGAAGAAGTTCATAGTGAACGCCAAGGACTCAACGCTCGAGTCGGCGAGGACGCACACCCCCGTCATGAACAAGGTCATCGATATGTTCAGGGAAGCGGGGAGACCGATCATATGGGTGCTCTACGACAGCTTCACATGCCTTCCCGGGGTGACCAACGATACGATGGAGCTGCTGGACGGCTTCGAGATCAAGGATACTGACAAGATCGTGAAGAAGTATCACATGAACTCGTTCAACAACACCAACCTCTCGGACATCATCCACCACTGCGACTGCGACGCTGCACTCCTGATGGGCATGTTCGCCCAGTACTGCGTCATGGCCACTTACTGGGGGGCGTTCGACAAGGATGTGTCGCCTTACATGATGGAGGACTGTCTGATAAGCACCGATGACAAGTTCTGCGACCTGGCGATGCAGCTGTGCAAATGCTACACCATGGAAGAGCTGGAGAGCAACCTTAAACTGCACAGGGTGGAATGATCAGTCTCTCTTCTTGACGTTGATCTTGATGTTCTCCATCTTGTCCTTGGCGCCTGTGGCGACCACGTTGTGCATGGTCTTGTCCCTGGTCTCCTCGAACTTGTCGACGGCCTCCCTGACCTCGGGTGACAGTGGAGCCGCATCAATGACGGCCTCGAGGAAGTGAAGGAACTCCAGGCATCCCTTGAGGAAGTGCTGCTGGACCTCGTCGTCGGCGACGATCTTCAGGACGGCATCGTTCACGCCCTTGACCTTCGCCTTCGCCTCGTCGGCCTTCTGCCTTATGGCCTCCTCGGTGTCCTTCCTGCCCTCGTTGAGTATGCTCTCGATGATCTCCCTGTTCTCCAGGATGAACTTCTTGAATTCCTCGGAGTTAGCTTCCATGATGAATCAATCGCCCTCGTGATATTTACGGGGTGAGGTCCGGGTCCTCAGAAACTCTCGTGGAACAGACACTTGGTCTGGTGCTCGGGCTCCGAGGACGTGCTCATCCCCAGCTTCTTGTAGACCCCTTCATCGACCGCGGACAGTATGACGGACGAGTGGACGTCGCATCCCCTGAGCTTGGGGAGCATCGCGAACGCCTTCTCCGCGTTCTTGTCGGTCCTTGCGATTATGGACAGCGCGACGAGCATCTCGTCGAGGTGCATGCGAGGGTTCTTGTATCCCAGGTTGTCGACCTTGAGCCTCTGGACGGATTCGATGACCTCCTTGGAGATCAATGTGATGGAATCGTCTATACCGGCAAGCTCCTTGAGCATGTTCAGCAGGAGCGAGGATGATGCGGTGGTCAGTGGAGTGGCCTTTCCGGTCACGATCCTGCCGTCGTCCAATTCGGCGGCGACGACCGGCCTCTCGGTCTCGGTCATGACGCGCCTGACCGTCTCAACGGTCTTCCTGTATTCAGGCGTGATTCCGGCGTTCTTCATGTAGATCTCCGACTTCAGGAGGGTCTCGGCGGACGCCCTGCCCTCCCTGCGGTCCCTCAGTGTGGAGAAGTAACGCCTGATGATCTCGTAGTTGGCGGCCTTCCTGACGATCTCGTCGTCAACAATACAGTTGCCCGCCATGTTGACCCCCATGTCCGTGGGGGACTTGTACGGGGATGCTCCCAGGACACCCTCGAGGATGGCGTTGACCACCGGGAAGATCTCGATGTCCCTGTTGTAGTTCACGGTCGTCTCGCCGTACGCCTCCAGGTGGTACGGGTCGATCATGTTAACATCCGCGAGGTCCACCGTGGCAGCCTCGTACGCGATGTTGACCGGGTGCTTGAGGGGAATGTTCCAGATGGGGAATGTTTCGAACTTGGCGTAACCTGCGGAGACTCCCCTCTTCTTCTCGTTGTAAAGTTGTGAGAGGCACACCGCCATCTTGCCGCTTCCGGGTCCGGGAGCGGTGACGACGACCAAAGGTTTGGTGGTGGGCACGAACTCGTCCTTTCCGAAACCGTCGTCCGATGCTATGAGGTCGACATTGGACGGATATCCGTCGATCAGATAGTGCCTGTAGACCTTGAGGCCGTTCGACTCGGCCTTCCTCTGGAACGCCTCGGCCTCCGCCTGCCCGTTGAAATGCGTGATGACCAGTCCACAGACCCCGATGCCCCTGTCCAGGAACATGTCCACGAGTCTGAAGACCTCCGAATCGTATCCGACGCTGAAATCCTTCCTGATCTTCTTCTTGACGATGTCCTCCGCGTTGATGACTATGATGGCCTCGGCATCCTGTCCGAACTCCATGAGCATCCTGATCTTACTGTCGGGCATGAAACCGGGAAGGACACGGGATGCGTGGTAGTCATCGAAAAGCTTGCCCCCGAACTCGAGATACAGTTTGCCGCCGAAATGCTTGATGCGTTCCCTGATTTTCTCGGACTGGGTCTTTAGGTACATGTCGTTGTCGAATCCGACCTTCATGCAGGGAAGTAGCGCTGGAATCGTATTAATTTGTGCTGACCTGGGGCCATCACGAGCGGTAACCGCCGATTACGGATGCGGGTTCTCAAGCCTCTATGAGCCTGTTACCCTCTATCATCGAATCCGTGACCGTCCCGATCTCCGCCAGATAGTCGATGAAGATTGATTCCACTGTGGCATCTATCTGCTTCGGATATCCGACAAGGTAACTGTTGCCGTCCCCTCCGGTCGCAATGAAGTCAATGGTCGCAATCTTGTAAGTGGCAATCTTGTCGATCTCCTCACCGTTGATCTTGATGGACTTGACCTTCTGGTTATCGGCTGCACTGGGATCATAGGTCACGGTCATTCCCGAGTACTGCAGATATCCGCCCTTAGATGATCCTTTGAGGGCCAACGAGAACTCCATCTCATCCCACAAAGCAGAACCTGGCACATTCAGAATGCAGGTGAAATTCTGGAACGGCATTACATCGAATACGTCTCCTAAAGTGATGTCCCCGGCCTGTATTGATGAACGGATGCCACCGCCGTTGATTATCGCCACAGTAGAATCGGTGGCCAGGCGCATTGCATCTGTGATGAGGTCTCCTAGGTTCGTCTCGTTGTTCCTGACGTTATTGCGCTCTCCGTCCAGGAGGATCGCTGTGTGGCCGACCACACCTGCCATCTTCCTGTCAACCTCGTCCTCAACCTGTTTCACGACATCTGAGGTGGTCTTGTACTCCAGAGCCGGTCCGCGGTACAGCTTGGCGCTGATCTTTCCCGCATCAACAGTGATCACTCCCACGTTCTTCAGGTTGCACCCTGTGCTGGCGATCGCGGTATTGCTCTTGACGAGCTCTATGCTCCCGTCGCAGACCTTCCCGTCCTCCATCTCCGTGTGACTGTGGCTGTCGATACAGATGTCGATTCCGGAGACCTGTGCGCAGAGTTCATCGGATGTCGTGTAGCCCTCCTTGACCACTCCCATGTGACAAATGGCAACGATGCAGTCCACCTTCTCCTTCTTCAGTATGTTCGCCATGCGCTTCGCCGCATCCACGGGATCGGTGACCTCGGAAGGGCCCAGGTTACCTGCCATGGTACTGACCGGGGTCTCTTCGCTGAGTAGCCCGAAGAATCCGATCTTGACTCCCTGCTTCTCTATAACCATGTATTCTGTGAACACGTTCTTACCCGTATCCGAATAAACGAGGTTGGAGCAGATGATCGGGTAGTTGAGCTGATCCACCCTCTCCAGCAGGGTATCGAAACTGAAGTCGAACTCGTGGTTCCCAGGAACGCCGATATCATAGCCGACTGTATTCATGATCTGGACTGAGCCCTCCCCCTAAGTCATGGTCCCGTAGGAGTTCCCTGAAGGAAATCTCCGGCATCGACCGTGAACACAACGTTATCCTCGGAGTACTGCTCCCTCAGTGCGGCGACCGTCGAGAAGTTCAACTGGTCGTCCCCCTCGTAGAAGCAATGGGTGTCGTTCGTATGGATTATCACGAACGATGCGTTCAAACCGCCCCCGAAGGGATTTACTATAACCACTACTGCGCAGAGCGCCAGAGCGACTGCCACGACTGCCACGACGACCTTCCTGGAGATCATAGTAACGATGTTGGTTCCATATGATATTACAGTAACGAACAGACAGCATCTCGTTACTGGAACAAATACCGGATTACCTCACATACTGAAGCACGATGTGCGGTGAACCCTCATCCATCTCAATCTTGCATTTCACGTTGTACACGTCAGAGATTGTCCCCTCGGTGAATACTTCCAACGGAGTACCGATGCTGTGGATCTTCCCCGGGGTCTCCATCATGATGACCTTATCGGCAAATTTGGCCGCCAGATTCAGGTCATGGCTGATCATTATGATGGTCATACCCGTCTTTGCTGAGAGCTTCTTCAGGAATGCCGTGACATATATCTGGTGCCTTATGTCGAGATTAGACGTGGGTTCATCGAGTATCAGGATCTTCGGTTCCTGAACAAGGCCTCTTGCTATCGACACTTTCTGATGCTGTCCCGCGGAGAGGTCATTGAACCTCTCCATCGCATAATCCTGCATCTCCAAGGCCTCTAGGGCCTTGTATGCCATGGCGACCTCCTCCGGTTTGGTCTTCCATGATTGATGGGCATACCTTCCTATCAGTACCGTATCCAGAACCGATAGCACGTTGAAATCGTTGGTCCTCACTGGCACATATCCTGCGATCTTCGCCAGCTCCTTCAGCGGATACGTCTTGACCTCTTTTCCATAGATCTTGACGATGCCGCTTCTCGGCTTCAACAGACCGTTCATGCACTTTATCAGAGTGGATTTTCCGACCCCGTTAGGTCCCACTATGCATACGAATTCGGGCTCGTCTATTGTGAATGAGACATCATGGAGAATCGTCTTATCAGTCTTGTAACCGAACGTGACATTGGTCATTTCGATTATATGCTTCGAATTGAAATCTGGCGGAGTCTTATCGATATCATCCCTGAGGAATTCCGGCAATTGCATGTCACCAGGCCTCCTTCTTCTGCCTTACGATGAGGTACAGGAACAGAGGACCGCCGATGAATGCGGTGATCACGCCGACCTGAACGGTCGTCGGGTAGAATATGCTCTTTCCGATGATGTCTGAGATTATGAGCAGGGCCGCACCGAAAGCGGCTGAGGCAGGTATCAGATATCTGTTGTCCGATCCCACAAAGATCCTTGCGATGTGGGGACAGACCAGACCGATGAATCCGATGAGACCGGTGAATGAAACCACACCAGCCGCAAGGAATGAGACGATGAGAAGAGAAATTATCCTCATCTGATCCGAATTGACTCCCAGCGCCTTGGAACTCTCATCACCTGTCGCCACAACGTTTAACTTACGTGAGAGGAGGATGAGGGCGGTCGTTCCGATGACGACGAAGAAGAACATGGCAGTCACCGCATCCCATCCGGCTATCCCCTTTCCTGCGATATCTATGGAACCGACGCTCCAGGCGTAAATCGCCGACAGGGATTCGGGATCCACGAACAGTTTGATCAAGGTAGTGGCGGCGTTGAAGATGTACATGACTGCAATACCCGCCATGATCATGGTGGTCGGAGAGGCGGATTTGATCTTGGAAACAAGGATGATCACAGCCATCGGGATCAGGGCGAATATGAACGCATTGGCCACGACGGCATAAGCTGTGGATGCCACGGACAACCCGAACCCCATCGCCAATGATGCTCCGAACGATGCTCCAGATGAGATGCCCGTGGTGTACGGATCCGCCAGGGGGTTCCTCAGTATGCTCTGCATGACGGCTCCGGCAGCCGCAAGACCTGCTCCCGCCAATAGACCGCAGCAGACTGACGGTCTCCTGATGAACCATACCGCATACTCGTCCTTGTTGGTAGCCATGTCCCCGGGATTTCCGGTCAGATGATTCCATACGACCTCCATGGCATCGGTGAACGTGACATAATCCGCACCTATGGACAATGCGTAGATCGAACAGATGATCGCTAACAGGACGCTACCGATCACGAATAGCCATTTGAAATGGATGTAGTTGTGGTAATCGGAGATCTTGTCTCTGTACTCTTCGATTTGTGTCTCCGAAGTCCATTTGTCAACGGCTGTCTCAATGGGATCGTAATCGTCCATGCTATCGGCTCTGTCTTCAAGGTAAGAGGTTTGGAAGAGGTTTATGTTCATTGATCTTCAGGCGTTTTCCTTCTGATACTTCTGGACGAGTGTAGTGTAGTTGTCTCCGGTGTAGTAGATGAACGCATTAGCTGCGGTGTAGGTCTTGTCACCGAAGTACGTGTTCTCCTGACAGCAGAAGTTGTCGAACCAGTACTGGAGGTTCTTCTGTGCTTCTGCCTCAGTGAACAGGTTGGGGTAGAAGTACCAGGCACAGTAGTATGCCATCGCATAGGCTGCGTATCCTCCGCAGACGTAAGGCATAGCGCACATTCCGTTGTTCTTGTATGCTTCCGTTCCCTCGAAGAATGCCGCCACCTTGTCGAAGTACTCGTTGAACTGCTGCTGACTCTCGCATGTGAACCAGTCGATAGAGGAGTAGTTCATAAAGATGATCTCCCACTTGTCCTGGGCATCCTCAGTGTACCACAGCTGGTCCTTGACGGTCTGTCCGTATGCGGTCTGAGCATCTCCGGAGTAGACGTTCGCGATCTGACTGATGAGGTTCACGGAACCCTCGTAAGCGGTACCGCAACATACTGCGGTCCTGGATCCCTTGGGTGTGGTCATGGTGACCATGACATTCTTCTTCTCCACTCCATTGAGCCTCTCCTGGATGTCCTCGATGGCACCGTAGCAATACTCGGCGTAGGCCTCTGCCCTAGCTTCCTTATTGAACAGGATTCCCATAGTGAGCATCGCGGACATGGCGTTGTTTCCGACGTGGGACAGAAGGATGATCTCACAGTTGGGGTGAGTGTCCATGTAACCGGCCTTACACTTGTCATAGTTGTTCTGGTTGGGTGTGACCATGATGAGATCGATCTCCTCATCGGCGAATGTTGTGAATGTGGTGTCATACCAGTTGTTGGTGGACACGCTCTCGACCTCTACGACGTGCGTAAGGTCGTACTGGTGCGTCTTAACCTGAGTGACATAGGCGTTCGCAACCTTGACATCATCCCAGATTCCAAGGATGGCCGCTGCCTCTGCCTGCTGCCAGTATGAGACGAATATGTTCCTGTCAACAAGGGGGTAGGTTATCTCCATAGGCCATCCCAGATATGTCTGGTACCAGACCTTTCCGCTCTTGTTGTCAATGATCATCTTGACCTGATCGATGTCTGCCTGTGTAATGAAACCGTCATTGTTCGCATCTGCGAGAGGGTTCTTTGCACTGTCCCAAGTCGTCTTCTCATCGATGATGTCCTGTATGAATTTGACATCATCGTTGTTGATGTACGGATCGTTGTTAGCATTTCCGTAAACAAGATTTCCAGCATCTATGTTTACCTTGTGCTTAGAGTCCCCGTTGCCAAGAGCAACAAAGGCCACGGCGGCCCCTGCCACCACAAGTATGGCGACGACAGCGATCGTTAGCACTTTACTGTTCATTAGTATCACTTGGATTATATATCCAAATGTGAAAACTTGTGTTTATATATAATCCTTAGTTGACGAATACTGACAAGATTTCTTTCGACAATTACTATAATCCAAGACTCCCTTCCACTTCCCGATACAAACATGGCGTTCAACCCCTACGAACAGAGGAACGAATACAACGTTCAGGACCTTCTATCCCAGATCGAGGAGTACAAGGACAGGCACGGGGAGGAATGCGAATACGTCAGATGCGAGCACAGGAACGCCGACTATTCGGTCATGGACAGGCAGCAGAAGGCCTACTATCTCTACTGGAGGGACGAGCTCTCCCGCGGGACCTGCCTGAAATCAGACAGAGGTTACGTGAAGCTCAGGCTCTGCGAGATCATCAACTCTGACATGGATCCCAAGGACGGTATGAGGGAGCTGAGGCTCCTGTTCGACAACAGCCGCATGCACGGCATGCCGCAGTCCGATCTGGCCGCGACCATGTTCGATTACGCGGTGGTCCATGACCTGGACCTTCCGACGATGTGGATGGGGAAGGGCTCCGTCAGGTCATTCATGATCACATCGGAGATCATGTCGTTCCCGACCAGACGCATAGGGAAGGAGCTTGTGTGGTACCTCTCCGGAGGCCCCAAGATGCATGCCGACGGCGTCGACAGCCTGAGGCACATATCGCTGTTCAACGATTCACTGACGGCCATCGACAGGTTCCTGATGGAGAACACCGGGAAGGGCGTTGCCCAGACATACTCGGAAGGTATGGTCACCGAGCTCTACAAGGTGTTCCTGTATCTGCCCTACGGCAAGGACAAGGACTATCAGATCACATACGAGAAGCTCCGCACCGACGGTGTCTTCGGAGAGTTCATGCTAGGACTGTTCTCCTACACCAGGAAGGTCCTCTGCAAGGACATAGGGGAGAAGGGCCCCGCGACCCCCAGCTCTTTCAACAAGGAGTTCAGGGCGATCGTGGACAGGATCCACGAGGAGGGTCCAGGTGACTTCGAAAAGATCCCCAAGGCCTGGAGGGGAACGAACAGGCAGTCGATGTCCTCGAAGGAGAGGGCGCTGGTCGACATGGGCGCATCCCTGGAGGCCCAGTTCGGGACCGCTGAGAAGCCCAAGGCCATCCTGAACATCGACAAGGAAGCGCAGAAGCAGCATGTCAGTCCCCATCTGAAGACCGACATCGAGAGGAACTGGAACGTCGAGGTCAAGGAGAGGTGCGAGTACATACCTTCGGGATTCACCAACCCGGATTACAGGTCCTTCAGCGAGCCCCAGAGGAAGTTCTACGTGTACTGGAGGGACCAGACCAGGAAGGGCAACTACGGCGAGACCGACAGGGGATACCTGTGGCTATACCTGTGCGAGCTCGTCAACATCAAGGCGGACCCGCAGGTCAACATGGACCAGCTGGTCGGACTCCGCAGGGCCTACGGGGGAGCGGACGAGGACAACCTGATCGGCAAGACATGCTTCGAATACTCGCTCGTCCACAAGCTGGCGTTCCCGGACCCCTCGATATACGAATCCAACATAACGGCGTGCCTGGTGATGGAGCAGTTCCTCAAGGGCATGGACACGCATCCTGACAAGACGCTGCTGCTGTTCCTGTCCGGGATCAACGATAAGACCATGTCCAGGGAGTTCGACCAGGACTGCGTAGGCATCACCTGCGCCATGCTGAGGGCCGTCGAGAAGGCCATGGAGGACCAGGGGACAACGATCGAGGAGTTCTGCGATCCGGAGAAGGTACCGACCGTCGTCACCGTGTTCGAGGACCTGAAGTACTTCAAGGAGATCAGGAAGGCCAGGTTCACCTACAGGAACTACATCTACAACGCCGCATTCGATGACTCCCTCAAGGAGATCGTGAAGAACGTGTTCTCCGCGGTCAGGATGAAGAGGACCGGAAAGGCAGTGAAGATCAACAAGTTCACCGCATTCGGGATGGAATGCAGGGAGATGCTCACAAAGGCCGTCTCCTCATGGTACGAGGGCAAGGAGATCGCGGAGATCAAGGAAAGAGCCAGCAACCTAAAGTTGGACCGCGAGGCCGTCACAGGTGCGGAGACCGCCCTCAAGGACGTGACCAGGATGATGGCCACGGAGGAGGTCCAGGAGGAAGTGGTGATGAGGCCCGTGGAACCCGTCAGGAAGATCTCCGATTCATGGCAGGGACTCGCCGAGGCCCTGGATGAGAAGCAGAAGGGCTACCTCAGAGCGGTATTGGAGGGCAACGGCCAGCAGTATCTGAGGGACATCGGTTCCATCCAATCCAGGATGGAGGATTCCATCAACGCCCTCGCCATGGACGCGGTGGGCGACAACATCCTCGAGGGCGGCGTGATCTTCGACGAATACACCGACAACGTAAGGGCCCTGCTCTGATCCGTCCCTACGATAATGGTATATGTCGAATCGACTATACCCTTTTTATTTAGGAGTCTGCACGATGACAGAAACCGTTCCGAAAAGGACCCTCATGACCATGATGAACGCCCTCTCGTCGGGAGTCGTCCCCAGAAGGGGATTGGAGTACATCGCGGTCGGCAGGAAGAAAGAGACCGAGACATTCGTCAACGATCTCAACGACACGGCCGAAGGCGGCGGTGCGTTCAGGTTCATCTCCGGAAGGTTCGGTAACGGTAAGAGTTTCATGACGCAGATGATCCGCAACTATGCCATGGACAAGGGCTTCGTGGTCATGGATGCCGACCTCGCCATCAACAGGAGGCTCACAGGCTCCAAGAAGGAAGGCCTGAACACCTACAAGGAGCTGGTAAAGAACATGGCCTACAAGGCCAGGCCGGACGGCGGTGCGATGGAACCCATCCTCCAGGGATGGATCATGGACACCAAGGACAAGCTCGGCTCTGACTCGAGGGAGGACATCGAGAAGTCCATGCGCCAGGACATGGCGGAACTCTCGAGTTTCCAGAACTATCAGGACTTCATGATGGTCGTGATCTCCTACATGAACGACTTCCTCGACGGGAAGGACGACATCGCCGCCGTCAGGTGGTTCAAGGGAGAGCTGGACCTCAAGAAGGAGTCCAGGAAGAGCCTCGGCACCAACGTGGTCATCGACGACGGCAACTGGTACGATATGATCAAGATCTGGTCCGGAATCGTCAAGAGGCTCGGTTTCAAGGGGCTCATCGTCTTCATCGACGAGGGGGTCATCCTCTACAAGCTCCAGAACAAGGTCTCCAGGGCCAACAACTACGAGCGTCTCCTGACCATGTTCAACGACATCATGCAGGGAAAGACCCAGTACCTTTCGGTCTACGTCTGCGGTACGCCGGAGTTCATCGAGGACCCCAACAGGGGACTCTACAGCTACGAGGCGCTCAGGTCCAGACTCGTCGCGGGACGCTACGAGAGCGGCTACGACAACTACCTCGGGCCCATCATCAACCTCAAGCCCCTCACCAACGAGGAGGTCTTCGTCCTCCTGAAGACGATCAAGAACCTCCACGAGCAGAGGTACGAATACGATTCTGGGATCTCCGACGACATGCTGGAGACCTATCTCAAGACTGTCATGGCCAACGTCGTCTCGTCGACCATGATCACACCCAGGGAGATCACCAGGGACCTCATCAGTCTCCTGGACACCCTTCACCAGAACAAGGACCTCGAGTTCATGGACCTGGTCGAGGGCAGGCTCGTCAACTCTGACGCGAACCCAGACGACGAGATCATCGAGGACCTCGAGGTATGAGCGAGTACTTCGACAAGCTCCCCTGGTTCGTCAAAGAGTACATACACGCCTGCAGGTGGTCCGGCTTCAGGGAGATCCAGAACCAGACCTTCAAGGCATTCTATTCGACCGACGACCACATCCTGATATCCGCCGGTACGTCCAGCGGTAAGACCGAGGCGGCGCTGTTCCCTGTGATCGGTTCCCTCTACAACAACCCCCCGGAGAGCGTCGGTGCCCTCTACATAGGTCCCCTGAAGGCCCTCATAGACGACCAGTTCCAGAGGATGGGGCCCATCCTGGGCGAATCAGAGCTCAGGATCACGGGATGGCACGGGGACATCAGCAGAAGCTCCAAGGCGAAGCTCCTGGAGAACCCCTCCGGGATCCTCCAGATAACCCCCGAGTCTCTGCAGAACATCATATCCTATTCCCCTGAGGAGGTGGAACGCTTGTTCCGCGACCTCAGGTTCGTGGTCATCGACGAGGTCCACGCCTTCATGGACTCGGACAGGGGACTGCAGTTGTTGTGCTGCCTCCAGAGATTGGAGGTACTGGCACATTGCAGTCCGAGGAGGATCGGCCTATCGGCCACGATATCCGACAGGGAGGATGCCGCGAAGTGGCTCTCCGCGGATACCGGCAGGTACGTGAGCATCGTTTACGACGGTTCCACCAACGACCGCCGCATCCGCATCCATTACAACTACCTCCCGAAGAGCGACGAGGAGACGGACAGCGTCGAGAGGAAGAAGGCGGTCACCAGGTACTATCTCGAACTGTTCAGGGAGACCCACGGGTACAACTGCATAGTCTTCACCAACAGCAGGCAGGACGCGGAGGTCACCGCGAAGTCCCTGAGGATCGTGTCCGAGAAGAAGGGCTACCCCGACGAGGTCTCGATCCATCACGGAAGCATCTCGAAGGAGTACAGGAAGATCGCCGAGGAGAGGCTGAAGAACCCCTCGGTGAAGAACACCACCGTAGCCACCGTCACGCTGGAACTGGGGATAGACGTCGGAGACCTGGACAGGATCGTCCAGATCGGCGCGCCGTTCACATGCTCCGGGCTCGTCCAGAGGATGGGCCGTTCCGGGAGGAGGGGCAACGGTCAGGAGCTCATCCTCATGTGCAACGAGGACGAGGAGGAATGGTGGTCGACTCTGGACGGCGTATCCCTCGGACTCGTGAAGGCCATAGCCATGTCCGAACTGGTCCTGAAGGAAGGGTGGACCGAGCCCCCCGAGAGCAACAGCATGCCCTTCGGGCTGCTGTACCATCAGACGATGGAGTACCTCCGTTCGGGGATCGGCTGCAAGTTCTCGGTACTGGCATCGGATGTCCTGACCATGTACCCCTTCAGGGACATCCCCAAGGAGCAGTACAGGCTGATGATCAAGCATCTCGTGAACCTCGGCCATCTGCAGGTAATGTCCGACCAGACCATCCTCATCGGACCCAACGCCGAGAGGCTGGTGTTCGGAAGGGACTTCTGCTCGGTGTTCTCGACGAAAAAAGAGATCGTCGTGAAGTGCGACGGGAAGATGATCGGTTCCATCCAGAACCTTCCGCAGGTCGAGGAGCTCATACAGCTCGCCGGAAGGGTCTGGACTGTGGTCAAGATCTCCAACGACAAGTCCTCGATAGAGGTCGAGGAGTGCGACGGCGAGGCATGCAACCCGTGGAGGTCCGGCACGCCCCCCACCCACACCAGGATCATGCAGAAGATTCTGGAGGTGCTCTCCTCCGACGAGGACTACCCGTACATAGACGATGCGGCCAGGCAGCGCCTCGCCGAGAGCAGGGAGACCGCCAGGTCCATAGGCATGACATCCATGTTCTCCGAGAGGAAAGGGGGATTCAGGATGTACCCCTGGTTGGGGACTAGGCAGTTCGACACCCTCCGCAGGATCCTCCAGAAGGTCATCGGAACGGATTCTATCAGATCCTTCCAGCCCTATTACATCGACATACGCACGAAGCTGTCCGAGGAGCAGATCCTGGACAGGGTCAGGGACTACGCAGAAGAGGAGGACCCCATCAGGCTGGCGTACGACGAGGATCTCCTGAAGTACGGCAAGTACGACAGGTTCGTCCCCGAATCCCTGCTCATCAGGCAGTTCGCCGTGGACAGGCTGGATATGGACCTGGACCTCTGATCCGTACGTTATCGGGCTTATGTCGCGCGCATGCGCCACCTTATTATTTTTAATGCGGAAGGTATCACGGTCAGCATGCAGATTTCCAACAGGATAAACGACATACCGATGTCGGGTATCAGAAAGATGTTCGACCTCGCCGGTCCGGACTCCATAAACCTAGGTCTGGGCGAGCCCGACCTCGCACCTCCGAAGGAGGCGGTCGAGGGCATGAACAGGGCGGCCTCCGCGGGACGCAACAAGTACGGTCCCACCGCAGGTATCCCCGAACTGAGGAAGGCGGTCGCGGACAGGTTCAGGAAGTACGGCGACATCACGGGCGACAACATCATGATCACGCCCAGCGGATCGTCGGCACTGTTGGAGATCACCATGAGCGTTGTGAACCCGGGGGACGACGTCCTCGTACCGAGCCCCGGATTCGTCATCTACGGCCCCCACGCACAGCTGGCAGGCGGCACATATACGGAATACAAGCTCACCGACGGGGACTTCCAGCCGGACATCGACGACATCCAGTCCAAGATCACACCCAGGACGAAGATGCTGGTGGTGACCACCCCCTCGAACCCCACCGGCGGTGTCCTGAACGAGGAGAGCTACAAGGCGCTGTGCGACATAGCGGCGGACAAGGACATCACGATATTGTCCGATGAGGTCTACGAGTCCTTCATCTACGAGGGCAGGCACATCTCCTTCATGAACCAGCTGGACAAGGCCATAGTGGCAAGCGGTTTCTCCAAGATGATGGCCGTCACCGGCTGGAGGATGGGATTCCTCTGCGCCAGCAAAGAGATGATGGAATATCTCATCAAGATGCAGTACCACGTATGTGCCAGCCCCAACATGCCGGCCATGTACGGCATCCTGGATGCCCTTCCGAACATCGATCCCTATCTGGAGAACGCCAGGGGGATCTACAGGAAGAGGAGGGACCTCATCTGCAAGAGGATCAACGAGATCCCCGGCATGAGCATCGAGCCCCCCAAGGGAGCGTTCTACGCTTTCCCATCCTACGACCTGGACATGAAATCCCAGGAGCTGGCGGGGGAGCTTGTCAAGGCAGGGCTGATATGCACGCCCGGATCCGCCTTCGGGAAATACGGGGAGGGCCACCTGAGGTTCTCCTATGCGGCGGACGAGAAGAAGATCAACGCGGGTATGGACATACTCGAATCCACAATGAAGAAACTAAGGTGAACACGATGAGCGACGATTACGATCCGAACGCAGGCCTCTTCGGAGACCCGGAACCAGAGAAGAGCCCCGAGGAGATGCTGGACGAATACGCCTTCGGCAAGAACCCCAACAGGGCGGTGGCCATGGAGACCCTCTTCGGAAAGAGGCTCATCGAGGACACCATGAACGACGACAAGCTGCCTGTCGAGGGCAAGATGTCCTTCGTCTTCAAGGCCACCGCGCACGGTGTCCTGGACATGATCATGCAGTGCCTTCCCCCCGAGTACAGGGAGGAGGTCGCTACCAGTCTCGACTCTTTCCTCGGGATGAACCTGGTCAACCAGAGGTTCAAGGTCGACCTTATCGAGGCCGTCATGAGCGAGCTTGAGAAGATCGAGCAGAAGCCTGGCGAATCCGACGACGAGTTCGAGGAGAGGCTCAGCACGCTCGAGGAGGCCTGGTGGAGCATTCCCCAGCCCATCCTCAACGGACGCAACCCCAACGATGCCATCAAGGAAGAGATGGGAAAATACGGACTGAACCAGTGATGACACCAGAATGGTATACCGCCTCCGCCCCGGGAAAATTCGTGGTCCTGGGCGAACACTCCGTCGTGTACGGGAAACCAGCGGTCGTCCTCGCGACGAACCGCAGGATCACGTGCAGCGTCAGGCGCAGCCATAGGAATTCCATCAACGGTTTCTATCTCGATTTCAGCAAGCAGCCGCACATCAACTACCTCACCAGGGACACGTCCTACTGCCTGGATTTCCTCACGACGAGCGAGGTCCCGTCCGGAGCGGGCATGGGATCCTCCGCGGCGCTCTCCGCGGCGGTCGCGATGGCATTGGACGCGGAGCGCGGAGGAGGCCTGGACGAGAGGGGGTTCGTGGAGGAGGCGTACAACGCCGAGCTCAGCGCACAGGGGACTGGATCCCCGATGGACGCCTCGGCCTGCGTCCACGGAGGAGGAGTAGCGATCAACATCCCCAACGAACCAAACGAACTATGGACGATCAGCCGCGGGAACAGGACCTGGAGGGTCACCGACATCGATGTGCCAGAACTGTCATTCGTCATCGGCAACACAGGCGTGAAGGCCCCTACGGGACCGCAGGTCGACAAAGTCAGGAGATACTTCAGCAAGAACGGCTTCGCGGGCGAGATCATCGAGGAGATGGGGTCCGTGACGCTCGAGGGGTTCAAGGCCCTGAAGAGAGGCGACAGCGAACTGCTCGGACGCCTCATGACGAACGACCACAAGCTACTGTCCATCCTCGGCGTCTCATGCAAGGAGCTGAACAAACTGGTCAACGCCGCACTGCCCTATTCCTACGGTGCGAAGCTCACCGGTTCCGGCGGCGGAGGCTGCATGGTCGCCCTGACCGACAGTCCCGAGAAGGTCGCCGAGGTCATCAAATCAAGGGGCGGAACGCCCTACATCATGAAGAGCGGCGTGCCCGGACTCCGCATGGAGCTCAACCCCGCATCCGGAACGCCGATGGAAATCCCCACCGATGAGGCCTGAACATGGGTCTGATCGAAGAGGAGATAGCAAGACTGATGCAGAAGTGCATCAGCTGCGGGAAATGCACCCCCAGATGCCCTTCTTACGAATACGGCGGCGTGGATCCCCACGAAGTCATGATCGGCGGGGAGGTAGACGTCTCCAAATGCATCCTCTGCGGCACATGCTCGCAGGTCTGCAGGAGGACGGATCCTTTCACTGTCATGAGGGACCTCAAGGCCCTCGCCAACAATCTCCACGTATCCGACGTCTACAAGGAGACGGGATTGGCCATGAAGAGGGCGGAGCACCCCTCCAGGACGGAACTGGTCCCGCAATGGGACGGAAATGACGTGTACGTCATGCCGGGGTGCGTCGTGGAGTGCAAGGCACCCTTCCTGGAATACGCCGCATGCAAAGCGGTACAATCCGTCGGGAAGACATGCTCCGAGCTGAAGGATTCGGGCTGCTGCCTCCGTCCTCCCCAGTTCAGGGACATCCGCGAGACGGAACAGCGCGAGATACTCTCGAAGATGGTCTCTAATGCGGAGGGCAGGGAGGTCATCACACTCTGCGGCGGATGCACCGAGGCCTTGGTTGGCTTCGGTCTCGACACCACGAACATGATCATGTTCCTCCATAACAACATCGACAGGCTCCCAAGGTTCGGAATGACATTCAAGGTCGCAATTGAGCCGGGATGCTCGTGCATGTCCCTCAAGAAGGAGATGATCGAGGTCGTTGAGGCCCTCGGATGCGAATACGTGGGGAACGACACGGGATGCTGCGGGAAGGACACGGAACTGGCACCGCAGATGATGGCCGACAGGGAGAAGGAGTGCGGGAACGGCTGCCTCATAGTCGTGGCATGCCCCAAGTGCTTCACCGAATACGACGCCATACCCGACGGCATGCCCGTGGTGTACCTCCCGGAGCTCGTCGCATGGGCGGCTGGGGACACTGGCACATTCGGATATCATACCATCCCGATAAGGCCGGACGACGAGGATTTCTACAGGCCCAGATTCGAGGGTCACATACCCAAGAAGGGCAAGGGAATGAGATGGTGAGAATGGGATGAGGGGCCGGAGCCCCTATCCGTTCAGAAGAGTTTTGTCTTGGTGTTCGAGACGTTCACGATCTCGGCGGTTCCGCCCTCGAGGGTGAAGAATCCGAGTTTCCAGCCCATCTCGTCGTACATCTTGACGAGGTCGGGCATCATGTTGGCGACGATCGGCATGAACCTGGGATCGTCGACGAACACCGCCTTTCCGTCCCAGCGGAGGAAGTCCATTCCCACGGATGCGAGGATCTCGCACTTGGGGTTGGCCTGGAGCTGCTTGTAGACGTCCTTGAACGTACCGACGGCGAAGAAGATCTTGTCGTCGAGGTTGATCTTCAGTCCGAGGACCCTCATCCTGGGCTGGTCCCTGCAGGTCGTTGCAAGGGTGAACGTTCCGGCCTTGGTCAGGAATGCGTCAATCGCCTCCATGGGCGTGAGCTCGATCGTGAGGGGCTCCACGAGCTGCCTGATCCAGTCCTTCTCCTTCTGGGAGACCTCTCCGTCGATGGCGCAGACCAGGAGACAGAGCATGACGATCTTGTCCTTGAGATCCTCAGAGACGAGGCCGATGATGTCGACCATCGTGTCCACTACGTCCTTGTACGAATCGGGGTTGTCGAGGCCCATCTCCTTGAAGAGAGCCACACCCTCGTCGTATGTCAGGTCCTTCTCCGCCATTCCGTCGAAGAGGGGCTTGAGGAGCTCGAACTCCTCCTTGGCCAGGACACCGTCCGCAGCGACCGATGCCAGCAGGAACTGGAGGTATGCGGTGACACCGTTCTTACCGTCCGCCGTGAGCACCGACAGCTGGTCGATGATATCCGCCGACAGTTCGTTCATCATCTGTGCTGATTTCGCAGGGTCCATGGACTCGAGCTTCTTGCAAAGTGCGTCGAAATCACTCATGAGACCGCGAAGATGCTCTTCAGATAAAACGTTGATTAACGTTGTTTCGGAGATTCCGCAATATAGAAGAATGAACGGGGCCGGGGCCCCGAATGAGTTTCAGATCAGGTCCTCGAATCCCTCGACGACCTTAGGGTACTTCTCCTTGATCGCCTTGAGGAGGTTGTAGACCGTGACGTTTGTGATCTTGGAGGTGCTGATCATCTTGATGATGTCGTCGATCGTGTCATCATCCATGGTGGCCAGCTTCTCCTTGGCCATCCAGTTCCTGAACAGCTTGTCCTCCATCCTGTCGCGCCATCTCTTCTCGTAGGGCATCAGGGCCTTCTTCGAGAAGTCCCCTGTCTTGTTACACTCCGAGAGCACCTGACCGGCGTACATTCCGGTCCTGCATGCGTGGCAGATTCCTCCGCCGGTGATGGGGTCGATGATCCTCGCGGCATCTCCGACGAGGATGATGTTATCGTCCACGGCGCAGTCGAGTCCGGGGCATGTGGATACGAATCCACCCATGATCTCGAGGATCTGTCCGTTCTTGAACCTGGGGTCCTCAGCGATCCACTTGTCCAGATAGTATTTGGCGTCCGCTCCCCTGGTGCACTTCTGTCCTGCCACGCCGATTCCGACGTTGGCGATCTTGTCGCCCTTGGGGAAGACCCAGATGTATCCTCCGGGTGCGCAGGACCCGATTACGAACTCGCAGTAGTCGGGGGTGATGTCGATGTTGCACATCCTGTACTGGATGCACGAGTCGATGTCGCTCAGCTTCAGTGTGGTGTCGATCCCGGCCCACCTTGCGACCTGGGACTCGTATCCGTCGGCGGCCACGACGGCCTTGCAGCGGATCTCGATCTCCTCTCCCATGCTCTTGGCCTTGATACCGACGATCTTGCCGTCCTCGCGGATGATTCCGGTGCAGGCGGTCCTCATCATGATCTTGGCACCCGCGTTCGCCGCGTCCCTTGCCAGCGCCTTGTCGAACAGGTGCCTCTCCAGCACGTATCCGACCTCGTTGCCGGCCTTGGACTCGTCCAGCTGATATGTCGTGCCCTTTGTGGACTTGATGATCGCTCCCTTCATGTCCGCCCTGATCCAGGACGCTTCGGGCTTGATCCCCACCTCGTCCAGCCAGGACTTGGAGACTCCCTCTGCGCACCTGAGGGGCGCACCGATCTCGGCCTTCTTCTCGATCAGGAGCGTATCCATTCCGCCCTGGGCGCAGTACTTTGCGGCCATGCTTCCGCCGGGGCCGGCCCCGACGATGACGACGTCACATTTGATTGTCCTCATGATATCACTCCTTTGTCAAGGCTCCAACGGGGCAGAGCTTCACACATATGCCGCAGTTGATGCAGTCGCTGTTGAATTCCAGAACGAAATCGTTCAGGTAGATCGCATTCTTGGGGCAGGAGCCCACGCAGCCTCCGCAATGGAGACATTTGTCCACGTTGACGCTGATCATCAGAATCACTCCGGCCCTCTCTCGTCTTCGGGCACGATAAGTGCCGCGTCGATCTTGTCGGCCTCTTCCTTGTGAAGTTTCTTCCACTCTGCGACAGGTATCGAGAACTTGGCCTCGATCTCCCTGCGGAACTCGGGTCCGCTGTTGTATGCGCAGAACGGGTAGAGACGGCAGTCGGGAGTGATGTAGTGGACACCGCAGCGCCTGACCCTCTCGATATCGTAGTTGTAGCTGTCCTGGAAGTGCATTCCGGCGAGGAGCATCATCTTCCAGGAGAAGTTGGCAAGCGCCTTCTTGGAATCGCTTCCCATGACACCGGAGATCATGTCTATGAACTTCTTCTTCGTGAGTCCCTCGGGCATCTTGCTCTCGTCGATGCAGCTGTTGAGCAGCTTGATGAGCTTCAGTGCGTAGAGCTTCTTGAATCTCGCTGTCTCCATCTTGTCGGAGATCTTATTGAGCTCCACGGAGAACCTCTCGACGTCCACGAACCTGGGGAACGGGACCACATTGCCCTTATCGTCCTGGAATAGGTATGTGGCTATTCCGCAGTGGGGGTGCGTCGTGAAAGTGACCTTCGTCTTACCGAGGAGGATCGAGGCGAACTTGGAGATGGGTGCGACCGCAGGGACGGGGTACCAGTCGTCCTTGCATGCGTAACCTGTCTGCTTCTCGACCCTGTCGACGAGGTCTGTGAGTGTGAACCTTCCGGTCTCCAGCTCCTCCTTGGTCACCCTTCCGGTGAAGGCCACGGGCTGGAAATTGACCGCCCTGATCACATCGGAGTTGTCGAAGGCGAACCTGACTATGTCCCCGACGATGTTGTCGTTGACCCCGTTGATGATGACGGGGACCAGCACGATCGAGGGACTGTGGAGGCCGTCCTGAGCGAGGCGCCTGCAGTTCTCCAGGACCTTCTGCTTGTTGGCCCACATCTTCCTTCCCCTGACCCTGAGGTAGACCTCGTCATCCATTCCGTCGAACTGGAGGTAGATGGTGTTGAGACCCGCTTCCTTGGCGGCCTTGAGGAATTCGTAGTGGTATGCGAACTCGAGACCGTTGGTGGCGACCTGGATCTGAGCGAATCCAAGCTTCTTGGCGTCAGCGATGATGTCGACGAACCTGGGGTGAACGGTGGGTTCCCCTCCGGCGAACTGGACCGCGGTGTTCGCGATGGGCTTCTCGGACCTGAGGGCGACGAGCATCTTGTGGACCTCCTCGAAGGTCGGCTCGTAGACGTATCCCTGGTCGTTGGCGTTCGCGAAGCAGATGGGGCAGTGCATGTTGCACCTGTTGGTCAGATCGACGTTCGCGATCATCGTACAGGAGAGCATGTCGATCCTCTCGTTGTCGATGACGATGTGAGCGGTGTCGTCGTTGTCCTTGATCGTCTCGTTCATCGCGTTGTGGATTCCGATTCCGTTGGCAGCGAACTTCTCTGCCTTCAGGTAGAGATCCACGTCCGTCCAGACCTTGTCACTGAAATGACCGTGCTCCGGGCAGTCCTTCTCCATCATGACCATTCCGTCCTTCTCGAGGATGGTGGCTTCGATGATCTTACCGCATTCCGGACAAATCGACCTTGTCTTCTTCGGAAGACCTTTAGCGGCCGTATATTCTACTGACGTCTTTGTCATAGTACCCTACTGGTTGGATTGCTTTATAATATAAAACGTACACCCCCGTACGCACGCGTGCGACGAAGATTCCAGATGCATATTGACTGCAGCGGATTCGATTTTATAGTGAACGTGACGAAAAGCGGTGTATGATCAAGGACAGTAATGGCGGGATGCCCTTCAGTCTGATAGCGGTCACCATACTGCTCATGGCATCTATCGCCGGAGCGGTGATGGCCGAGCACTCCAGAGCGATAGACGACATCGAGGAGTCGGAAGATGCTACACGCAAGGTGGAAATCTCCGCAGATGGGATCGAATCCTACATAGAGCGCGAGCTTGGCATAATCATATTGGACATCTCTAAGGACGGAACGCTGGGTTCCCTTGACAACAGATCGGCAGAATTCCGGAAAAGAGCAGAGGCGTGGATAGATGAGCGCTTTCCGATGAGGAACGGCGATCTCAGGGCTGAATTGGTGGGCAGGACATTCGACCTCTCCGTGGAGAGCATGGGCGTACAGGATGGTTCCGTCATTTCAGGATGCCTCCCCACTTATCTAAGAGGGACAGGAGTCGTAACGGTAAACGTCTCCTCCCCCTTCGGTTCATCCCTGAGGTCCTTCGACATATCGACAGATGGAAGTTGCGCACTCCCGTTGGCGGTGGAAAAGGGATCACTGTTCGAAAGGATGGCGGGCACCGGCGGAATCTCGATCCCCGAGATGATGAAATACGAGCTGGAATCCTTGGCACAGTATAGGGTTCTGAACGGATACGGTTCCCGTTCCGCCCATGGTTCGATGGGCACCCATTCGATCATCACATCGGATGATGTCATCGCCTCCTACAACGATGCTCTGGATCTCATTTCAGCAGTGTGCTTCCGCGATATCAATCCAGACTGCGGACCGACATCCGTGTGGAATCTAATGGACGACAAGGCCGTCTTGGACACATCAGCTTTCTGTGGCCAGGTCCTGGTGTCAATCATAGATGACCTCGTCCTGAAATGGTATGATTATCTCAGATACAATCCGCTAGGACGCGACCCCAGCGGAATGTTCAACGGGTTGACCGTCATCGGGCAGTGCCTGATCGGATTCTTCACGGAGACGGATCCGTTCGATGCAAGCGGTTATGTAATAGAGTTCGTAGATAACGACAGTCTCCTCTATCCTGGATCTGGCACATCATCGATTGATGTCGGAAGATACACCATTGTGGTGGAGAATCCAACTCTGTATCTTCCCAATCAGGAATGGATCAGACAGTTCGGTTTACACTACACCTGCGGGAGCGACCACCTCATGGATTGCATGTCATCGATCCTCAACGGTGCTGCAGAGAAAGCACTGTCAGATCATCTGATGGATGTCACCATACACCGCGAACAAGGTTCATTCGTGGACTGCATGATCGACGGTTATCGCAATTCATTGGATTATCTAGAACCTATATTCGAGTTCTCCATCAGGAACGAGACTTCCGATGTCACTATATCAGATCCTTTCCTGGCAGCCTTGGCGGACTGCATATATTCCCATGCGGAAGACATGGTTCTCGAGGATGAGTTACGGGCACGGTTCATCGATTCCCTATCCACGGTGTTACCTGACTTCGAAACAGATTCTGAAGAAATCTCCAGATCCATCGATTCAGCCGTCCATGCCTACCGTGCGAAGGTCTACATGGATCTGAAATCGTTCAGTACCCTGGGCGATAAAGGCGGGGGCGGTCCCGATCCCATGACTCATTATCTCATGTGTGCACTGGCGTCCGGACTGGACGGATTCAACACGAGGAAGATAGTGATGGACCGCGGCAATGTGATGCTGGATGAGGTCCTGTCGAATTTAGAGAATGCTGCAGGCCTGAATCTGCCCTTTCCGGAGGAGGGTTTTTTCCTCTTGGATGATGGACATGGGAACACGATTAGCGAGTCCCTTGATGTCACTTATGAAAATGATCCGATAGCTGGATCTCCCGTCGTGTTAACTGACAAATGTGTGCACATGACCGGTTTCCTCGAGAACTCTACTGCAGGATACAGTACCACGTTCCAGATCAGACTGGTTGATCTGATAGATTACACCGTCAGGAGCATCAATCCCGTCTACGAGGCGTTCGGAAGCCCTTTCACATCGACATACACCGGATCGATATCCAACGAGATTGTACTGGAGATCAGTGTATCAAGCGCATGGGCGCTCATAGGTGTAGAGTACAGTGCCAGCAATAAGTTGCTGGAGGATACCTTCGAGGTTCTGTATCCGTTTCTCGAGCCAATTCTGGAACCTCTGAAGGATCTCTTGGATGCCATCAAATCAGCTGCGGAACTACTCAACGGTTACCTGATGGAGATTGTCGGATATGCGGCAGACGCTGTATCCCGTCTATACGATATCCTGATGGGCCCCGCTACCATCATCTCCCAATGGATGCAGTATCACATGGAGGAGTTGTTCGGTTCGGAGATATTGGATCTCTATTATTCACTCGACCTCGCCAAACAGCAGATCGGCTTCCAGTACATGGGATACGATTTCAACATCAGATTCGATCTGGCTTCATTGAGCGGATCGACAAAGACCCTTTTCGTGGCATCCTTATCCGGACCACTGTCTGACCTCTGGTTCGAAGTGAGTCTCACAGCGAAGGTCAGGGGCGAGATGAACCCACATAACGTCATATTGACCGGAAAAGGAACAGTTGAATCGGATGACTGGAAGGTCGGTATTTCGATGGATCCGATGATGCGCAGCAGCAAGCATCTGCTCTCATTGACCGCAAAGATCGATGATGTGGAGATATCGGCCGTATTGCCCGATTTGGATGACTATCACGAGTTGGGCCTGACCCTCAGCAACATTCCAGGGATCGGGGATGCACTGGACAACATCCCGATTCCGTTCCTTGGTGTGAACATTGGGTTGGATGCGGGCATCAGCATGAAGTATTCGGCACCGGTAGCCACAGGCCTCCTGATAAACGAATATGAATCCAATCCGCCTGGTAACGATTCCGGGAAGGAATGGGTGGAATTGCTGAACAACACCCCTTCCTCCATCGATTTGGATGGCTACTGCCTTTATGCCTCCTCGGACCGTTCCAAGAAGAAGATCGCCTTGTCTGGCACTATCTCCCCCGGTGAATTCCTTGTCATCGATCTGCCATTTACCTTGGCGAACACCTCGAGCAAGATGACAAAGAACGGTGACGGTCTGATCCTCCGTGATCCCGACGGCGTGATGGTCGACAGGACTGGAACACACAAGGACAACGGTGATGATAGCGGCACATGGCAGCGGTCCTATGATGGTTCCACCGAATGGGAGTTCAGGGAATCCTCGCAAGGACAATCGAACGGTTCGTTCTTAGCGGGCACCCTGATTGCCATCGATGAGGCCAAGGAACTAGTCATGAAATCTGTGACCTCCGCATTCTCGGAGGTCGGCCCGATTACCGATCTAGAATCCCTTCAGGATGTTGTGAAAACGGCAGTCAAGAACGCCGTAGACAGAATCATAAAGAAAGTGGCAGGATGCTTCGTCGAGGCCTCCGTATTCGTAAAAGTGGACGTACGCGACCCGACCTCTACGATGTCCACCGGGATCAGGGTCGCCCTCAGATGCGACAATGGACTGGTCGAGGACGTGATGAAATACATAGCCGGCAAAATAGAGGCGGTGGCCATGTCCATGAACAACCCCTACAAGATCGACGGTGTTGCGATGTTCACAGACAACATCGACTTGGAAGTCACAGTCAGTACCGGCATCCAGTACCCGCACATACTAGCAAGGGAAGTGGAAGAACTGCCGAACGTCATACTCGGTGCAACATTTAGAGCGAACATTTCCGCCTTGAGCAGGATCATAAGCTTCGATGTTGGAAGACCAGAGGTAGAGTGCGGCATACGGATTATCGACTGTCCCCTGGAGGTAATCCCCTCAAAACTGTCCCCGAAGAAGGGCATGGACCATGACCTGTGGCTGCTGAGAGCCGTCATAGAGTGGACGTGAGCGGGCGTGCGCGCGCATGTTTATCTAAGCGGATGTATTCAGTGAGAGCATGGCCGGAATAGACTTCAAGATACCCACGGTCCTGACAGCGGACGAGCTGATGGAAAAGGCGTTCCATAGGGCATCCAAGATCTATAAGAACGGCACGAACACCCTCGACACCCGCAAGAAGACAGCGTTGGCAAAGGTAACTGCCGCAGGGGACATTGTGGTCACCGCGATGACCGGCTATGTCGACAGGTTCCCCAGGATCGAGAAGGTGGATGATTTCTTCCCGCAGCTCGTGGACATAGTCATCGGCGTCGACCGCTACAAGAAGGCGCTCGGAGCCGTCAACTGGTGTGCCAGCAAGGCTGAGAAGCTGAAGAACGATACCCTCAAGGATATCAGGCGCACCAAGGACCCGGAGATCATCGAATCCCTCAGGAGGGGATTCTACGGGAGGCTCAACTCCTACGTGAACAGGATCGCCGACGACCTGGAGTTCCTCCAGGATGCTAAGAATAAATTCAGGAAGCTCCCCGCCATCGACCCCGCACTGCCGACCATCGTCGTCGCCGGGTTCCCCAACGTGGGAAAGAGCAACCTGGTCACCGTGATGAGCACCGCGGAGCCCGAGATCGCCCCCTATCCCTTCACGACCAAGGGTATCATCATCGGTCACATACAGGACGACTGGAGGAAGTACCAGATCGTCGACACACCCGGTCTCCTGGACAGGGAGTTCGAGAAGAGGAACGACATCGAGAAGCAGGCGGTCCTGGCGCTCAGGTACCTCACCGATGTCATGCTGATTGTCATCGACCCGTCGGAAACGTGCGGGTTCAAGCTGGATGTCCAGGAGAAGCTCCTCAATAACATCAGGGAGGGCTTCCCCGGAGTCACTATAATCGTCGCCGAGAGCAAGAGCGACATCCTGAAGACGGACGACGGAAGGCTGTACTTCTCCGCCCAGACGGGCGAGAACATGGAGGCCCTCACCGAGACGGTGATGAAGGAAATGAGGGAGATTGCCCGCAAGAAGGCCGTGGAAGCGGAAGTGGAATGATGGGCGGTCCCGTCTACAGCCAGGATATGGCGAAGTACTTCGCGGAGCTCAACGCGAAGAAGGACGAGATCTACGACCTCGCCGGGAAGGCCCGCAAGATGGGTCTGGACCCGGAGGATTATGTCGACGTCCCCCAGGCGGAGGACCTGGCGTCCCGCTGCGAGGAACTTCTGAAGGATTATAACGTAAAAGGCGTCGCCGAGGTCATCAGGCAGAAGACGCTCGAGGCAGGGAACCGTGAGGTCGCCTGTCTTCTCACCGCCAAGGAGGTGGCCAAATGGCCCGCGGACAGCCCCGAGCAGGCCCTGGATAGAGCAACAAGGGTCGGTCTGGCCGTTCTCACCGAAGGTATCCTGGTCGCACCGCTGGAAGGTATCGCGGAGACCAGGATCAAGAAGAACGAGGACGGGTCCTCGTATGTGGACCTCCTATTCGCGGGACCCATCCGTGCGGCGGGAGGAACCGCCCAGGCCATGAGCGTCCTGATCGCCGACGTCGTCAGGACCGAACTGGGCATCGGCAAGTACATCGCCACCGATGCGGAGATCGCCAGATTCGACGAGGAGATCCCCCTCTACAAACAGTGCCAGCATCTGCAGTATTCACCTACGTCGCAGGAGATTGACCTGATCGTCAGGAACTGTCCCATATGCGTCGACGGAGAAGGTACAGAGAAGATCGAGATCTCCGGATTCAGGGACCTCCCCAGGATCGATACCAACCAGGTCAGGGGAGGGGCTGTGCTGGTCATCGCCGAGGGTATGTGTCAGAAGGCCGCCAAGCTTAAGAAGCACGTCGACAAGCTCAACATCCCCGGCTGGGAGTTCATCGGCCAGTATCTGGACGCCCACAAGATGAAGGAGCCCGCCAAGAAGGACGACGCTGCCCCGGTGGAGAAGAAGGTCCAGCCCCTGGACAAATACCTGCGCGACATCGTCGCGGGACGTCCCATATTCGGACATCCCTGCAGGGTCGGGGGATTCAGACTGAGGTACGGGAGGGCCAGGACATCCGGTCTGGCATCCCTCGCCTACAGTACCGCCAGCATGTACGTCATGGACGACTTTATGGCAATAGGCACGCAGCTGAAGATCGAGAGGCCGGGAAAGGCCTGCGTCGTGACGCCCTGCGACATACTGGAAGGGCCCACAGTCCTCCTGAAGAACGGGGACGTGGTCTACTGCCAGACGAAGGAAGAGGTTTTAGCCATCAGGGACAGGATCGCGGAGATCCTGGACAACGGGGAGATCCTCGTGCCGTTCGGCGAGTTCTGCGAGAACAACCACACTCTAGTCCCGTGCGGCTATCCCATCGAATGGCACAAGCAGGAGCTCAAGGCCAAGGGGGAGCTCCCGGCTGACTGGATCGACCCCACTTACGAGCGCGCCAAGGAGATGTGCGCTCAGCTCGGAGTCCCGCTCCATCCCAAGTTCAACATATTCTGGTCTGACGTCCCGCTAGACAGCATCAGGCTCCTGAGGGAGCACGTCCTGAGGACGGGCGTCTTCGACGGGAAGAACCTGACCGTCGATCTGGAGCCCGAATCCAAGAAGGTCCTCCAGGACCTGTGCGTGCCGCACCGCGTGGCCAACAAGAAGGTGACGATCGACGAGAGGTACTCCGAACCCATGCTGGACTGCATGGGGATCGTACATGACGGCAACGTCCTCTCAGCAGGACCGGAGCTCGAAGGGAACAACACCCTCCAGGCCATAAGCAAAGCAGCGGGCTACGAGGTCCGCGCCAGAGCCATGACCCGCATAGGGACCAGGATGGGACGCCCGGAGAAGGCCAAGGAACGTGAGCTCACACCGAAACTGCACTGCGTGTTCCCCGTCGGGGACAACGCCGAGGCCGGGAAGGAGCTCAACGCGGCGATCAACCTCCTCAGGAGCACGATAACCAAATACAGCAGCGAGACGCCCCCGCTGCGCGCCACGGTCGCGAACAGGGTGTGCCCCAACTGCCACACGACCACGTTCCGCAACTGGTGCAGGACCTGCGGTGCCCACACCATCTACACCCCCAAGCCGAACCAGTTCGGCGGTGCGGGACCGGCGGAGATGGACATAGACCTGGAGAAGGAGCTCAGCGACGCCTGCGACTATCTCGGGATCAAATTCACCGGTGACGTCAAATGCGTCGACACGCTAATCTCCAGGACGAAGACCGTAGAACCCATCGAGAAGGGTATCCTTAGGTCGAAGAACGGAGTCTCCGTGTTCAAGGACGGTACCGTCCGCTTCGACATGACAGACATCCCGCTGACACATTTCAAACCTAGGGAGATCGGGCTCTCGATCAACAAGGCCCACGAGCTCGGTTACACCAAGGACTGGAACGGCGACCCGCTGGTGGATCCGGAGCAGATCTGCGAGCTGAAGGTCCAGGACGTCATCCCCGCGAAGGACTGCGGAGACTACCTCGTCAAGGTCGCTAAGTATCTCGACGAGGAGCTGGAGCTCCTATACCACCTCCCGCGCTACTACAACGTGGAGGACAGGACGGACCTCATCGGGAACATCGTTTTCGGTCTCGCCCCCCACACATCCGGTTGCATCCTGTGCCGTATCATCGGTTACTCCGATGTCCGCGGATGCTACGGACACCCGTTCTTCCATGCGGCCAAGAGGAGGAACTGCGACGGTGACGAGGACTGCCTGATGCTGGGTCTGGATGCCCTGCTGAACTTCTCAAGGAGCTTCCTGCCCGACAGGAGGGGAGGACTCATGGATGCACCCCTGGTCCTAACGACGAGGCTGGATCCCAACGAGATCGACAAGGAGGCCCACAACGTCGACTGTCTCAGGGAGTATCCGCTGGAGCTCTACGAGGCCGCCATGGCCATGAAGGAGCCCAAGGAGATCGAGAAGAAGATGGACCTCATCGCCGGACGTATCGGCACCGAGAAGCAGTACGAGGGCCTGGGATTCACCCACGACACCAACGACATCTCCAACGGTCCGAAGTACTCCGCGTACACCACATTGGAGTCCATGATGGACAAGATGAACGCCCAGCTCATGCTGGGGAAGAAGATCCGTGCCGTGGACGAGAAGGACGTAGCGGTCCGTGTCCTGAACAAGCACTTCATGCCTGATATGATAGGAAACCTCAGGAGCTTCTCCACTCAGACCGTCAGGTGCACCAAGTGCGGCGAGAAGTACCGCAGGATGACCCTGAGCGGGAACTGCTACAGATGCGGCAATCCCCTGAACCTCACCGTACACGAAGCATCGGTCAAGAAGTATCTCGAGATCTCGAAGACCATCGGGAACAAGTACGGTCTAGACGCCTACACCAGGGAGAGGATCGACATCCTCGAGATGAACATGAACTCGGTGTTCAACAACGACAAGGTCAAGAAGTGCAAACTGTCGGACTTCTTCTGATCTGGCACTGTAGATAAAAGAGAAGTGATCCCTCCTTTCGGAGGGTGAAATGTTTTCAGAGCGCCTCAATCTGCTCGGCGAAGTCCTTTGCCTCTTTCGAGAGGACGTCAAGAGCGATATCCAAGGCCTGCTGTGCGGTGAGCGAACCGTCGGTCTCGAACTTGAACAGGAAGTTCGTGTCGTCCCAGTCGACGGTGATGCCCTCGGTCTCATCGAGCTGCTCGAGGCATCCCCTTGCGAATCCGCATTTGACGGGGTCCTTGACGACGAGCTTCTTTCCCTTGACCTCGAGTCCCTCGGGGCAGAGCTTGGCGCATGCCACGACCTGCTCGTCGGACGCGTGCTTGGGATCGATGTTGATCACGGGCATGTACTTGTATCCGACACCGTTGCAGACCTGCCATTTGACGTGCTTCTTGGCAGTACCCATGACCGCCTTGGCGAAGACGTTGATCCCCTGGTCGGGCATGAGCTCGACGATGGGGATGAACTCGTCGACGATCCTCAGCTTGTCGCTGTTGGGTCCGCCGAGGGGCTGGAGGTCGGATGAGTACACCGTTGCGGGACCCACCTTGGTCAGCTTGTAGATTATGGTACAGCTGGGGCAGCCCTCTCCTCCGCAGGAGCACTCGCTCTGCGGCACGAAGAGGTCCAGGTCTGTGGGCACAGGAAGCATTCCCAGCCTGTGGGCGATGACTTCCTCGAACAAGGGCGTGATGCTCTCGTACTCCTTGCCGTCGTCACCCTCGAGCTTACCGGTGTAGAACTCGACGGTGTCGATGGCCATCTTGGGGATGTCGGAGAGGAGTGTCCTCCTGAGCGCATTCGCCATGGCAGGAGAGGAGTTCCTGAGTACGAACTTCGCCTTCTTGTCTGCCATTTCGATAATCTCAATGTCCATGGGATATCCCCCTCAGACCCTGCGTCCTCTGCGTCCGCCCTTCTTCTTGGTTCCATCGTGGGGTATGGGTGTGACATCCTCGATGCGGCCGATCTTGAGTCCGGCCCTTGTAAGGGCACGGATCGCTGCCTGCGCACCGGGTCCGGGCGAGACGGACTTGTTTCCACCGGGTGCACGTACACGTACGTGGATTCCGACGTACTCCTTCTCCTTAGCGACCTCGGCAATCTTCTCGGCTGCCTTCTGTGCCGCGTAAGGCGAAGACTGGTCCTTCGCCTGCTTGACGACCATTCCGCCGGTGACCTTTGCGACGGTCTCCGCTCCGGTGATGTCGGTCAATGTGATCATGACGTTGTTGTAGCTAGCAAAGATGTTAGCGATTCCCCATTTTGCGGTCATCACTGCTCACCGTCCTCGATTGTGATTCCTGCCTCTTCCGCGTCTGCCCTGGCTGCTGCGGCTGCGGCTGCTGCTGCCTCCGCCTCTGCCTTTGCCTTGACCGCGGCGTTGGCCGCTGCCTGCTCTGCCGAGATCCTCATCGGGTGCATCTCGTCGGTGAAGGGTGAAGCGGGGTCGTACTCGATGGAGGACTCCTCTTTCCTCGTGACGATGTATCCGGGAACGGTGACCTTGTGTCCGTTCACGTGGATGTGTCCGTGGGTGATCATCTGCCTTGCCTGCTTGATTGTGCTGGACAGTCCCTTCTCGTATACAAGTGTCTGGAGACGGCGCGAGAGGACGTCCTCGTCCTTCAGCGTCAGGATGTCGTTAAGGGTCGCGTCGGATGTGAGGAATCCGAGCCTTCCGCACTTTGCTAGGAGGGCGTCTGCCTCGATCTTCGCCTGTGCGTCGCCGGTCCTGAGACGGGCCTGGAGGTCCCTGGACTGCTTCCTCAGGTTCCTGAGGGTGGTCTCTGCCTTCCATACCTCTGTCTTGTTCTTCAGGCCGAACTGGTTGACGATCTCGACCTCTGCCTTGATCCTCTCTCCCTGCCAGGGGTGTGAGGGGGTGTCATATGCCTTTCTTGAAAACTTTGGATCTCCCATTCAAACCACCTTCATTTCTTAGTGACTCCCATGGTGAGTCCGTGCCTTCCGTTCGAACGGGTCCTCTGACCCCTTACCTTGTGGTGAGTCTCATGCCTGATACCGCGGTAGCAGCGGATCATCTTCATCCTGTTGATGTCCTCCTTCTGGACGACCTCCAGGTCCTGACCGAACAGGTGCATGTCGGCTCCCGTCTCGTAGTCCATCTGCCTGTTGATTGCCCAGGTAGGTGCGTACTCGACGTATGTCTTGACGAGTGTCTCGATCTCTTTGATCTTCTCTTCGGAAAGGGATCCGATCTTGACGGACGGGTCGACGTCTGCCTTCTTGGCGACGATCTGTGCGACCCTCTTTCCGACTCCCTTGATGCTCTGGAGACCGATGACTGTCCTCTTCTGACCGTCGATATCGGAGTTGACGATACGGACGATGTAGTTGAAGTTCTCATCCTCGGTCTGCTGCGAGTCTTTCTTCGCTTTGGCCATTTTTCATTCCTCCGTAAATGATCCCTTGCGGGATTTCATCAAGCTCTGTTCCGTTCGGGAAAGAGCTCTCAGTTTTCGCTCCCATATAGAGAGTGGGTCCTGAGTTTACGTAAACGGCGGGATGTTCTTCTCCTTTATAATAATAAGCATCAGAAAAAGAGATATGCGACCGACGCACCTATGAGGAAAGGATCGCCGAAATGAAAGGTTGTCGGTCGCTCCCCCCACAGGAGGTAGGGGGATGGGGCACGGTGTGGGGCCGTGCCTAAGTGGTTTCAGTCTATCTCCTTCTTGAAGAGGTATTTCGTGTCCAGACTCATGTCCTTCTTCCTTCCCAGCAGCTTCTCCTCCGGATCGCTGGAGAATCCAAAGGTCAGCTCGTAACAGATGGGACAGAGGCTGACGTAGGTGTTTCCGATCAGGATGATCGGGAGGGAATCCATCTCCTCCATGATGTCGTCCTTCTCGGCGAAGTCCAGGTTCTTCTGCCTGGTGACGTAGTTGTTGTATTCGTCTATCGTCCTCTTGCAGAGGAAGCAGCTCTCCTCCTCCTGACCGTGCTTGAACTGCAGCACGAACCATACTGGCACATACAGCAGCAGGATGACCGCACCGATGATGACGGAGAACAATCCGTTCTCGATTCCGCCGTTGATACACCAGAAGGCGAGACAGGGGATGAGGATGAAGAACTGGTAGATCATCAGGAAGATCGCGACGTAGTACCATCCGCGGGGCGCCTTGAAGGGCCTCGGGAGATCCTTGAACCTCGGGTTCCTCTTGGAGACGATGTAGGCCAGCATTCCCATTCCCAGTGCGAACGAGAATCCGAACGACGATGCCGCGAGGATCATTCCCACCGATCCGAAGTGGATGATTATGATGAAGACGATACCCATCGCGAACTGGAAGAACATGGCGACAAGAGGCGCACCGTTCTTGTTGGTGTAGGTGAACACCTTGGGCATGTTGCCCTCGTGTCCCATGAAGTACAGGGTCCTGGAGGATCCCAGGAACGCGGTCTGGATCAGCATGACCATTCCGGCCACGAGCAGGATGAGTGCGATGATCAGACCGATGCTTCCGAAGTCGAACTGTGCGATCGGGTAGAGTGTGGATACACCCCAGTTGTCGATCTGATCGGGAGTCATCATTCCGTACACGACGAAGGGCACGATGAAGTACAGTGCCAGACAGACAAGTCCTGCGGATATGAGCGCCTTCGGGACGTCCTTTCCGGGCTCCTTGTACTCGGCACCGTAGGTGGCCGCGGACTCCCATGCGCATGCGCACCACTGGGCGTACGCGAACATTCCGAACACCATCATGAAGTCGGTGGCGGACCAGTTCCATCCGGGCGGGGTCAGGTTCTCGAGGACCCTGTCCAACGAGAATCCGGTGAGCTCCCCTCCTCCGACGGTGAGGCCGCACAGAGGCATGGAGACTACGACCAGCAGAGGCAGGATCGCGATAAGTGCCAGGATGAGTCCGAGCTTGGCTCCTCCGGAAAGTCCCTTGGATCCTACGTAGACGATGGTGCTGAACACGATCACTCCGAACAGCAGCTGAAGGACCAGGGTCATGTCGGAGTCGAGTGCCGGCATTCCGAGTCCGTATTCGAGGAATTTGGAAATGTAATCGACGGAAGTACAGGTGAAAATGGGAATAACAGGAGTCCAGGTGAACCAATATGACCAAGCTGTGAACGCACCTATGAACTTACCTAAACCATACCTTCCTCCGTTCGGTTTGGTGAAAACCTTCTGGGCACACCCTCCGATACCGGGCATCTCCAGAGCGGCGGCCATCTCTCCGATAGCGAGGTTCTGTGCGAATCCCTGCAGAACCGAGATGGTCCAAATGAAAATACTCAACCCCCATGCAGTTCCGGCAATATCGTAGATACCCGGAAGAATCAGAATAGGGACTCCCATGGCGATGATCATTCCCTGTTTCCAATCGATGGACTTTACGAGCCCTGTATCCGTTGAAAGAAAGCCACCGAATGCGTGACTATTTCCCTCGGCAAGGATCCTAACTCCATGCCTTACCATATGTTATCCTCCTTTACTGTTCGTTCCCTAGCAGTATGAATATGTTTCTGATTATCAATTTATAAAGTTAACTGTTTTATTGGAATATACTTAAATATTTAATTCTAAAAACTCTAGTATTTATGGTATAGGTCAGATACATCGATATTTAAATTTAACTACTTAAATTAGTCCGTTTTAATGGAATATTATTTAATACTTTCTGTAAAAACGGACGTTTTGAGGTCCGTATTTAATTATTTCTCTAATCCAAGAAGAGGCGAAAACCGGCGATCATCCGCCGATAATGCGCCTGAGCTTCGACATGAGAACCTTCGATTTCTCATCGAGGAGGGACTTCGGAACGACGACTACTTCCCTCTCCTTTCCGACCATGGTGAACTGGTACTGGTCCTCCCTGATTCCGGAGAACTGGGAGTACATGATCGTATTGGAGTTGCCGCCCATGTACTCGATGAGCGCATCCTCGTAGAATTCGTACTCGATGGGCAGTTTGCCCTTGATCTTGGCCGCGATGTTCCTGGAGCTGTATTCGCTGAAAACGACGACCTCCAGGGCGATGATGATGAACAGGAGCAGGAAGAATGCCGATATGGACAGCGAAAGTATCAGTGTGAGGAACACCGCGCCCATCACTACCACCGTGTTCTTCTTCATGTTGCGGTACTGGATGGCCTTCCCCATACGGCGGAAATCCTGATCGTCCATACTGTCGTTGATCTCGAAGGAGAACAGCTTCTTCCCAATGTCCAAATCCTCACCTCTTGTTGTTGAGCTCCATGATCCTCTTGTTCGTATCGTTGACGAGTCTTCTGATTTCGCGGACCTCGGCCTCCATCTTCGCCTTCTCCTCGAAATCACCGGCCTTGGCGGCGGATACCGCTGCATGCTCGAGGGCACCCGCACGGTTCCACATCGCCTCTACGGCCTTCTGAAGAAGGTCCGGATCGTCACTATCGAGACAGAAGTACCTGATCAGTCCCTCGGTGTCCACGAACGTGTCGAGTTCCTTGACCCTGTCGGAATAGGGCTCCAGGATGCGATCGATCTCTGCGATGCACGCCCTGTTCTTTTTCATCTCCTCCAAGGATTTGGGGTTGGTCCCGTCGACCTTGAGCTTCTAGAGCATGAGTGCCCTGATCTCCTCATCCGTCATGGATTTGGATGCGTCGTCCTGATTGGCCATATTGGGTAGAGAAACAACCGATTATTAAAGATGCTGGCTCTCGAATTCATTATAAATAAGTAATACCTCACACCGCCGATTAAATGTCTTCAGACTCGATTATGTTCCCATTTGTCCGTGTTGTTGGACAGGAAAAGATGAAAAAGGCCTTGCTTCTGAACATAGTGGACCCGGGAATCGGAGGGGTCCTCATCAAGGGAGAGAAAGGTACCGCCAAGTCAACCACCATCAGGTCCCTGGCGCAGATCCTCCCCTCGAGGCCCACCGTCGTGGGATGTCCCTACCACTGCAACCCCAACTTCCCCAAGAGGATGTGCGTCCAGTGCCGCGAGAAGCTCGCAAGAGGGGAGACGCTGAAGACCGAGGAGGCGCCCATGACCGTCGTGGAGCTCCCACTGAGCGCCACCGAAGACCGTGTCTCCGGTACGCTCGATCTCGAGCATGTCCTGAAGACCGGTGAGAAGAAGTTCGAGCCCGGTGTCCTGGCACAGGCCAACGGTAACGTCCTGTACGTGGACGAGGTCAACCTTCTGGACGACCACATCATCGACCTTCTCCTGGATTCAGCCGCGATGGGAGTCAACTACATCGAGAGGGAGGGAGTCTCGTTCTCCCACCCCGCCAAATTCGTCCTCGTCGGGAGCATGAACCCCGAAGAGGGAAGCCTCAGGCCCCAGCTCCTGGACAGGTTCGGACTCTGCGTCGACATCGAGGGAGAGAAGGACGTGGATGTCAGGATGGAGGTCATCGAGCGCAGGATGGAGTTCGACAGGGACCCCGAGAAATACCTCGAGGACTGCCAGGCGGACATCGATGCCATCCGTGAGAAGATCAAGGCCGCAAGGGATCTGCTTCCCAAGGTCAACATCAGCAAGAGTATCATCCACGACATCGTGGCGACATCCATCCACTTCAACATGGAAGGACACAGGGCGGACATCACAATGATGAGGGCCGCCAAGGCCAACGCGGCGCTCGAGGGCAGGACAGAGGTCACCAAGGAGGACCTCCGCACCATCGCACCGCTGGTCATCTCGCACCGTCTCAAGAAGCGTGCGTTCGACAACGTAACCTTCGACGAGAAGGAGCTGGACATATGTCTAGGGATGTGAACCCGGCCTACTATCCTTTCTCGGCCATCTACGGGATGGAGCAGACGAAGAAGGCGCTCATGTGCGCCATGGCCAATCCCCGTATCAAGGCAGTGCTGATCAGGGGTCCCCCGGGAACAGGGAAGACCCTGGTGGCGCGTACGCTCGGATACATCTCCGGCAAGAGCATAGTCAACATCCCCCTGAACGTCACCGACGAACAGCTGTTCGGATGCCTGGACATCGAATCGGCCGTCAAGGAAGGGAAGATCGTCATGCAGGACGGGCTCCTCAACAGAGGGGACCACAACATCCTGTACATGGACGACATCAACCTTTTCGAGCACAGGATCATCACCGGTGTCATAGATGCGGTGATCAACGGATCCGTCAGGGTCGAGAGGGAGAACATCTCCACAACCTACGACGTGGACACCGTACTGATCGCTACCATGGGCAACACGGATTCCTATCTCAGCCCTTCCATTCTGGACCACTTCGACATCTGCGTGAACGTGGATCCCATCGACGACCAGGAGGGCAGGGAGGAAATCCTCGCACGCAGCTTCGAGTTCGATGCCGATCCGGATGAGTTCATCGACAGGTACAGGGCACAGGACGAGAAGGTCCGCGACAGGATAGTCGGGGCTCAGGAGAAACTGAAGGACTGGGAACCCTCGAAGGAACTGTACAGGATGGTCGCCGAAGTCTGCTCCAAGATGGGAGTGGACGGACACCGCGGGGACATCACTGCGGCGAATGTGGCCATGACCCTGGCCGCCATCGACGGGAGGGATTCCGTAGAGGAATCGGACATCGTCGAGGCCTCTGTGCTCTGCCTGAACCACAGACTCAAGGTCCTGAGGGGGAGAAGGGTGGACAAACAGGAGAAGGTCGTCCATTCAACGGTAGGATTCAACACCGAATCCCACGCCATAACGAAGATGTCCCACAAGACCGTGAACCAGGAAGAGCTGGAACCGGTCAAGCAGGAGGGGGACGAGGTCCCCGCAGACGGTGCGGCCATTCCGAGAACGGACGATTCCCAATCATATTCCAGCAAGACCGAGGATGTCATCACCAAGATCGGTGAGACGTTCAAGACCATCGACCTCTTCGAGCAGACCGAGGCCGGCAAGCGCGGTCAGGGCTCCTCGAAGGGTAAGAGGTTCCAGCAGAAGTCCAAGGACAGGTCCGGCAGGTATGTCGGTTCCAGGATGACGGAGGAGAGGAATCCCGATCTCGCATTCGATGCCACGATACGTGCCAGCGCACCCTATCAGATCAAGCGCCACGAGGAGAAGGACAGCGACATGGCCTTCATCATCGAGAAGCAGGACATGAGGGAGAAGATCAGGGAATCCAGGAGCTCCTCCACATTCCTGTTCGCCGTGGACACCAGCGGTTCGCTGATCATCCGCAACAGGATGGTCGCGGTGAAGGGTGCCATCCTCTCGCTTCTCAAGGAGCACTATGTGAAGAAGGACCGTGTCGGTTTCATGACCTTCAACGAGAAGGCCATCACCATGCTGCTCCAGCCGTCCAGGGAGGTGGAGGTCATATACAAGCTCCTGGACGATCTGGCGATTGGAAGGAGAACCCCCCTTTCGGGTGCGATAAAGTACCTGTGCGACTACATGTCGATGTACATAAAGAAGAGGCCCAACGACGACTGCTACGTCGTCCTGGTCACCGACGGTGACGCCAACGTACCGCTGGATCCGGCCGACGAGGTCACCGATCCCCTCAAGGAAGCGCTCGACATGGCCAGGAATGTAAACCTCCCGACGGTCAAGTGGATAGTCATCGACACCGAGAAGAGGTTCAACACTGACCATCACGCGAAGGAGCTCGCCGATGCGCTCCACGCAAGATACTACACGCTGGACGACCTCCGCATAGAGAGCTATGAGGAGATCAACCTCGTACGTACCGCAAACCAG